>CABQWP010000009.1 GCA_902467875.1 uncultured Collinsella sp. | reverse complement strand
AGGCATGACCATCAGGTCTATGCCTCGCCTTTTTCATGCCAACTTGTTCGCTCTGGGCGGCGCTCGCTTCTTTTGTTCGACCTACGATTTAAAGCCACTCGCTTAGGGGCGTTTTCGCTTTCCGTTCTCTACCTGCGGCATTGTCGTTGCCGGCACTTGTTGGCACTTGGGGACGTTCTTTTTGTGCCGGCAGGTGGGGACACTCCTTTGCTAGAAGATCTGACGCAGGTCTCCGCGGTTGAGTGCTTCGTCGAAGAGGTGCTTGAACACCACGCTGCCGTGCAGGCCGTCGTGCTCGAACTCGTTGGTCACCCAGGCATGCGAGTTGCCCACGCGGCTGAGCGTATCGAGCTGCATGCCCGAATCGACGTACATATCGTCGAAATACACCGCGGCCTGGAGCGGAACTTCGTTGCAGGCTAGGCGCTGCGGGTCGTAGATCTTGTCCCAGCTGGTGTCTTCCATCAGCAGGTCCATGGCGGGCTTAAACGGCATAAGCTCGGGCATCTGCTCAAACATCCACGGGAACATGGCCTCGCCGGTAAACATGAGCGGGCGCGCGAGGGTGTCGAACTCGGCACGATGGGCCTTCTCCTCTGCTGCGGCCCAGCGAATGGGCATGGTGTCGCCGTCGGCGTAGATAAACTCCTGCAGCGTCCAGTACAGCGGGTTTGTACGCGTGTTGGTGCGCTCGAAGGCGCGCATCAAAAAGCTGTCGGATACCGAGGAGCCGCAGCTAAGCGTACCGTCGCCAGTAACAAACGCGTGATCGATAATCCAATGCATGCGCTCAAAGCTCGGCTTCATGCCAAAGTCGCTGCCCATGAGCTGGAGGCGCTCGACCGTCATCGGCGAGCCGTCGGGCAGCACGGGCTTCTGGGCCTCGAGCGCATCGGCCAGGGCTGCCACGCGGTCGACGTCAGCGGGGTAGCGGTCGTAATACTGCTGCGTCTTGGCGGCCATGCGCGGGAAGGTGTGCGCGTAGACCTCGCTTGCGCTCGCCGGCACGTGGGGGATGCCGCCGCAGGTAAAGCTTGCCGCTATGCCCTCGGGGAAGAGCGACAGATAGCTCAACGTCAAAAAGCCGCCGTAGCTCTGCCCGAGTGTGACCCAGGGCTTGCCGCCAAAGCCCACCAGGCGCAGGTACTCAAAATCGCGCACGATGGAGCTGGCGAGGTGGCGCTTGAGGAAATCCGCCTGCGAGCGTGCGGCATCGGAGCCGGCCGCCGTCGCGCGCTCACCCAGTGCCTTGATCGTGCGTCCGTCCACGCAGCTACTGCGTCCGGTGCCGCGCTGGTCGGGAAGGACCACGCGGAAGTGCTTGACGGCCTCCTCGATCCAGCCGTCGCTTGTGGGCGACAGCGGACGTGGGCTCTCGCCGCCGGGGCCGCCCTGCAAAAACAGGAGCAGCGGCAGATCGTCGTTGATGCGGTCGGGCGCGCAAACCACGCGGTAGAAGAGCTTGATGCTCTCGGGCGCGTCGGCGATGGGTGCCGGCATAGCGCCGCGGCGCATGGTACTGCCGACGGCCAGGAGCATCGGCTCCAGGCCGCGCCAGTCAAGGGGGACGTCGATGCTGTGGTCCTCGACGTAAAGGCCGGGGACGTGGTACGAAGTGATGAGGGCCATGTGAGTCTTCCGTTCGTTGCGGTGTTTCGGGTTGACCAATTCTACCGCCGCGGGCGAGGCCATGCGCAAATCGGCTACCATGGTTGCAAACTTCTAGGAGAAAGGGCCGCCCATGTCGGTCGATATAGCCACGTATGTCCACGATCTTGCCGTTGCCGCCAAGGCAGCGTCGGCCTCGCTTGCCACGGCGAGCGATGAGCAGCGCCAGGAGGCCGTGCGCGCCATGGCCGCAGCACTGCGCAACGGTGTCGACTCCATCGTCGCCGCCAACGAGCTCGATATGTCCGCCGCGCGCGATGCGGGCACTTCGGCCGGTCTGCTCGACCGTCTGCTGCTGACGCCTGAGCGCGTCGAGGGCATGGCCGCCGGTTTGGAGAAGCTCGCCGAGCTGCCCGATCCCGTCGGCCGCGTGCTCGACCACCGCGTGCTTGCGAGCGGTGTGGACCTGACCCGCGTGAGCGTGCCGTTGGGCCTGGTCGCCATGGTCTACGAGGCGCGCCCCAACGTGACGGCCGACGCCGCAGGCATCTGCATCCGTACCGGCAACGCCTGCATTCTACGCGGCGGCTCGCTGGCCTATCACTCGTGTGCCATGATCGCCGAGCTGCTGGCCGATGCGCTCGAGGCCAAGGGCTTCCCGCGCGAGGCCGTGTCGATGATCGAGTCCACCGACCGCGAGGCCACCGGCGAGCTCATGAAGCTCCGCGGTATTGTCGACGTACTCATTCCGCGCGGAGGTGCAGGCCTGATCCAGCGCTGCGTGCGCGAGTCGCTTGTGCCGGTGATCGAGACGGGCACGGGCAACTGCCACATCTACGTGCATGAATCCGCCGACTTTGATAAGGCGCTCAACATTATCGTTAATGCCAAGACCCAGCGCGTAGGCGTGTGCAATGCCGCCGAGTCGCTGCTGGTCGACCGTGCTGTGGCCGATGCGTTTTTGCCCGCGGTCGTGACCGTGCTGCATGACCACGGCGTGCTCATGCACGGCGACGAGGCAACCTGCGCCGCATGCGCCGATGCCGGGCTTGTGGAGGGCGATGACTACGTCGCCGCGACTGAGGAGGACTGGGGTCGCGAGTACCTGGCGCTCGAGATGAGCGTGAAGGTCGTGGCAAACGAGGAAGAGGCCATCGCACACATCAACCGCTACGGCACGATGCACTCCGAGGCCATCGTTGCCGAGGATACGGATGCTTGCGAGCGCTTCCTCGATGCTGTCGATGCCTCGGCCGTGTACTCCAACGCCAGCACTCGCTTCACTGACGGCGGCGAGTTTGGCCTGGGTGCCGAGATCGGCATCTCGACCCAAAAACTCCACGCCCGTGGCCCCTTTGCCGCCGAGGCCCTCACCACCTACAAATACAAGCTCCGCGGCACCGGCCAGGTCCGCCCCTAACGCCCGCGCAAACAAAAACCACCACAAAGGTGCCTGTCCCCTTTGTGGTGGTTTTAGGTGGCGTGGGCGGTTAGGCCTGGAAGGTATCGCGGTCGGGGGCGAAGGACTGCATGGCCGCGATGGTGCGGTCAAAGAGCTCGGGGAGCTCCCAGCCCAACATCTCGGCACCCTGCGAAATCACGTCGCGCGAGCAGCCGGCGGCAAAGCGCTTGTCCTTGAACTTCTTCTTGAGCGACTTGGTCGTAAAGTCCATAACGCTCTTGCTCGGGCGCATGATGACTGCAGCGCCGATCAGGCCGGTGAGCTCATCGCAGGCAAACAGGATCTTTTCCATCTGCAGCTCGGGTTTGGGCAGCGAGGTATTGAAGTCCGACGTGTGCGTCTGGATGGCGCGAATGAGCTCGGGAGACGCACCTTCGCCCTTAAGAATCTCGGCAGCATAGATGGTGTGGTTCATGGGGTCGTCCTCATGCTCCTCCCAATCCAGGTCGTGCAGCAGACCGACGATGCCCCAAAACTCCTCGTTCTCGGGGTCGAACTCGCGCGCAAAGTAGCGCATAGTGCCCTCGACCGTCTCGCCATGGGTGATATGGAACGGGTCCTTGTTGTGCTCATTGAGCAGTTCGAACGCGCGGTCGCGGGTGATTCCGGCGGTAAGCGGCTCTGCCATAAGAGACTCCTTGTGCTCGTGGGTATCGATGAGAATGAATACTACTAGAACAAGAAAACCACCACAAAGGTGCCTGTCCCCTTTGTGGTGGTTTTTGGCGCGGATGGGTTAGTTGAGGGCGGCTTGGGCTAGGCGGGCTTCGGCGTCCTCCTCGGTGACGCCCAAGGCCACGGCGAACTCCTCGATGGAGCGGCGCTTGGCCTCCTTGAGTACGCGCATGTAGTAGGAGCTGGGTTTTTTATCAGCTTCCTCGGCCTGGCGAATGCGGTGCATCATGGTCTTTGCCACGCGGACCGTCTCGGGTGCGCCCAGCTTGAGCTGCTGCTTAAAGTGCGTCTCCTCAAGCGAGCTGTTGCGCTCGGTAAAGGTGTCGCACTCCAGCTCGTCATAGTGGCTCAGCAGGTGCTCGGCATCTTGCTGCGAGATGGCTGCGTGCAAACGGTCGGCCTGCGCCACGGGGTACATGAGGATCGTCTGCGCATGTCCCTGCTTGGTCTCGAGCAGCAGCATGGGCTGCGGTGTGTCGTCCCTAAAACCGACGACGGTGCAGACTCCCTGGCCCGGATGAATGACGTGTTGACCGATTGAGAACATGCTACCTCCAACTTATACGAATTTACGTATGTCTAGAATAACACGCTGACGTGCGCAAACCCTTACTTTATGCAGGAAAAGCACACAACTCTGATAGGTAAGAGTATTCGATAACAGACGCAGCTCATTCACACCTTTATGCATTTTCAACGCCTGCATAATCTGCAGGCAGACCGGCATCTTTGAGTGACTCCATACAAGCTGTAGTCATTTTTGTGCATATGCAATATCTATTAGCTTTACCCTGCGACAGTGCCCGTCGCTTGTGATAGAGTGCTACAAACTCTGGCTTTTGCCCTACGAGTGACCAAGAGCTCGGGGGCTTTAACACAAGGAGGATCTATGCCCGAGAAGATTGAAGAGCTGGTACGCGCTGCGCTTGCTGCGGCCCAGGAGGCCGGCGACCTTTCCGCATTTGAACTTGACGATTGCGCTATCGAGCGACCGGCTGACACTTCTCATGGCGAGTGGACCTCTACCATGGCCCTGAAGTCCGCCAAGCTGGCCCACTGCGCCCCGCGCAAGATCGCCGAGGCCATCGTTGCCCATATGCCCGAGGACCCCGCGATCGAGAAGGTCGAGATCGCAGGCCCCGGCTTCATCAACTTCTACCTCTCCGTTGCCGTCAAGAATGCCATCTTCGGCGAGGCCCGCGAGAAGGGCATGGACTTCGCTAAGTCCAACGTCGGTGGCGGCCTGAAGACCCAGGTCGAGTTCGTCTCCGCCAACCCCGTCGGCCCCATGCACATCGGCCATGGCCGCTGGGCCGCTCTGGGCGACTCCCTTTGCCGTGTTATGGACCACGCCGGTTACGACATCCAGCGTGAGTTCTACATCAACGACCACGGCTCTCAGATGAACACCTTCGGCAACTCCATCAGCACGCGCTATATGCAGCTTGCCGACATCATCGCCAAGCAGGGTGTGGATATCGACGAGGCTCACAAGCTGCTGATCGCAGACCGCGACGCCTTTGTTGCCGACGAGAACGACGAGCACCCCGAGACCCATCCGTACCAGGACAACTTTGCCGAGACTCTGGGCAAGGACTCCTACGGCGGCGACTACATCATCGACGAGGCCGCCGAGTTCTGGCGCACCGACGGCGATAAGTGGGTCAACGCCGATCCGCAGAAGCGCATGGAGAGCTTCCGCGAGCGCGGCTATGTAAAGATGGTCGACAACATGCGCGACCTCTGCCACGCCGTCAATTGCGACTTCGATCGTTGGTTCTCCGAGCGCTCGCTGTATGTGAAGGACACCGAGGGCGAGACCGCCGGCACCTCCGCCGTCGACCGCGCTTTTGAGAAGCTCGACAAGATGGGCTACCTCTACACCAAGGACGGCGCCCTGTGGTTCCGCTCCACCGACCTGGGCGATGACAAGGACCGCGTTCTGATCAAGTCCGATGGCGAGTACACCTACTTCGCCTCCGACGTTGCCTATCACTGGGATAAGTTCCAGCGCGTCGACCACGTCATCGACATCTGGGGTGCCGACCACCACGGCTACATCGAGCGTGTCCGCTGCGTCTGCGACGCTCTTGGCTATCCCGGCAAGTTTGAGGTTCTGCTGGGCCAGCTCGTCAACCTGCTGCGTAACGGCAAGCCCGTCCGTATGTCCAAGCGCAAGGGCACCATGGTGACCCTGCAGGAGCTTGTCGACGAGGTCGGCTCCGATGCCGCTCGCTACACGCTCATCTCCAAGAGCTCCAACCAGATGGTCGACTTCGATATTGAGGCCGTTAAGAAGCGCGACAACTCCAACCCGGTGTACTACGTGCAGTACGCTCACGCCCGCGTGTGCTCCATCCTGCGCCGTGCCGCTGACGTTACGCCCGAGCAGGCTGACGAGATGGGCATGAAGGCCGTCGCCGCCAAGGCCATCGGTGAGAACGTCGATTACTCGCTGCTGACCGACCCGACCGAGCTCGCCCTTTCGCGCAAGCTCAACGAGCTCACCGACCTCATCGCCAGCTGCGCTCGCGACCGCGCCCCGTTCCGTCTGACGCACTTTGCTGAGGAACTCGCCGGCGACTTCCACAGCTTCTACGCTGCCTGTCAGGTGCTGCCGAGCGAGGGCCGTCCCGTCGACCCCGAGCTTTCGCGTGCCCGTCTGGCCGCTTGCGATGCCGTCCGTGTGACGCTCGCCCTGGTGCTCACCCTCGTTGGCGTTTCCGCGCCCGAGCAGATGTAAGCTACGGGTCATTTGACCGTACAGACTTGGTTTAACTAAGCCTTGAAAGCCCGATCTCCCACGGAGGTCGGGCTTTTTGCAAACGCCGACGTATTGACGAATTTGGAACTGCTGGAAATACGAAACTATGCCGGTTTACTACGATGAAATGAGAAATTCCAACCACGCCGGCTTTTCGCAAAAAAGTGCAAGGCATCTACCTGCGGTTTTAGTTCAACAAGTTTAGGAGTGGTCGCGGTTGAGCGATTCATCGTAGTAAACCGTCATAGTTTTGGCGGAGGCAGTCAGATTTGTGGGTGCTAAACCAAAGAGTGCCCCTTTTGACTAGTCGTTTAAGAGCGTTCCCAATGACTAAGTTGCAGGTGGTTGCGGTTGTGTTACACTAACGCTGCGTATATGACGCAATCATCTCGATACAGATCAATGATGTCCGTCGGTATTTGACGGAACTAGACTGTTTAGCCGCCCTGAAGGTTTATGCAGGGAGCATGTGATCACAGGGCTTGAAAAGAAAGTTGAGCAAACACTGTGTCTGATCAACAGCAAGAAAACGAAATAACGACGACGCAAGCCGCTCCCGCTGCACCGGTTGTGTCGGACCAGGTCGCGGCGCCCGCGCAAGCCTCGGCTCCTGAGACGCCTAAGGCTGCTTCGACGCCTACGCCTTCAGCGGCTGAGAAGGCCGTGCCTGCAACTTGTGAGGAGGCTGCTCCGGCAAAGCCCAAGCGTACGCGCCGCACGGCCAAGTCTGCTGCTGACGGCGAGGAGGTCACCAAGCCCAAGCGCCGTACCACGCGCACGACGCGCGTCAAGCGCACCGTTGCAGCTGACTCCTCGGAGCCGATTTCCGATGAGGTCGCGCAGGCGCGTGCGTTGGCGCATATTAGCGAGGCTCAGGTGGTGCGCGCCCGCCGTCGTGCTGCCGAGCGCGAGGCCGCGGCTCTGACCGAGCTTGCAGCTCCGTTTGCGCCCGAGACACCTGCCGCCGACCAGCCGACCGAGAAGCCGGCACCGCGCACACGCCGTCGCACGGCTGCTAAGGCCGAGCAGGTTGCCGATCAGGTAACCCTCGAGCTCACCGAGGCTTCGGTTCGTTCCGCGGCAGGGGAGGGCACATCGCCTGTTGAGCCCGCTGCGCCTGTCGAGGCCAGCGAAGTTCCCGTTGTCGATCCGGCTTTGCGCCCGCACCGTCGCGGTCGCAAGCCCAAGGCTTTCGTCGAGGCCGAGAAGGCCGCAGCCGCAGCCGCCGCCGCTCGGGATGCTGCGGCGACCGCCGAGCCTGCAACCGCTGCCGACGCGCCCGTCCAGGATGCTACGACTTCCGAGGCCGTTTCTGCCGATGTCGAGCCCGCCGACGTCCGTCCTGGTCGCAGCCATCGTACTGCTGCTAAGCGCACGTCCAAGGCCAAGGCTGCCAAGAAGGGTGCGTCCGAGGTTTCCGCCGAGACGACCGCCGATGCATCGACTGATGCCGCCGAGCCCCAAGACGTCGAACAGTCTGCGTCCGAGAAGCCCAAGCGCGGTCGCAAGAAGTCCGCTAAGGCCAAGGCCGTCGAGCAGCATGCCGAGGCCGAGCCGCAGGGCGATTCCAATGCCGAGGCCAGCGATGATGCTTCGGCTAACGAAGACGCCTCCGCAACCGATGGCACCGCCCCCGTCGAGACCGAAGAGAGCGCTCGCCCCAACCGCCGTCAGCACAAGCGCAACGACGAGCGTAATGACCGCAACGAGCGCAAGGACGAGCGTAACAACGATCGCCGCAACCGTCAGCGCGACCGCAAGCAGCGCAATAAGGAGCGCAATGCCGCTCCGACTGAGCCCACGCTTTCGCGCGAGGAGCTCGCGGCCATGAAGGTCGCCGAGCTGCGCGAGAAGGCCAAGGAGTTCGAGATCGAGACGACCGGCAAGAAGAAGGCCGAGCTCGTCGAGGAGATCTACACTACCGCCGCAAAGGCCGAGGGTTTCCGCGATATCAAGGGCATTCTGCAGATTCGCCCAGACAGCTCCGGCATCATCCACGCCCATGGCTACATGAAGTCCAACGACGACGCCTTCGTGCCCGCATACCTCATCCGTTCCGCGCGTCTGCGCACGGGCGATGTCATCGAGGGCTCGCTGCGTCCTTCGCGCGGCGGCGACAAGCGCGCCGGCCTCGCCAAGATCACGACCGTCAACGGCATGGATCCTGAGCAGATTCGCAATCGCCCCAAGTTCGGCGACCTCACCCCGGTCTATCCCAACGAGCCGCTGCGCATGGAGCATGGCAAGGATTCCATTACCGGTCGTGCCATCGACATCGTGTCGCCGATCGGCAAGGGTCAGCGCGGTCTGATTGTGTCCCCGCCTAAGGCCGGCAAGACGACGATCCTCAAGAAAATCTGCCAGTCTATCTCGATTAACAACCCCGAGGTGCACCTCATCTGCCTGCTCGTCGACGAGCGCCCCGAAGAGGTCACCGATATGCAGCGTTCCATCAAGGGCGAGGTTGTGGCGTCGACCTTCGATATGCCCGCCGACAACCACACTCGCGTGGCAGAGCTCGTCATCGAGCGCGCCAAGCGCATCGTGGAACTGGGCGGCGATGTTGTAGTTGTGCTCGACTCCATCACGCGTCTTGCCCGCGCCTACAACTTGGCGGCGCCCGCCTCAGGCCGCATCCTTTCGGGCGGCGTTGATTCGGCGGCACTGTATCCGCCCAAGCGTTTTCTGGGTGCAGCCCGCAATATCGAGAACGGTGGCTCGCTCACCATCCTGGCCTCCGCACTCATCGATACCGGTTCCAAGATGGACGAGGTCATCTTTGAGGAGTTCAAGGGTACCGGCAACATGGAGCTCAAGCTCGACCGCGACCTGGCCGATCGCCGCATTTTCCCGGCCATCGACCCTGTTGCCTCGGGTACGCGCAACGAGGACCTGCTGGTCGACGAGCAGATGCGCCCGTTTGTCTTTGGTCTGCGTCGCATCCTCGCCGGCATGAACAATACCGAGCGCGCGGCCGCATCGTTTATCAAGGGCCTCAAGGGCACCAACACCAACCAGGAGTTCCTGGTGCGTTCGGCCAAAAAGCATAGCGACTACGAGCAGACGTTCTAAGTCGTCAACCGCACGCGGCGTTATTGCCGGCGCGATGAAGGGTCGGGGCTTGCGCCTCGGCCCTTTTTATATCGCCACTCGGCGCCAGTTATCGACCATAAGACTGGCAAGCAGCAGGTTTCCCGTTTCAATCCGACATCGTCGCTTGCAATCGACAGGGCGGTTTCGCATAATAGCTTTTAAGCTTCGCGACGGAAAACGCAGATGAAACGAACCATATACCGTTGCTTTGGGGCATAGCCCCGCTTCATCTTCTCTCGCGCAGCCAACTGAATGATGCGATTTGGGTGCTGGAAGATGGGGAGAGCTCATGGCTTCTTCTGATGCAACACAACGAGCAGTCCTTGCCGGACTTTCGTGCGGGATCGGCCTTGCCGCTCCCGTGGTTATGTATGCCGCGACGCTACCGTTTTCGTCGGTGAACGAGACGGTCGTGGCGGGTGCGGTTCCCTTCGCCGTGGGCGCGGTGGCGGGCGTGGGTATCTATGCCGCCTCGCTGGGTATCTCCGAGTACCATGCGCAGCGTGAAGAGCGTCTGTTCCAGCCCGATGCCATGGGCGGTGCCGCCAATCTCAATCAGCATCAAAGCGAGTTCAAGACCGCCTCGATTCCAGCTCAGCAGCAGGATGCGACTCCTTATGCTACCGCTTCTGCTTCTCAGGCTCAGTCGGAGCAGTCTACCTCGGCATTCCTTTCCGGCCTGACTGGTGCGTTCCAGCGCCGTCATACCGATGATGGTGTCCCTACCATCGCTCGAGCCGCAGATGCCATGGACGAGGCCGAGGCTTGGTCCATGATCGACAGTATGCTCGACGACGATTCGCCGGTGAGCTGCGACCCTGCACACTCGCGCGACGTCTATCAAGTCGCCATCGACGAGCTCACCAACGGCGGGCAGACCGGCTCCTTCAATCGCGACGACATCGCCGCCGCGGCACGCGCCGTATCTGGCTCCCAGGCCGCCCCTGCGGGCAGCACGGCGGCTTTCGTGGCACTTGTCGCCAACGCGGCAGCCAATAACGCCTACAGTGCTACCTCGGCGGACGCGAACGCTTCTGCCGACAATTCGTACGTTGATGAAGCCATGGCCGCGGACGAGGAGGCCGTTGCCGCCCGCCGTGCCGCCGAAAGCTCGCTGTGGGGCGCTCCTGCCCAGCAGCAGGCGGCTGAGGCTGCGCCGTACAATGTAAACCTCGCCAGCATGCCTATCATCTCCGGTGCCGCGGATATCGATTTCGATGACCTCGATGAGCCTGCAGCCATCACCGCATCGATTGATGCCCAAGATCGCATCGACACCGGCGACCTTCCGGATGCCTCACTCGAGGTTGATGTCCCCATGGCTGATTACTCGGGCCACGAGGACATGTGGGCCGCCGCCACCGCGATTCTGGATGAGATTGACGAGCCTGCTCCTGTTGCAGCCCCCGCTCCCGTCGCTGCCCCTCAGCCTGCTGCCCCCGCCTATGTCGGCCGTCACAGCGCTGTGTTCCCCGAGGATACTGCCCGTATCTCGCGCGAGAGCATCGAGCGGGCCGAGGCTATTGCCGCCGGCATTATGGAAAACCGTCGTCACGAGCGCGTCAATCAGATCCTCGAGGAGGAGATCGAGCGCCTGCAGTCCTCTACCGCCAAGCGTACGGGCCGTGCCTACCTGAGCGTTATCGAGGGCGGTACCGCCAGCTTCGCGCCGCTCCGCGCGGAGGCATAACTTCTGCATGGTTAAGATCAATCGAAAATGGGCGGTCGTGACCTGCCTGATGGCGCTCTTGATCTGGGGCAATTCGCTGGTTCCCGGCTCGGGGTCGGGCTCGCTGAGCCTAACGGTCATGGAAGCTATCCGCGGTTTCCTGCACGGCGTGGGACTTCCATATGAATGGGTGACCAACTTTGTTGTTCGCAAGTGCGCGCATTTTACCGAGTATATGGTGCTCGGCATCTTGGCAACGCACGCCTTTGATTTTGAGGGCCGGCGCACCTTTGACGTGCTGCTGCCCACGGCGGTGTTCCTGCTGCTGATTCCTTCGATCGACGAGACGATTCAGCTCTTTGTGCCGGGACGCGCCGGCATGATCACCGATGTGATGATCGACTGCTGTGGAGCGGCAACGGGCGTTGTGCTCCGATATCTACTACGATCGCTCATATGTGCCAAAAAGGCCGCCTAGGACGTATGCTTGGTGCTAGGCGGCCTTTTTTATTAGAGGGCTTATATAGGGCGTGGTGGCGTCGTTCCGTAGGTTGGATTTGCCGGGCGCGCCACGCCCTGTGGGTGCGTCTGCTACTGAAGCGCCTGTGCGCCCAGGGCCAGGCAACCCATAATGCCCTGCTTGCCCTCGAGGCTGTTGTTGACGATGTAGTTATCGATGTCGTTGACCTCGGGCGTGACGATATAGCCGTTGAGCATTTCGGCGCACTTCTTGCGCGCGAGCGGCACGATGGGGGTGTGGTCGGCCACGCCGCCACCGATGATGATCTTTTGCGGCGCGTAGCACAGCGTGTAGGTCATGAGTGCCTGTGCCAGATAGCCGGCGAGCAGGTCCATGGCCTCCGGGTCATCGGCCATGTCTCCGGCGCTCTTGCCATCCCAGCGCTTTTTGACGCCGGGACCTGCGATGAGGCCCTCGAGGCAGTTGTCGTGGAAGGGGCAGGCGCTATGCTCGCCGATGGTGTCGCGCGGGTCGCGCGTGACCAGGATGTGGCCAGCCTCGGGATGCATCATGCCGTGCAAGAGCTGGCCGCCCGAGAGCACACCGGCGCCCACGCCGGTGCCGATGGTCAGGTAGACCACATCGGTGAGGCCCTGGGCGCAACCAAAGGTGACCTCGCCCAGGCAGGCGACATTGACGTCGGTGTCGTAGCCGCAGGGGACCTTGAGCTCGTTTTGGATGGTGCCCAGCAGATCAAAGTAGCGCCATGCCGTTTTGGGCGTCTCCAGGATCTTGCCGTATTGGGGCGAGGCGGGGTTGACTGCGGTGGGGCCAAAGGCGCCAATGCCCAGCGCGGCGATGCCCTTGTCGGCAAACCATGCGTTGACGGCCTCAACGGTCTCCTGCGGGGTCGTGGTCGCGATCTGCTCACGCTCCAGGACCGTACCGTCTGCATAGCCCGTGGCGCAGACCATCTTGGTGCCGCCGGCCTCGAGCGCTCCGATAAGCTGCTGTTCTGCCATAGTATTCCTCTCTCTGGGACGAGTTGCTCCGTGACTAAAGTATAGGGCTCTAAACTATTTAAGAAAGCGTTATAAAAAGAAGCCTCGCAACGCGGCGGGCGGTGCGAGGCTTCTTTGGTTGCTTTAGTTGCTGGGCCGTCCTTACCCGCGCGGCTTGATTTTATCACGTAGTGACTTGAGGTTCTCCAGCGCCGCGTTAAGCGTCTCGTCTCGCTTGGCAAAGTGGAAACGAATCAGATGGTTGACGGGCTCGCGGAAGAAGCTCGAGCCGGGCACGGCGCCCACGCCCACCTTAGACGCGAGATCCTCGCAGAATTCGAGGTCGCTGTCATAGCCAAACTCAGAGATGTCCATCATGACGTAGTAAGCGCCCTGCGGTACGTTGTGCTCAAGACCGATGCTATCGAGCCCCTGGCAGAACAGGTCGCGCTTGGCGGTGTAGAGGTCGAGGACCTCCTGGTAATAGCTGTCGTCGAAGTTGAGGGCGGTGACGACGGCTTCCTGCAGGGGAGCGGCGGCGCCCACGGTGAGGAAGTCGTGGACCTTTTTGATGCGCTCGGTGATTTCGGCAGGGGCGATAGTGTAGCCCAGACGCCAGCCGGTGATGGAGTAGGTCTTGGACAGCGAGCTGCAGCTGATGGTGCGCTCGAACATGCCAGGCAGCGTGGCCATGTAGACGTGCTCATGGGGTGCGTAGACGATGTGCTCGTATACCTCGTCGGTGATGCAATAGGCGTCGTACTTTTTGCAGAGGTCGGCGATAAAGGTGAGCTCCTCGCGCGTAAAGACCTTGCCGCAGGGGTTGGAAGGGTTGCACAGGACGATGGCCTTTGGGTCGTTGTCGCGGAAGGCCGCCTCGAGGACCTCGCGGTCGAAGTCAAAGGTGGGCGGGTTGAGCGGCACATAGATGGGCTCGGCTCCCGAGAGAATGGTGTCAGCGCCGTAGTTCTCGTAGAACGGCGAGAAGATGACGACCTTGTCGCCGGGGTTCGTGACCGTCATCATGGCGGCCATCATGGCCTCGGTGGAGCCGCAAGTGACTACGATATTCTCGTTGGGGTTCACCGGCATGCCCATAAAGTGCTCCTGTTTGGCGGCGAGCGCCTCGCGCATGGCCTGGGAGCCCCAGGTGATGGAGTACTGGTGGTAAAGCGGCTTGGGGTCGGTGGCGATGGTGCCCAGACTATTGAGCAGCTGCGCTGGGGGATCGAAGTCGGGGAAGCCCTGCGACAGGTTGACGGCGCCATACTTGTTGGAGATGCGCGTCATACGGCGGATGACCGAATCGGTAAACGTTGCCGTGCGGTTGGAGAGTTCTTTCATGCCGGTCCTTTCGAGCATTTGCAGTGGGGCAAGTTTACTCCTATGAAACCGGTGGGATTTGCTCGAAATGGATCCGAAAAACTCTTTTCAAAATTCTTGAAAATTGGGGCTTGCATCGCGTGGCGTTCCTTGCAATAATAATCGAGCGCGAAGCGCACAGGACACGGTGGGTGTAGCTCAGTTGGCTAGAGCGACGGGTTGTGGTCCCGTAGGTCGAGGGTTCGAGTCCCTTTACCCACCCCAGTTCTTGCTTCGTGTTGATATCGGGTCGTTAGCTCAGTTGGTAGAGCAGGGGACTCTTAATCCCAAGGTCCAGGGTTCGAACCCCTGACGGCCCACCACACGATATCTCCTCTAAAGTCCGCCACGACGGACTTTAGCTTTGGGTCGTTAGCTCAGTTGGTAGAGCAGGGGACTCTTAATCCCAAGGTCCAGGGTTCGAACCCCTGACGGCCCACCCAAAGATTGTTAAAGCGACTGGCTCAGGCTGGTCGCTTTTTTGTTGACCTCGCATGGGGTCGAACCCGTTGGGGCGCGGAGCTGAGGAAATGCGTAAGCATTTGCCAGCGCAGCGCGCAAGGCGCAAAGCGCCGCAGCGACCGCCTGCGCAGCAGGCTGACCCCCTGACGGCCCACCCAAAGATCGTTAAAGCGACTGGCTCAGGCTGGTCGCTTTTTTGTTGACCTCGCATGGGGTCGAACCCGAAAGGGCGCGGAGCTGAGTAATCTGCACCGTGATTCCCTTAGGGAAACACGGCTAAAGCCCCGTAGGTGTGTTCTCCTTAGGGGAATCATGCTTACGGGGCTCGATGCATGTTGAGAAGTTGTGATCAAACTCAAAGTGAGAATCGATTTAGTCTGCTCGATAGTGCGAACCTAAGCTTGCAGTTCGCTTGCGCATGGCTTTGACCATTTCCTGTGCTAGTCGAATCTGCGACTGTAGGCGGGCGAGGGCTGCGATCTCGCTGTCATCGGCATGCGGCTTGCTCAGCGCCATGGCCTTGTCTTGCAGACTTTCAAGCTGTTGCAGGGCCTCGGATAGGCCTGTTTCGGTCCTGTTGATCATGCAAAAGGTGCTCATCGTGTGCCTAAGGCTGTGTGTCAGGCGTTCGGCATCTGTTGTGGCAATGCCGTACTGGGGGAGGGTAATATCCGCCCTCAGGGCCGCCTCAGGCTCTTTCTGCGCTGTGAGGGCTGCCGATGCGCCCGCGATACGTCCGAATCCGATGCGGTTGGCGCTTGACAAGCCACCAATGCGGTCGGCGCCGTGCATGCCGCCTGTCGCCTCGCCGCAAGCGTAGAGGCCCTCAACGCCCGTGTGCGCGGTCTTATCGATCTTGATGCCGCCGTTAGCGGCGTGGGCATACATCGCAACGCGCATCTCGTCGGTCGGCGCGATGCCGTGCTCGTCTTGCAGCCAGGTGGCAAAGGTCTGCACAAACTCTGGGACATCCTCGCGGGGGAAGTCGTAGTGGAGTGCCAGGCCTTCGACACCTGCCTGATCGATGACGAGATCGATAGCGCGGGAGGCCAAGCGTGACGTGAAGGGACCATATCCAGAGCGCTGCTCGAGCAGGTCGTCCAGCTTGTCGTCGGCAATATCTACCGGCTGGTCTACATGCACGTAGCGCCAGGTTTTCTCGTTGAAGACCAAGTTACGCCTGGGCTCGATGAAGCCAGGCATCATCTGCATGAACTCTATATTAGTAAGTGTTGCGCCGTGCGCCAGTGCGATGGCCTGCGAGGAGCTGAGCACATCAGCCGACGTAAGGCTGCGCTCGAACAGGCCGCCTGTGCCACCGGCTGCGATGATCGTGGCCTTGGCAGCAAAGGGCACGATTCGATTTTCGGTAAGGTCGTAGAGTACGGTTCCGGTTATTCTGCCGTTCGTGTCCTCAACAAGGTCGATAAGCTCATGGCGGGGGAGCAGGCGAATGCCAAGCGACTCGATCCAGGTCGTCAGAGCGTCCTCAAGGGGCTTGCGGGTGAGGCCGCGCCACATGCGCGTCTTGTGGTCAAAGCAGGGGATAAATTGCTTTTGTTGAGCACTCTTGGCGCTTTGCGGACGCTGGAGCTCAACGCCCAGGTCTTGCTCGAGCCAGTCAATCGCTTGGGGAATGCCGTGGACGAACGTTTGGACGAGTTCGGGGTCGGCAACGCCGCCGCCGACGGCCAGGATGGTGTCGATGAGGTCCTGCTCGTCGTCTTCGTCGACGGGACCGATGAGGCCGAGGCCCCAGGTACCCGGGAAGAAGCTCGATCCACTCATGGTCTTGCCGGCGCTTGCCACAGTGACGGTTGCACCCGTGCGTGCCGCTTCGATGGCGGCACAAAGGCCCGCAATGCCAGATCCAATTACCAGTACATCAGTCGATTCCATCGGATTCCTTTCTCGTCCGGCGCATTGTCGCACGGGTGATCGGCAATGGGGCCGCAAAGACCCGGCAAATCGGTAAAGGGCAAATATGGCAGGTGGGCGTCATGGACGCTCTGACGCTCCATCTCATCACATCTTGTATTTCGCCCCAACTGATATATCGGCATTAGCTACCCTGCGACAGCGCAAACAAAAAGAGCCGCTACCCGGGCGGGTAGCGGCTCCAAAGCTCAACTATATGAGCATCGCGCGGGCGCGATTAGGCCTTGAGGGCCTCCTCGACGGCGACAGCGCAGGCGACGGTGGCACCGACCATGGGGTTGTTGCCCATGCCGATGAGACCCATCATGTCGACGTGCGCAGGCACGGAGGAAGAACCGGCGAACTGGGCGTCGGAGTGCATGCGGCCCATGGTGTCGGTCATGCCGTAAGAGGCAGGGCCGGCGCCCATGTTGTCCGGGTGCAGGGTACGGCCAGTGCCGCCACCAGAAGCGACGGAGAAGTACTTCTTGCCAGCCTCGAGGCGCTCCTTCTTGTAGGTGCCAGCGACGGGGTGCTGGAAGCGCGTGGGGTTGGTGGAGTTACCGGTGATCGAGATGTCGACGTTCTCGTGCCACATGATGGCAACGCCCTCGCGGACGTCGTCGGCGCCGTAGCAGTTGACGGCGGCGCGGGGACCATCGGAGTAGGGGATGGTCTCGACGACCTTGAGCTCGCCCGTGAAGTAGTCGAACTGGGTCTTCACGTAGGTGAAGCCGTTGATGCGGGCGATGATCTGAGCAGCGTCCTTGCCCAGACCGTTGAGGATGACGCGCAGCGGCTTCTTGCGAGCCTTGTTGGCGTTTAGAGCCAGGCCGATAGCACCCTCAGCGGCAGCGAAGGACTCGTGACCGGCCAGGAAGGCGAAGCACTCGGTGTCGTCGGAGAGCAGCATAGCGCCCAGGTTGCCGTGGCCCAGACCGACCTTGCGGTCCTCGGCGACGGAGCCGGGAACGGTGAAGGCCTGGATGCCCTCGCCGATGATGGCGGCAGCCTCAGAAGCGGACTTGGCGCCACGCTTGACAGCGAGAGCGCAACCGAGGGTGTAGGCCCACTCGGCGTTCTGGAAGGCGATGGACTGGGTGTTGTTGACGATCTCACGCGGGTTGAAGCCCTTGTCGGTGCAGATCTGCAGAGCTTCCTCGAGGGAGGCGATGCCGTTGTCGGCGAGGCACTTGTTGATCTTGTCAGCGCGGCGCTCGTAACCTTCGAACGTAACAGTCATAGTTATTTCCCTCCCTTTCTACTCGTGAACCGGGAACACGCTGGCGACGGAGTGAGTCTCCTCGTCGGTGCGCGGGTCGATGTACTTGGCAGCGTTCTCCCACTGACCATAGTGGCCCATAGCGCCAGCGATGGCCTCCTCGGGGGTCTTGCCGGCCTTGACGGCGTCGGTGAACTTGCCGAGGTTCAGGAACTCGAATGCGATGATCTCGTTCTTGTCGTTGAGAGCCATGCGGGTGACGTAGCCCTGAGCGAGCTCGAGGTAACGAGCGCCCTTGGCCTTGGTGCCGAACATGGTGCCGACCTGAGAGCGAAGGCCCTTGCCGAGGTCGTCGAGGGAGGCGCCCACGGGCAGGCCGCCCTCGGAGAACGCGGTCTGGCTGCGGCCGTAAACGATCTGCAGGAAGATCTCGCGCATAGCAACGTTGATGGCGTCGCAGACGAGGTCGGTGTTGAGGGCCTCGAGGATGGTCTTACCGGGAAGGATCTCGGAAGCCATGGCGGCAGAGTGGGTCATACCCGAGCAGCCGATGGTCTCAACGAGGGCCTCCTCGATGATGCCGTCCTTGACGTTCAGCGTGAGCTTGCAGGCGCCCTGCTGAGGTGCGCACCAACCCACACCGTGCGTAAGACCGGAGATGTCGGAAATCTCCTTAGCCTGGACCCACTTGCCCTCCTCGGGGATGGGTGCGGGGCCGTGGTATGCACCCTTGGCAACGGGGCACATGTTCTCCACTTCCTGTGAGTACTGCATGCCTCTCCTCTCTATCGTGTTGGCGTCCCGTCTGGGGGCCGTGGCTGGCGATTGCCGGGCGACCCTTCGAAAGGGACATGACATGCAGCCCCTATAATACCGCGAAATGCACGGAATATTCGGCGAACGGCTCAGTTTTCGTAGCGAGATGCGCGGAACTTTCAATTGAAACGGTTTAACTCTATATTCTGTGGTCGTGCACTTCCGTAGAGGGGGTCCGTCTTGGGCAAGCTTTTGGTCAGCTTTTGTAAGCGTTGCAGGGGTTGACCTGTTGCAACGGTGCCGTTCGCCGCCTGTTTACTGCCTTTGGCCGCGCGAGCGAATTGTTTTGCGTGAATGTTTTGATGGCACGCTTCAATCGTGCTGTATTGGATGGCAAGCAGATCCCGGCGAAGGGAGCGCCATGCAGCGCGTTTGGAGAACGGTTACCGGCTTTTACCATGTCTGTGCCCGCGGTACGGGCAAGCAGCTCATCTTTGAGGGCGATGAAGACCGGTGGGAGTTCTTGGAGCTGATGCGTGAGTGCTGCCGCAAGGCGGGCGTGACGGTTATCGCCTGGTGCCTTATGGGCAATCACGTGCGTCTGGTGCTTGCAGATTACGAGGACGCGATGAGCGCGGCGATGCACCGGCTGCTTTTGACGTACGCGCGGCGGTTCAATAAACGCACGGGGCGCACAGGGCATCTGTTCCAGAACCGTTTTGACCGGCGCTCGCTCGATACCGACTGGCAGGTGATGGAGGCTATTCGCTCCGTTCACGCCGATCCGCAGGAGGCGGGCATCAGTCTCATTGAGCGTTATCCCTGGAGCAGCTTTCCGGAGCATTTGTGCGCTTACGACGGTGACGCGGCCGATGTCGCGAGGGGATTTTCTGATCCTTCTTGCGTGCTTGAGCTTTTTGGTTCTGCCGAGGGCTTTATTGCCTATTCGCTTTCGACGCCCGACGGCGGCGAACCGGCGCTGCGCGATATGAAAGAGACAGAGTGGGAACGCCACGCCTTTGCCGACAAGTTGGCGAAGAGCCTCGGGGCTCCGCTCCATGGGGTTAAAGACGCACCGCCTGCGCAGCGCGATACCGTTATTTTTGGATTGCACGATGCCGGTTTTACGGTGCGCCAGATTGAGCGGTATACCGGGATTGGCAAAAGTACCGTCTCTCGTATCGTGCGCGCTTATGCGCGGGTGAAGGCACAGACTGAGCTCTCGGAATAGAAAATGGCCGAACCACTCTTGTCAAGCGATTCGGCCAACAAAAATCTTAAGATTTGGGACAAGTACTACTGATTATTTCGCCCCTCGAGCATGCCGTCGAGGGTGCGCCAGGCGAGCTCGGCGCATTTGACGCGGGCGGGCATGTGCGAGATGTCCTGGAGCTGGGCGGCTTCGTCCAGGTCTTCCAGGTCCTCCTCGGAGAGCTTCTCGCCGCGGATCATGGCGAGGAAGAGCTCTGCCAGGCGGCGAGCTTCCTCGACGGTCTCGCCGGTGATGAGATCGGCCATGATGTCGGCACTGGCCTGGCTGATGGCGCAGCCGTGGCCGGTAAAGGAGGCCTCCTCGATCACGTTGTTCTCGACACGCAGCTGCAGAGTGAGCTCGTCTCCGCAGCTGGGGTTGATGCCGTCGTGCTCGTGCGTGGGAGCATCCATCTCGTACTTGTAGTCGGGGTGCGAGTTGTGCTCCATAAATGTGGTGGAGGTGTACAGATTACCCATTGAACGTGCTCCAAACGTGATGCAGGCCGGCGATGAACTTGTCAATGTCGGCCTTGTCGTTGTAGAAGGCCACGCTGGCGCGGCAGCAGGCAAGGTTCTCGACGCCCAGCCAGGTGAGCAGCGGCTGTGCACAGTGGTGACCGGCGCGGATGCAGACGCCGTCCATGTCCATGATGCTCGCGACGTCGTGCGGGTGGATGCCGCGGACGTTAAAGCTCACAACGCCGTGGTGGTTGTCCCAATAGATGGAGCCGATGATCTGGACAAAGTCGAGCTGCATGAGCTCGCCCATCAGGTAGTGGACGAGTGCCTGCTCGCGTGCCTGGATGTTCTCGTAACCCACCGTGTTGACCAGGTAGTCGAGTGCCGCACCCGTGGCGAAGATGCCGGCGGCGTCCTGTGTGCCGGCCTCGAATTTCTCGGGAACGGGCGCCCAGACGGCGTCCTGCTCGGTAACAGAGTCGATCATCTCGCCGCCGGTGAGCATGGGCGGCATGGCGTTGAGCAGGTCCATCTTGCCCCACAGCACGCCGATGCCCATGGGGCCCATAGCCTTGTGTGCGCTAAAGGCAAAGAAGTCGGCGCCCAGGTCGGCCACATCGACCGGCATGTGCGGCAGCGACTGCGCACCGTCGACGACCAGGTAGCCGCCATACTTGTGCACGAGCTTGCCGAGGTTCTTGACTGGGTTCTCGACTCCCAACACGTTGGAGACCTGACCCACGGCCAGAATCTTGGTCTTGGGACCAACCTTGGCAAGAACCTCCTCGGTGGTGAGCTGACCGGTCTTGGTGGGGTAGAGGTAGACGAGCTTGGCGCCGGTCTCGCGGCAGACCTGCTGCCACGGAATCAGGTTGGAGTGGTGCTCCATGATGGTGATGACGACCTCGTCGCCCGGCTCGAGGACTGTGGGTGCAAAGCTCTTGGCGACCAGGTTGAGCGACTCGCTCGTGTTGCGGGTGAAGACGACCTCGTTGGCCTGGGCAGCGCCGATGAGGTCGGCGATCTGCTGGCGCACCTTCGCGATAGCCTTAGTGGCCTCGACGGACAGCGAGTACAGGCCGCGCAGAGGGTTGGCGTTCATGCGCTGGTAGAAGTCGCGCTCGGCGTCGAGCACACAGGCAGGACGCTGCGCGGTAGCGGCACTATCGAGGAAGGCGATCTCGGGGTGCTGCTGGAACAGCGGGAACTGCGCCTTGTAGGGATTAGTCTCGATGTCGACGGTAGGCCAGCCGCGCGAGGCCTCGTCGCTGGCGTCGAGCTCCATAGGCTCCGGTGCGGTACAGGTGTCGCATTTAACGTGCTCGGTGTCGATCATGCGAGCTCCTCTTCAAAGTTGTCGATCAGGTTGTTGCCCAGGCGGACGACGGCGGCGCGGGTGCGCTCGTCGGTGGCGGAAAGTGCGGCGTCCTCCAGCTTGGCGCGGACGAACAGGTCCTCGGCGGCGTTTTGGTCAAGGCCGCGGCAGGCGAGGTAGAACAGTTGCTCGTCGCGGACGTGGCCGATGGTGGCTCCGTGGTTGCCGGCGACGTCGTCCTCGTCGCAGAGAATGACGGGAACGGTCTTGTTGTCGACGCCCTTGTTGGCCAAAAGCACCGTCTCGCGCTCGGTGCCGGTTGCACCCTTGCAACCGTGCACGAGGTCGATGGTGCCGCGGTAGACCTTCTTGGACGTGCCGGTCAGCACGCCGTTGGCGTCGATCTCGCACTCGGTCTTGCGACCGCGGTGGCGCAGCTCGTAGTTAAAGTCGCGCACCTGCTCTCGGGCGCCCAGGTAGTCAGTATCGATGGTGACCTTGGCGGTATCGCCCAGCAGGTCGCCGGCAAGGCCGGTGGCGCTGGCGCCGGCACCCAGGACGGTGTGCTGCACGTTGACGCGCGCGCCCTCGTCCAGGAACAGGCCGGTGTCGTCGAGCGCGATCCAGCTATCGTCGAGCGTCTGCGTGCAGGTCACGTTGACGGTGGCGTACTCGTGGGCGCACACGCGCAGCACGGATCCCACGACGCCCTCGCCGGCAACGGGGGAGTCCAGGGCGATCTGCAGGTCGAGCGTCGACTGGGGACGGACGACGACGTCGATGGCGGCGATGGCCGCGGCGGCATCGACACCGCTCACACGCACGGTAACCGTGGCGTGCTTGTATGCGGGCACATCGATGACGACGCGCTTGGTGGCGTGGTCGGCCAGGTAGGTGTAGGCAGCCTCGCCCATGCCAGTCTCGAAGGCCTCAGCGGGGGAGAGCTCCTCCTCCAGCTTAATGGCACCGGCCTGGTAGACGGAGGTGGCGGGCACGTCGAGCTCGGTCTCGGGCGTGATGCGGGCGCGGTCGGCGGCATCGCCGGGCGCGGAGGCGCGGCGCTCGGGGAAGCGCTCGGCCATGGCGTCCATGGCGGCGTCGAACGCGTCTGCCACGCCAGCAAATTGCTCGTCCAAGCCCTCAACCTTAACGGTCTCGGCGGGAGCGGCGGCAAGCTCGTCAGAGAGCTCGAGCTTGGTCTGGTTCATCTTCAGCCAGCCCCATGTGGCAGCCGGCATCGCATTGACCTGCTCAAGGGTGGTAGCAGCGGTGTTCGTGGTCTGTTTCATTATCCGATCGCTCCTTCCATCTCGAGCTTGATCAGGTTGTTCATCTCGACGGCGTACTCCAGCGGTAGCTCCTTGGAGACCGGGTTGGCAAAGCCGTTGACGATCATGGTACGGGCTTCTTCCTCCGAGATACCGCGGCTCATCAGGTAGAACACCTTATCGTCGCCGATACGGCCGATGGTGGCCTCGTGGCCGATGTCGACATTCTTGGCGCGGATGTCCATGGCGGGGATGGTGTCGGAGCGGCTCTGGTCGTCGAGCATGAGCGACTGGCAGCTCACGGTTGCCTTGGAACCCTCGGCCTTGGGCGTGGCCACGATGGAGCTGCGGAAGGTCTGGATGCCGCCGCTCTTGGAGATGCCCTTGGTCTCGACGGTTGCCGAAGTATCGGGCGCGTTGAGCACGACCTTGCAGCCGGTATCCAGGTTCTGGCCGGCGCCGGCAAAGGTAATGCCGGTAAAGCTCGAGCGGGCGCGGCGTCCGCTGAGCACGCTCATGGGGTAGAGGTAGCCCACGTGGCTACCGAAGGAGCCGCTGATCCACTCGATGTCGCCGTCCTCGTCCACGCGCGCACGCTTGGTGTTGAGGTTGTACATGTTCTTGGACCAATTCTCGATGGTAGAGTAGCGCAGGTGCGCACGCTTGCCCACAAAGAGCTCGACGGCGCCGGCGTGGAGGTTGGCCACGTTGTACTTGGGCGCGGAGCAGCCCTCAATGAAGTGCAGGTCGGCGTCGTCCTCGACAATGATGAGCGTGTGCTCAAACTGGCCGGCGCCCTTGGCGTTGAGGCGGAAGTAGCTCTGCAGCGGGAAGTCGAGCTTGGTGCCCTTGGGCACGTAGACAAACGAACCGCCCGACCACACGGCACCATGCAGGGCCGCAAACTTGTGGTCGGTGGGCGGGATGAGCGTCATGAACTTCTCGTGGATGAGCGGCTCCCACTGCGGGTCGTGCAGGGCCTCCTCGATGCCGGAGTAGACGATGCCCATCTTGGACGCGGTGTCCTGCATGTTGTGGTAGACGAGCTCGGAGTCGTACTGCGCGCCGACGCCCGCCAGATAGCTGCGCTCGGCCTCGGGGATGCCCAGGCGCTCAAAAGTGTTCTTGATGTCATCGGGCACCGACTCCCAGTCGTGCTTTTGGTCGGTGTTGGGCTTGACGTAGGTGACGATGTTGTCCATGTCTAGGCCCTCGATGGAGGGGCCCCACGTCGGATCCGGGAAGCGGTTGAAGATCTCGAGGGACTTGAGGCGCAAGTCTAGCATCCACTGTGGCTCGTCCTTCTTGGCGCTGATCTCGCGTACGATGTCGGGCGTGATGCCGGCGTCGAGACGCTCGAATCCCTCCTCGCCATAGGTGAAGTCGTAGAGGCTGCGGTCGATGTCCGCGACCTCGGTGCGGTTCTTGGTCATTGCGTCGCCCCTTTTACGCCTGCTGCTCGGCAGCGGCGGCCTCGGCCTTGGCGCGCTGCTCGGCGGCCTCGCGCTCGAAGGTCTCAAAACCGTTCTTGTCGATCCAGGGGATGAGCGAGGCGTCGTCCTCGCGCACGATGTGGCCCTTGACCATAACGTGGACGCGGTCGACATCCAGGTGCTCCAAGATGCGCGTGTTGTGCGTGATGATGAGCATGGAGCCGTCGCAGCTCTTGCGGTAGGCGTCCATGCCGTGGCTGACGGTGGACAGGGCGTCGACGTCCAGACCGGAGTCGGTTTCGTCCAGGATGGCGAGCTTGGGCTGCAGCAGCAGGAGCTGGAGCATCTCGACCTTCTTTTTCTCGCCGCCCGAGAAACCTACGCCCAGCTCGCGGTTGAGGTAGGCGGTATCCATGTTGAGCTCTGCCGCGAGCTCCTTGACGCGACGGCGGAACTCCTTGCCCTTCATCTCCAGGCCGGGGCGGCCGGCGATGCTGGCGCGCAAAAAGCTCGACAGCGGCACGCCCGGAATCTCGACCGGGGCCTGGAAGCTCAGGAACAGGCCGGCGCGCGAGCGCTTGTCGGTGGTGAGCTCAGTGATGTCCTGGCCGTCAAAGACGATGCGGCCGTCGTTGACCGTGTAAACGGGGTCGCCCATGATCAGGTGGCCGAGGGTGGACTTGCCGGCGCCGTTGGGTCCCATCAGAACGTGGGTCTCGCCGGCGGCGACGTTGAGGTTGACGTTGTGGAGGATGGTCTTCTCGTCCACGGAGGCGGTCAGACCTTCGATGGAAAGCAGCGGATTTGCGCTCATGCTGTCCCTCTCTGTATATGGTGTACTCATAGGTGTACTAAACCCTAGGAATCTTCTCGGAATAAAGTTACTATGGGTTCGGCGTTAGTCAAGGGAAAACCCGACTAATCCACTCGACTTTTCAAATTCTGGGACAAAATAACCTGTTGTGTTTGTCCCACTTACTTTAAATTTGGGACAAACAAACCTGGTTATGTTGTCCCAGATGCGATGGGAGGGTAGGTATGCTCATTTCTTCCAAGGGCCGCTATGCCCTCCGGTTAATGATCTATATCGCGGCGCTGGGCGACGCCGAGGGCAAGATTGCCTTGCGCGAGGTTGCCGACCGCGAGCATATCTCGCAAAAGTATCTGGAGCAGCTGGTTCGTCCGCTTATGAAGGCGGGCCTGCTTAAGAGCGTGCGCGGCAAGGGCGGCGGCTACATGATGGCCAAGGACCCGGCCGAGGTGCGTGCCGGCGACATCCTGCGTGCCGTCGAGGGCAGCACGGCTCCGGTGGCGTGCGATGGCATCGACAACAGCTGCACCCGTAGCGATTTGTGCTCGACCGTCAAGTTCTGGCGCGGTCTGGATGACGTGATCGAAAAGTACGTCGACGGCGTGACGTTGGCCGACCTGGCCGCCGTCCCCGAGATCAACTTTGACATCAAGCTGTAGGTTGAGCGCAATTCCTTAAGATTTCGCGGAGGGTTGTTGCCGTTTACCGAGGGGTTGTTGTGCAACAACGGGTGAGCTGCAATACTTAATTCTATCTTTGCAAACCGCACTTTAACTACACCAATGCAGGGAGGATCTTATGCAGCCCAAGCATTCTGCTATTGTCGCGGGCCTGACGTTGGCGCTTTCGTTTGGCGCCGTTTCCGCGCCGGCACCCGCCGCTGCCGAGGAGCCCACGCCGGGCGTTGCTTCGGATGCCACCGATATCGATAAGGGTCTCTACACCCAGCAGTCCTTCTCGG
The DNA here is from genome assembly GCA_902467875.1 of uncultured Collinsella sp. Taxonomy (GTDB): domain Bacteria; phylum Actinomycetota; class Coriobacteriia; order Coriobacteriales; family Coriobacteriaceae; genus Collinsella. Next base: position 19,221 of record CABQWP010000009.1, on the reverse strand, counting down.
GCGTGCTGAGGTCGGTCCAGGGCGTTTCGTTTGTCAACGTGACTCCCGAGATGAAGTACTTTACCAAGTACGAGAGCCATGGCAACTACAACCAGGGCTTTTCGTACGGTGACGGCTATAACGCGCTGGGTTATTACCAGTTTGACCGTCGTTGGTCGCTCATTCCGTTTATGAAGCAGGTCTACAACTACAACCCCGAAAAATACAGCATGCTCAAGGATGCGATTGATCGCGGCAGCGAGATTTCCAACACGAGCAATGCCATGTACGAGAACGGCCAGCTCACCGAGCTGGGCCATATCGCGCAGGATGCCTTCCAAGGTGCGTATAACACCGATCCTGTTGAGTTCTCAGCACTTCAAGATGCTTATGCGTACAACTCGTACTATGCGGTGACCGAGGCGTGGCTCAAGAGCGGCCTGGGTATTGATATTTCGGGCCGCGCCGACTGCGTCAAGGGCATGGTGTGGAGCATTACCAACATGTGCGGCACTGGTGGCTGCAGGGACTTCTTCCGCTGGGCGAATCTTTCCAACGATATGTCCGACCGCGAGTTTGTGACGGCGTTTTCCAACAGCGTGGTCAATAACGTGGCGACCAAGTATGCAAGCCAGCCCCAGTACCACGAGGGCTGGAAGAACCGCTACCGCAACGAGCTAAAGGACTGCCTGGTCTATATCGCCGAGGATGAGGCTGCCGCTGCGAAGGACAACAAGCCCGAGCAGCCGGCACCCGCGCCGGAACCTGCACCGACACCTGATTCGAATGACGGCTCGAGTGACGATGTCAACGATGACAGGATGGATGCGCCCTCGACCGATGCTGACGGTAATGGCTCTGCTGGTGGCGCTACCAACGACGGCTCTACCTCGAACGGCTCCGATTTGAACGGCTCTGCTGCGGGCGATTCGTCTTCAAGCTCTGCCGGCAATACGGACGGCGACGCTTCTGGTTCGACCGACGCTGACACCTCTAACTCATCCACCGGCTCGAGCGATTCGTCCGTTGGCACCGGCTCTAACAACGGCTCCGGCTCTGACGCAACCCCTGATTCCGATGCTTCCAAGGACGACTCGAATAAGGCGCCGGACGCTCCCGTTGCTTCGCCGGACAAGAAGCCTTCTTTCTCCGTGCAGCTTGGTTCTACGTTGGGCTCTTCGCTGATGGCTGGCGTCAATAATGGCTCGACTCAGAACAAGGACAACTCTGATCAGGTTTCCATGGAAAAGACCGAGGCCGCAAAGGGCGACTCAAAGGACGAGGCTTCCGAGAAGGCTGAATCCGATAAGGGTTCTAGCTCTGATGAGAAGGGCGACAAGTCCGCTCAGAAGAAGGACGAGAGCAAGACCGAGGGCGAAAAGAAACAGTCCGAAGACGACGACAAGAGCGGTGCTGACAACCAGGTTCAGGAGCAAAATGACTCCAAAACGGTGACCACTACGACCACGACGACCACCACAACCAAGTCATCTGGCGGCAATATGCCCAAGACGGGCGATCTGATTGTGATGGCGAGCCTTGCCAGCGCGAGCTTGGCCACACTGGGCGCTACGTCTATCGTGAGTGGTAAGCATAAGCTCGATCAGCAGAAGAAAGCTTCTGGGGAGGACGGCTCGGAGGAGTAGCCTCTCGGTTGCCAGATAACTAAAGAGTTGGGACAGGGTCCGGTGCGAATGCATCGGGCCCGTTTTGTTGTGCAACGATTAGTTATGCCCCCTCACACCTCTTGTTGCTACCGTTGCCCGATATGTTTGCGCGGTGACATCGGTACATGCGATGCGGTCATTACAATTGGCGTCGTGCTGCGATTTAGGGGGGAACGTTTTGGTGCCTGAACAGGCGAATAATGGTTGTGATGCCGGCTTTGGCGTGCGTTTGATCGGCTGTGCCGACGATGCGGCTTTGCCCATTGGCATGCACGACTATGCGGAGGCCCTTGGTTGCTGCATGCTGGTTGACAAGACCATGTTTATTGCCGATATGTTGGACTGCGACGCGTCCGTTGTGGTGTGCTGTCGACCCGAGGGTTTTGGCAAGAGCATGAACTTGTCGATGCTCAGGGCTTTTCTGGAGCGTCCTGCGGTCGGTCGCGCCGGTCGGAGCTCGTTTGCCGATGCTCAGATTTGGGATGCGGACGGCGGACGTTATCGGGATGAGTACGCTTGCTATCCGGTGATATCGCTGGACTTTTCTGGCGCTGCGAGGCGTGGCGCCGCTGTTGCCGGCGTCGTGCGCGATGCCCTTTCGGGCGAGTGCGCTCGCTTGTTGGCGCTCTTGGAGGCCCCGGATTTAGCTCGAGATAAGGTGCGTCACATCGAACGTGTTGCGCGTGGCGCGGCGAGCGAGGACGAGGTCGCCTCGGTGCTTGGCGTGCTCATTGAGTTGCTGGAGATTGCCTGCGATGAGCAAGTTGTATTGCTCGTTGATGGGTACGACGCGGCGTGGTTGGGCCGTGCGAGCGCAAGGGGCGCTTCCGGCGCCGATCCGGCAGGGCTATTCGATCGCGTGCTGTTCGACGCCATTGCCACTGCGCGCGATTCGTTGCGGCTGACGTGTCTGATGGGGGAGTGTCCCGGTCCTGCCGAAGCGGCGCTTTCTTCGCGCGGCTGCTCGTATTGTCTGTCGACGCCGCTTTCGACGTGGTGTGACCGTTGGTTCGGCTTTTCGGATGCCGAGGTCCAGGCTCTGTTGAATCATGCTGGGCGCGAGGAATACCTGGATGATGCGCGTGAATGGCTCGAGGGGTATCGGTTTGGCAGGGCCTATTGCTCGAATCCAGCGCGTGTGATCGGTTTTCTGGACCGAGGCTGCACGGCGCCCGTGCGTGCCGATCTGTATGGATATGCCGATTGCCTGAGTAAGGTAGTTGCCGGGTGGAATCTCGACCGCCTTTCGGTCTTGTTCGATTTGCTCGAGGCCCATGGGTGCGCTGAGGTCCCGCTTTGTTTGGGCACTGCAGAGCCAGATGTCTCGCCTGACGATGGCATGTGGACAGCGCTATATCTGTCCGGTTTCCTGACGACGGATATGACTGAGGAGCCAGAGCATGGCGATCGCCTCCGTGCTTTGCGATTGCCCAATAAAGAGCTTCGCCAGACCTTGCGTCTAGTGATTGTTGAGTGGTTTGAGTGCGCTGCCGAAGACATTCGAGACGTCGATGCGTTTCGCGACGGGCTGTGCCGTGGGAACGAGGATACCGTGAAGCGGGCGCTAAGCCGCATCCTGGGGGATGCGGGAATCGGTGAGACCGACCCAGATAAGCCGCTGCCATATCATCTGCTCTTGCAGGGGCTCTGCTTTGGCTTGCCGGGCTATGCCAATCCTGCTTCGAGGCGAAAGTGTGGCGCGGGTCGCTGGGACATCCAGGTTTTTCCTACGGGCGCTGTGTTCGACATAGCCGATACGATTGGCATGCTGGACGAGCGCCCGCTTATAACGATCAATATGATGTATGACCCCGATGTGGATGCGCTGGGGTTGGAATTGCTGGCCGTGCAGTCGCTACTCGACATAGAGCGCGATGGCATCGACGAAATCCGTGTACCGCGCCCCGGCGTGGGTCGCATGCGCTGGGGGTTCGGTTTTGATGGGCAGCATGTGGCTACGGTGTGCCAGCGGCTTTAAGCGCCGAGATGTTTCCGGCTTCCGTTACTCGGTATCCTTCATGGGCGGCATGGGCTTCCAGTCGGGATCCTTGATGATCTTGCGGGCATCCTTCATGCCGCGGCGCAGCGCCGGAATGCCGGTCTTAAAGCATTTGTCGACCGCGGCCAGGCGAATGAATTCCTTGCAGAAGGTTGCGGCATTGCCCAAGCGGAACAGCATGGGGTGGTAGTCACCGTAGATCTGCATATAGCGAGCGAGGAAGCCTCGGTTGCGCATGATGTAGTAGCGGTTGGTGTCGCTCGTGGAGTTGAGCTGTCGTTTGCCGGCGATGTCCCAGTTAGAGACGGCGCGGGCGCGCTTGAGCACCACGTCGGCAACAACGGCGGCGGGGAAGTGCTGGCTGGCCACGTAGCCATAGCAGGCATCGTCGCCGTAGATAAAGAAACGCGCGTCGGGCAGGCCAATCTTGTCGACCACGCGGCGCGAGAACATGCCGCCCTCAAAGCACAGCTGGTTCATGGCGCGGTAGCCCTCGGGACCCAGATCCCACTTGGCGATGGGGTTAGGGATGCCGAGCGAAAGGATGAGCTGGTACTGCCAAAAGAAAGCGCCGCCGTCAAAGTCCAGGCGCGAACCCTGGATGACATCGTAGCGGTCGGTCCACTTGGCAAGACGCTCGATGCCTTCGGGGATGACGAGCACGTCGTCGTCCATCACCCAGAACCACTGGGCGCCCAGGTCGTAGGCGCATTTGGTGCCGGCGGAGAAGCCGCCCGCACCGCCGCCGTTTTCGAGCTGCGGGGCGTAGATGACACGGTCGGTGCCGCCCTGCGCGTCGGGCTGCTCGGTGTCGATGCCCCACAGGTTGGCCAGGCGCTCGTTGAATGCGGTGCACATGGCCTCGGTCTCGCGCGAATTCTCGTTATCGACAATCACGATGCGCCAGGGCGTTGCCGTGAGCTCGGTCATAGAGTCGAACAAGTTGGCCAGGAGTTCCTGGCGCTTGTACGTAACGACGACGATGGCGAGCTTATCGATGGGAGCGGGAAGGGTTGAAGGCATGGGGCAATATATCCTTTCACGCGCGGCGGGCGAGCGCTGCACGGAAGCTATCGAATACGTCCTTGGGACTGTCCTATTGTAAAGGCTCGGCGCACCTTAGCGGCAAGCTTTGAATAAAACGCAGGAACCTGCCATGGGCCCGCCGCATGACGTGGGGCTGCTTTGCCCGCAAGAGGCTCCATAGATTATATAAACGCCCGCTGGCACGCTGACCCTTTGATACCATGAAACGACAGGTATTTCCTAAGGAGCACATTTGTCTACTAACGCCTCTGGCAGCCCTGTTCTGTCGCTGCTTATTCCCATTTACAATGTTCAGCGCTACCTGCGCGAGTGTCTCGATTCCGCCCTGGCGCAGACGCTCAAGGATATTGAGATCATTTGCATTAACGACGGGTCGACCGACAACTCGCCGGCGATTATCCGCGAGTATATGGAGCGCGATGGGCGCGTCAAGATGATTGACAAAGCCAACAGCGGCTACGGCGACTCGATGAACCACGGTCTGGAGATGGCGCGTGGCAAGTACGTTGGTATCTTGGAGTCCGATGACTTTATGGCGTCCGACGCACTCGAAAAGCTTGTCTCGGCCGCCGATACCAATAATGCCGACTTTGCGAAGGCGAACTTTGATTTCTACTGGTCTAAGCCCGAGGAGCGCCGTTCGCTGCACGAGATGTTTAGACCTCAGGATTGCGGCAGGCCGGTGCACCCGAGCGATACGACGCAGTTCTTTAAGCAAAAGCCGTCGATTTGGTCGGCTGTGTACCGTCGCGATTTTCTTGAGCGTAACGGCATTACGTTCCTGCCGACTCCGGGGGCATCCTTTCAGGACACGTCATTCGCCTTTAAGGTGATCGCGTGCGCCGATAAGGCTGTTTACCTGCATGATGCCGTGTTGTCGTATCGCCAGGACAACGAGAATTCCTCGGTCAATTCTTCGGCTAAGGTCTTTTGCGTCAATACCGAGTATGCCGAGATTGAGCGTTGGATTCGAGAGGATTATGCCCGCGACCACGCAAGTGATGACGTCGCGCGCATGCTCAAGTTCAATCAGCTCATTAAGTACGATTCGTACATGTGGAACTACGTGCGCCTGGCGTCTAAGTTCTATAAGGAGTTCCTGGTTCAGATGGCCAAGGAGTTCCAAGCGGCCTTGGACGCCGGGGACTTTTCGCTTGACGACCTCAAGCCGTGGAAGCGCGCAAATCTCGCTGCCATCCTCAAAGATCCTGAGGGCTGGGTTGACGAGCATCCGAGTTTTGCGACGGATGGTGCCTTGGGGCGTGCTAAGTATTACGCCTCGGTTGGAGGCCCAGGCGTGGTCGCCGCTTTCCTCATCGAATCGCTGAGGGGGTAGGTCGACATGGGAGAGACTTTGACCCCCAAAGCGACCATTGTCGTTCCCGTCTACAATTCGTCGCGCTCCATTCAGCGATGCCTCGATTCGCTGTTGGCCCAGTCCGAGCGCTCGATTCAGGTTGTCTGCGTCAACGACGGTTCGACTGATGATTCGTTGAACGTGTTACGCCAGATCGCGCAGTCCGACGATCGCGTACTGGTGATTGACCAGGAAAACGCGGGCGTCTCGTGTGCTCGAAATGCCGGTATCGATGCCGCCGTGGGCGAGACCGTCTTTTTTGTGGACGCCGACGATTACATCGATGCTCAGACGGTCGAGCGCGTGCTGCATGCCATGGAGTCTGCGGATGCCGAGGCCGCCGTTTTTGGCGGCGTCTGTGAACCTGCCGATGCTGCCCCCAGACGCGTCCAGCAACTCATGAGCCCCAAAGCTGGTACCTTCGGCGCCCGTGATCCCCAACTGCTGTTCCATTCGAATGCGCAGCCCTATGCCTGCCGTGCGGCTTTTTCGCGCGAGCTGCTCAATCGCGAAGGCATTCGCTTCGCCCCCGGTTTGGCTTTGGGCGAGGACGTCGTCTTCCAATTTGCGGCTTATGCGCTTGCCCGCAGGACCGTCGTCATGCCGGACAAGTTCTACCACTACGTGATGGAGAGCGAATCGGCGACGCACGAGTTCAACAGTGCCGAGGCTCGCGCCAAAAAGCTTGACGCCCACATGAGGATGCTCGAGGAGGTCTTGGAGGACTGGGCGGCCTACGGTCTTTTGGACCTGCGTCCCGGCGAGCTGATCACCTGGTTCTTGGACCTTATCGTGTTTGATTTGGCGCGCTTGGATTCCGATGACTTCCATCGCGTGGCGGCTCGCGTCAACATGGACCTCACGACATTTTTGGGAACGGACTGGGCAGATATGCCTGCCAAGGGCGCCGTTCGCCGTGTTGCCCACAAGCTCGTTGCGGCGACCTCGGGCGTTTCGATGGCAGACGCCACGCTGTTCTATCTTTCGACTCGCGGTCTCAAAGCCTGCCTGGAGCGCTTTATCTAATTCCAAGCGCTGCCGCCCGCCGCAATTCGGCTGCTAAAATAGCCCTGTTACACGCTATTCAACAGGAGGTTCTCTTGCAGAACTCTGATACCCCTAAAGTTTCGCTGCTTGTCCCCATTTGCAATGTTGAACGCTACCTGCGCGAGTGCCTCGATTCCGCCGTGGCGCAGACGCTTAAGGACATCGAGATCATCTGTATCAACGACGGTTCCACCGATAGCTCGCCGGATATCATTCGCGAGTACATGGAGCGCGACCCCCGTGTAAAGATGATCGACAAAGCCAACAGCGGCTACGGCGACTCGATGAACCGCGGCCTGGAGATGGCGCGCGGTGAGTACGTGGGCATCCTTGAGTCCGACGACTTTATGTTTGAGGATTCGCTCCAAAAGCTGGTCGCCAAGGCCGATGCTGAACATGCCGATGTGGTAAAGGGCGACTTTTACCTGTATTGGTCCACGCCCTGCGAACGCCGTGAACTGTTTGGGATTATCGACGAGCATATGACGGGCGCCGCGTATCGCCCCGTCGATCGCCCGGGCATCTTCTACCGCAAACCATCCATTTGGTCGGCTATCTATCGGCGCGAGTTCCTCAACGACAATCAGATTCGGTTCCTTCCCACGCCGGGTGCCTCGTATCAGGACGCAGGCTTTAACTTTAAGGTTTGGGCTTGTGCCGAACGTGCTGCGTTTATTGCGGACCCCATTTTGTGCTATCGCCAGGATAACGAGAAGAGCTCCGTTAATTCGCCCAACAAGGTGTTTTGCGTGTGCGACGAATACGCCGAGATGCAACGTTTTTTGGACGAGCGTCCCGAGCTCAAGGCTCAGCTCCAAGGCATTTTAATGCGCATGAAGGTCGATACGTACCGTTGGAATGATGAGCGTCTGGTCGATGAGCTGCGTGGGCAGTTTTGGAAGAAGGCTTCACCCGAGCTCAAGGCCGATTGGGATGCCGGTCGCTTTGACCTGTCGCTGTTTGATCCGCGTGGCGAGACCGACTTGCGCCTGATGGTCAAGTCGCCCCGCGCCTATATCGATTCGCGCTTTGACTTTAAGAAGCCGGGCAAGCTCAATACGTTTAAGCATTACTTTAAGATTGGCGGCCTGCCGCTGGTTTGGCGCGTGCTGACGTATCAGCGCACCTACGGCGACAACCCACACCCTGATGACGTTCCGGCCGCACAGTAGGAGCGAGTGACTATGGCTAACTCCAAGATTTCCGTTGTCGTTCCCATCTATAACGTGGAGGAGTGCCTGGCCTGGTGCCTGGACTCCCTGCTTGCGCAGGACATGCCCGATTGGGAAGGCGTGCTGGTCAACGATGGCTCGCCGGACGGTTCGCGCGATATTGCGGCTGCTTATTGCGAAAAGGACGCGCGCTTTACGCTGGTCGATAAGCCAAACGGGGGCCTGTCGAGTGCGCGTAATGCCGGCATCGCTGCGTCCACGGCGCCTATCGTCGCGTTTTTGGATTCCGACGACCGGTTTACGCCCGATGCATGCCGTGTGATCGTTGATGCCTTTGAGCGCGAGGACTGCGACGTTTTGACCTTTGGCGCGAATCCGTATCCGCTGGAGGCGGGGTATCCGTGGCTTAACTATGTGCTGAGTCCACGCGATGCGTCGTTTGAAGGCTATAACTCTGACCTGCTGTTTAAGGAAGCTTCTCGCCCCTTTGCATGGCGCACTGCCTGCAAGCGTGAGTTTTTGCTGGGTAACGGGATCGTGTTCGACGAAACCGTCAAGTATGGTGAGGACCAGGTCTTCGACTTTGCCGTGTACGGTCGTTCGCACAAGACCGCGCTTATCTCGAACAAGCTGTACGATTACCGTGCGGCGCGCAAGGGCTCACTCATGGACACTATGCGCTACGACGACGAGACGCGTCTGCTGGAGCACGTGAAGATTTACTCCGCGGTGCTGACTGACTGGCAGCGCGACGGTCTCGATGCACAGCATGCCGATGACCTGGCGTACTTCCTGTGCGATCTGGTGCTGTACGACGCGCTCAGGTTGCTGAGCTCGGACTGCGGCAAGGTGTTTGCTGCCGTTGCCACGGCGCTTGCCGGTTCTGCCGTGGGCAGCGATGTTGCGCTCGCGCAATGCGCTCCTTCTGTCGCTGCCATGGTGCGCGCAGCGCTTGCCAGCGACGCCCCTAGCGCCCGTGCGTGCAAAAAGCTCATGTTCGATTACGACGTCTTGAGGTTTGGGCGCCTGGGCGCGTGCAAGCGCATGGCCGCGAATGCCCTGGGAAAGCGAGAAGTGTAGATGAGTATCAAGCGTTTGGCGCTTTGCCGCAGTCAGGGCCGTCTGTTTGTGCTGCTTCGTTTTGCCGGTCAGGATGTCGCCGCGCTTATCGAGCGGGAGGGTTCTCAAGCGTTTGCCCACGCGACAACGAGCGGTTCTTGTGTGCCGTCGCTGGTGCTCCCAGTCGATCATGGCCGTGTGTTGGCGCTTTGCCCTTCCGTTTCCGATTACGAGCGCGAGCTCGCCGTCTTGGTGCTTCCGTTTTTGGATGGCTCTGCGATCGACGCTGCATTTGTGTCCGGTGGCCAAAAGCTTGGCGCCATTCGCCTCGATAGCCGCGTGGACAAGCTGGAATCTAAGATTAACTACAAAGCAAAGCCTGCGCTGTGCGCGCTTATCCGCGATGCGCAGCGTGGCGAATGCTGCGGTCGCTACGAGATCGATGCCATTCGCTATTTGCCGACAGACGCCGGCGCGGTGTGGCGCTATGAGGTTACCTGGGCGGGAGACCCCCAGTGCTCCCCTGAGTTCCAGAGCTTCGATACGCATATGAATGCGATTGATGCCACCGTGCATGTGTTTGAATCGCAGGTCGATGTGCCGCAGCAGAACGGATGCCGCGTCAATAAAACGTATCTGAGCGTTGAGATGCCTCAGGATATACGGGATTTTGTCGCGATTGTGAGCGATCCCACAGAGCAGATCCAGAGCGGGTTTTGCGCCATGGATGGTCGCCTGTACAACGGCATGGTCGATGACAGTTGGAACCGCATGAAGGACGCGCGTGCGGACGACGCAGCTTATCGACGTTGGTTTGAGCAACATCGCGCAAAGCCGGGCGATTTGGCGTGCCAACGTGTCGCTTCGGCGGCCTTTGCCTATAGGCCGCTCGTGAGCATTGTGGTGCCGTGCTACAAGACTGATCGGGTCTACCTGCGCGAGCTGCTGGACTCGGTGCTAGCCCAGAGCTATGACAACTGGGAACTGCTCCTTATGGATGCCTCGCCTGAATGGGATGCGGTGGCCGCCCTTGCGGCAGGTGCCAATAACGAGCGCATCCGTCGCATCGAGCTTCCCGGCAACGGCGGCATTGTGCTCAACACCAACGCAGGTATCGAGCGAGCGACAGGCGACTACGTCGCGTTCTTGGACCATGACGACATTCTGGAACCGGACGCGTTATTCCAGTATGTTTCCGCGCTGAATAAGGCGGCCGAGGACGAGCGTCCCCAGGTCCTGTTCTGCGACGAGGACATGTTCCAGAAAACGGGGGAGTGGGGCCAGCCGGTCTTTAAGACGCGGCTCAACGTCGACCTGCTCTATAGCCATAACTGCGTGACGCATTTCCTGATGGTGCAGAAGGCGCTTATTGATCGCATTGGCATGTCGCCGGAAGACGTCGCGGGCGCCCAAGATTACGACCTGACGCTCCGCTGCCTTGCGGCGGGCGCGCGGTTTGAACATGTTGCGCACGTACTGTATCACTGGCGCGTGCATCCCGGTTCAACCGCCGACGGTTCTGCCGATAGCAAGCCGTATGCTATTGAAGCCGGGCGCCTTGCGCTTCAGCGCCACTTTAACGAGCTGGGCATTTGCGGAACGGTCGAGGAGACCGAGACGCCGTTTGTCTACCGCATGCGCTATGCGCTGCCGGAGCCTGCGCCGCTGGTGAGCATTGTGATTCCCACCAAGGATCACGTTGAGACGCTCGATGCCTGTGTGATGTCGATCGCCCAGAAGGCCACGTATGTCAACTACGAGATCGTCTTGGTGGAGAACAACAGCGAAGCCCCGGAGACGTTTGCGTATTACGAAACCCTACCGGAGTGCGTGGCTGCAGCATCCGAAGGCAAGGGCACCGCGCGCGTTGTGTACTGGCCGGGCGAGTTCAATTACTCTCAGATCATCAACTTTGGCGTTGAGCATGCCAAGGGTGATTATCTGTTACTGCTCAACAACGATACCGAGGTTATGACGCTGGGTTTCATCGAAGAGATGATGGGTTATCTGCAACGTCCCGATGCGGGTGTGGTGGGTGCCAAGCTCTATTTTGCCGACCATCTGGTGCAGCACGCTGGCATTTTGGTTGGCGTGCGTGGCGCACTTGCCCATGCCAACCAGGATTTCTCGGCAAAGCGCGAGGGCTACTATAAGCGCGCCGTTCGCCCGAGCAACTTTAGCGCCGTAACGGGCGCCTGCCAGATGGTCCGACGCGACGTATTTGAGCAAGTCGGAGGCTATACCGAGGAATTCGCTGTTGGCTTTAACGACGCAGACTTTTGCCTGCGCGTGTGGGAGGCGGGCTACCGCACCATCTTTACGCCCTATGCCGAGCTGTACCACTACGAGTTTACCTCGCGCGGCAGGGAAGAGGCCAACGAGGAAAAGCTGCGCCGCTGGAAACGTGAACAGGCACTGTTCATTCAGCGCTGGCCGGAGTTCTTCTTGACGGGCGATCCGTGGTTGGGGCCGAACTTATCCGCTGAGGGCGAGTATTTCTCGATCTAGCGCGAAGTGATTCCGAGTTTGGGTAGCGATTCAGCAATCGTGTTGAGCTCATGTTGCTGTAGGTAGGCGGGATTGAGAGCTTCTTTTCTATAGGCTAGATAGCTGTCTCTGGTCAGTTCCCTTAGCTGTTTAGTAAAGAACTGTTCCCAACTGAAGAACTTCTCGCAGTCGATGAAATCGGCAGGATGAAGGAGCATGTCTTGCGTTTCGACATCGTTGAAGAGTCCCGATCTCAGCACAAGCCATTCAAACGATTCCGGCAAAAAGAGCTCGATCTCCTTAAATCTTCTGAGCGAATAGACATAGGGCATCTCGGGCCCAAAAGCGGCTCCATCTGCAATTACGAGCAATTTTTGGGCTGGGGAGCTCAGAGCGGTTTCGTATATGTTTGATTTGCCACCGGCACTTACGCAGCGAATTTTACTTTTGGCGCACAGGACTTTAAAGAACTCATAGCCGGCATTGCTGTCTTCGACGATGACTTCTTCTGGCCGATCTCCATCGTAGAGCTCGTCTCCGTAAATGCGGTAGATAGAAGTGTACGTGCGTGTGTAGACAGGATATTTTGTTGTGGCCCTGTTGGTGTTTTTGAGGCCATAGATCTCATCCACGCTATAGGGGAGCTGGGGCAATTCGTCCCTCGCGACGATGACGTAGTAGTTGGAACTGTGTCGAGCTGCATGCTGGAATGCATGGCTCCTTACGAATTTTTGCGTATCGTCCACAAACACGATGCTGTTATCGATGCGGCCGAGTTGCGCTTCCCAATCTTTGCCGCCGATGACGCGGCAGGGGGCTGCGCAATTAACGATAATCCCGCTTTGGGCTCCCAGGTTTTCGTATGCACGGAGGCTGTCTAACAGGGTGGTTTTGCCTGTTGCGCTTTTGCCTTGGATGATGGTGAGGTTTCGGCGAATGGTGAGTTTGACCTGAACTTTATTGGTCCTTACGGTCAGCTGGTATTCCCCTCTCATGCTCGAGCCTCCCTCAGACATTTTGCCGAGATAAGGACAAGCTCATCCATGGTATGAACAATCTGTCCGGAATTGATGACACGGGCTGTAAAACGCGCTTTGCCAAAATCCATCATATGGTAGAGGTTGATGGTGATGTCATGTTTGGAGGCGATGCGCAAGATCCAATAGGCGCAATTATCTCCGCAGGTTGAGGCGTTGTAGAGGTTTTGAGGCATAAAGAGCATCAGTAGAAGTGTTTTGGTGCCCGTTGATAGTTTCTCTGGCGGAATAACGCCAAGCACCTTGGTGTCAATTGCGTTTGCGCCAAGAACAGTGCCACTATCAATAGATTTGATAATGCGCTGTGACAGGGGATCTTGCAGCCAAGAGGGAGAATAGCTGTAATCAAAGAATGTTGACGTGTCATAAATCACATCGTCTCTGTCGCCGTAGTGAATGCTGAGCATTGTTCCTCCATGGTTGCCTGTTGCGACTACTTTACCATGTTTGGGTCGATTTCCCTCAAGCAGTGGGTAATGGGTCATCTAACATGTCTGTTAGAACGAACCGATGACTTTTACGGGTGTAACAGCTTTCTATCCTGCGGTAATTGCCTGTCTCGATATGTTGGATTTAGCGGGTCGAAACAAACGATATTCCGCGATAAGCTTATACATGTTTATATAAACCGATAATTCTCGATATAACTTACGATAGGAATATAAAGATGCGATTTGACATGAAACGACAGATTGAAATGCTTGAGACTCTTAAGAAGCCTTTCGTACGGGAGTATTTTTGCTAATGTCGAGAAATGCATTGGGATGTTGATTACAAAGCTGTAGCTGGAGGTAGACATGGCAATACTTCGAACTTCATGGCTAAACGAGCCCCTGCCGCAACAGGTTCTGGAAGACTCTAATTGGATGCGTGTAGTTCATTTTTTCCTGATTGAGTCTCCCTGCCCTGGTCAGAGTAATCGTAATAATAATGAGATTGATAAATGGGCGCCCGCCCCTTGGGTAGGGATTCGAAGCTTAAAGACTTCTCTAAATCAAGCTATATTTAGTCGCAGGGATGTCGATGCGATGCTTGCGGTAAGAAGCAAGAAAGAATTAGAGGGCACCTGCAAAAAGCTAAACTTAGATGAGTATTTTTACGAAAATGTTGAGGATCAGCGCATGGCGTTTGTGAAAGTTAATTCGAAGGGCAATACGAGCAAATACATGAGTTTGTTTTATCACATAAGAAATGCTCTCGCGCATGGTCGTTTTGCATTTAAAACCGACACATTAGAGCGTTTTGTGTTTATTTTTGAGGATGGAACCGTTACATCCGATGGTAAGGAATTTGATTTGACAGCGCGAGGCGTCATTAGGCTTAATTCATTGGTCTTGGCGATTAATACCATACAAAAGGGACCTGGAAAAACGGTTGATATCGAAGAGAAAATCCTCGCAGCAATTAGCGATGGCATTAATACAAAGCGAAAAATTAAAGATGAACTTGGTATTACGGATAAGGACTGGTCTACATATAGTCAAGTACTTAAAAAAGAAGGAAAAATAGAATGCAGCCAGCACAAATGGTCAATTTGCAGCGGGGGCTAAACTGCCAATGGGTCGAACCCGTCGCCCCCTCCGCGGCCATTTCCCGGAGCGTCGCATCTACAATCTCCTGTAGGTCATCTTGTCTCTTGTTCACCTCAATGGCTCTCCTAACGCCGGTGTTGGCACCAACGGCGTAGCGGCGGCGGGGAGGCACGGCGGCCATCGTTCGGTGACCGGGATTGGTCAAAATCGTTTGACTATTTGTGGCTAGATCGCCCGGCGCTAATAGCGCATGCTAACCTCAAGTCCCGACCATCCCGCAGTCCAACTTTCTATTCGTAGCCCCACCAGAGTCAAACTTCTCAGAGAGAGGTTATTCAGGCGCCACAGAGAGGCTACGTGCAGTTAGCCCTGCCGGACCTAGATATCTATCTGCGAGAGAATGCCGAGGAGATTCTCGAACGGTTCTAGGTCAAGGTATTATTAGGTTTTGTTTAACTGGTGGCATTTTGGTAAAAATACGAGATTCCCGTATCGAATTTCTTCGCATTGTCCTTATGTGGACGGTAATGGCTCATCATTTTGTTGTTCACAACGCTGATTCTGTTTCCGTATTTCCTGGTTCGTTTACTAGGTTTTTCTACAATATCTTTTTCTATCCAATTGGAAGAACTGCGGTCGGCTGCTTTGTTGCCATAACAATCTGGTTTGTTGCGGGGAAAGCCGGATACTCCATTAAACAAGCTGTTAAACAGATAGCTTCAATCGAAGGCACGGTTCTCTTTTATAGTATTGTGCTGGGTTTTTTCTTCATGCTTCGCGGTGATATTCAAGTAAGCCCAACCAATTTGATAGATATTTTTGCACCAACTCTTACTGGTTCTAGTTGGTGGTTTGTGACCGTCTATGCTTGGCTTGTATTTTTGCTGCCCTTTATAATTCCGGCTTTGCATGCGTTGGGCAAGAAACTACATCTGTATCTAATAGTCTTTCTGGTCTCTGTCTTTGGATTCCTGCGCTATGTGCCGCTCTTTTGGATTCCCATCGACGGGCTACTAGTGGATTTTATTATAATTTGTGTTCTTGTTTGCTATATTCGCTGGTTTGTAGATTTGACAACAGTGGATATACGGCGCTTGGTTGCTTGCTGCATTGCTTCCTTTGCTGGAGTTGCAATCTCGTTTTATGGTCAATTCCATTTTGATGGCTTGCTGGGCTCGACCTTTGCGAATTTGTATAACGGTTTTTTCGGTTCGCCGGCGTCTATTTTTTCGTTAGTTATAGCAATCTCGGTCTTGTTGATTGAATTAAAAATGCCGCATTTTTCCTCCCGTTTCGTTAACGCTATCGCAAAACTTTGTTTTGCTACTTACCTTATTTCTGACTATGGGCCCATTCAAAGTTGGCTTTGGAGCTCGCTGTTTCCCTTTACGCGTGTAGGCGTTGGGCTGGGAATATTGCAGGTACTTCTTGTTCCAACGGTTGTGTTCGCGACCTGCTTAATGCTGGAAGGTCTCAGGAAGCTCTTGGTTGGTTTCTTCATGCGTCTTGTCGGTCCTTGCGATTTGTTAAATAAAGCTTTGTCGTAGAACCAAGATATTTGACATTTTCTTCCGCATACGTGATTTGACGACGATCCCTCTACGCAGGTGATGGAACGATTGAGATTCCGAACCAGCGTTCTCTGGTTGTAGCGGATTGGTCGACAACCATCTTGGAAAGCGTGTCGTGGGCACGCAAGGCCTGTTATAGGCATGGTAACGCCCACGGTTGTTGCAACTAAGACGACTATCACCGAGACTGCTATTAAGAAGCCGATCGAGTCGAAGGCTGACGTGGTAACCGTTGCGAAGTTTTCTGAGACCGTCGATGATGATTCGGTTGGCATGCCTCTGGTGCTGGTGTTGTTGGAGGCGTTATTAATTGCTGTAGAGGCTTCGGTTTAAATCAAGGAATCGAACCGGTTTCCACACCAATAGAATGCGCTGGCCGCATATGACGTATCGATTTGGGCATGGTATTGCGTTTTTTAATTTGCGGCCACAAAGATGCCTTTTGCAAAGCGTGAGGGCTATCTTGCCCGTGCTGTGCGCCCGGGCAATTTCAGCGCCGTGACGGGCGCCTGCCAGATGGTCCAGCGCGACGTATTTGAGCAGTTCGGAGGCTATAACGAGGAATTCGCCGTTGGTTTTAACGACGCAGACTTTTGCCTGCGTGCGTGGGAGGCGGGCTACCGTACCATCTTTACGCCCTATGCTGAGCTGTACCACTACGAGTTCACCTCGCGCGGCAGGGAAGAGGCCAACGAAGAAAAGATGTGTCGCTGGAAGCGTGAGCAAGTACTGTTCATGCAGCGCTGGCCAGAGTTCTTCCTTGATGGCGACCCTTGGCTGGGGCCAAATTTGTCCTCTGACAGTGAGTGCTTCTCGCTTTAGAGCTAAGTTTGCTGTATTTCGCGGCCGCGTGCTTAAACGAATTACGACGAATTGCCTGCTTCAGGAAAATTTCGTGTCACTGGTGCTTGTGTCGTTTGGGGCGCTGCTTATTGATTTAAAAATTTATGGTTTAACGCTGCGTCAATGGAAGAACGAAAAAGGCCATTGAGTACGCCTGCCTTCTTTTAATAGGAGCAGGTTACCATATACTTTTATAACAATTCGCTTGTATAACTGGACTTCCGATTCGGAAGAGATTGTAAGATAATTTAACCTTAGTATCATTATTTGTGATGGGGGATACGATATGAAAAAGGCATTGCGTGCCTCAACAGCGCTTTCTTTAGCTGCTCTCTTGACGATTTCACCCGTGATGAGTCCTGTAGCCGCTGCTTATGCTGCGAATAGCGTACAATCAGCGAATATTACATCAGATTCGGCGTCCGCAGACGGTGGTGTGGCTTCACGTGACGAGGGCGCTGCTGACGGAGAGATGACTGTCGAGCAGTCGTTGCCGGTGGATGTTGACGACGCGGCTGATGAGGATTTCGGCGTGGATGCTTCTTTGGTTGAACCGCAAGCCGAATCGACTGATTCTTCTTTTCAATATATATATCTTGCCTACCCGAACCTTATCAGTGGGGCTAACCAAGTCGTCGCGTTTGCAACTCCTAATGACAGCGATACCATCGCCTCCGCAACGCTAAACTATGTGAGTGCCAACGGAGTTCAGGGAGCTGTTGACGCTTCCGCGCAGGCTGATAATTCTGCTGCATTTACATTCGGCTCGAAGCTAGATCCCAATACATACTTTCTTACTTCAATAACCTATGTTCTGCAGGGCGACGATGCTGAACATAAGATTGATCTCTCTGATAGGGATTATTCTTTTGCGGTTGTTGAGAGCTCTGCCAATTCCGAGGGCACTTCCGTTTACTATGCAGACGGTGAAGGCAATGCTGTTGAGGCCCAATCCATCAAGCAGGCGTTGGAATGTGCCGATTCACCGGACGGCATTTCTACCTATGCTGCACGCTCGGCTCGAAAAAACGTTCGGGTAATTGCCCTTGATGCTGGCCATGGCGGCACTGATCCCGGCGCGCAGGGAAATGGAAAGAGTGAGGCGGATCTGACTTGGAAGATTGTTGCTGCTTGCAAGAATAAGCTTGAGGCGTATGGTTTTAAAGTCGTTCTTGCGCGCGAGCAAAGCGGTGGCTACTCCGGAAATGATTACCTTTATCGTGTCCAACGATGCGTGAGTCAAGGTGCACAGGCCTTTGTTAGCTTCCACATTAATTCCGGTTCGCCTGTTGCCCATGGCGCTGAGGTATATGCCCCCACTTCCAATGAATATGATTACACGCAAGTTTCCGTCGAGCTCGCGAATAAAGTTATGAACAACCTCGCTTCTATGGGGCTCAGCTATCGCGGTGTATTCCAGATGGAAGTTGGAGATGAGTTTGCGGTCATCCGTTGTGCCCGCGAACAAGGTATTCCCGGCATCCTAATCGAGCATGGCTTTATTTCTAATGCGGGGGACGTGTTGAATTATTTTAGCGATGAGGGCTGCAGGCGTCTTGGCGAAGCTGATGCCGATGCGATCATTGCACAATTTCCTAAGTCAACTTGGCTCGATTATTCTTCCGTATTCGATGCTAATTACTATTTGTCGCATTATCCCGATGTTGCTAAAGCTACGGCTGGAAATAGTGATTTAGCTCTAGACCATTTTATTAACTATGGCATGAGTGAAGGTAGGCGCGGCTCTGCCACTTTTGACGTACAGAGTTATTTTAATGAGTATCCAGATTTAAGAGCTGCCTTTGGCTTTGATTTAGTTAAGTACTATGAGCATTACGTCACGGCTGGAAAAGCAGAAGGAAGGCATGGGACCGGATGCTCAAAGATCGAGGGATACGCTACGAATATCAATGGAGTTGATTATTCATCCGTCTATGATCCCTCATTTTATCTATCGAATAACGAAGATATTCGTAGCGCTTTTTCAAAACGAAGCCCCGCTGGCGTTGTAATGATTGACGATGCTGCCGTGCTGCGCCATTTCGTCAGCTGCGGCATGGCGGAGGGCAGGCGCGGGAACGAGTCCTTCGACGTGCTGAGCTATTACAACAGATACCCCGACCTGCGTCGCGCGTTCGGTGCCAACCTCACCGCTCTATATGGCCATTACCTCAGTAGCGGTCGCGCTGAGGGGAGGATCGCGACCGGATGCGATTCCCTCGCGGGCGCTGTCGTTTCGCAAGGCGGTACCGATTATTCCCCCGTTTACGATTTCGACTTCTATACCTCCAACAACGGTGACGTCCTGAACGCCTTTACAGCCGTCAGGGGCGGTTTGAGGTTCGTTGACGATGCTGCCGTGCTGCGCCATTTCGTCAGCTGCGGCATGGCGGAGGGCAGGCGCGGGAACGAGTCCTTCGACGT
>CABQWP010000008.1 GCA_902467875.1 uncultured Collinsella sp. | reverse complement strand
CCTTTTGGACCCCAGGGGGGGGGCCGGAGCGTTTTGGGCCCCGCCGTTTTTTCTATCGTTACTCGGTAAAGGCGTTGCCGACGCTCTGACCGCCAACATACGTCTCGACGAGGGTGAGCTCATGGTCGAACACGACAAAGTCGGCGTCGCGACCTGGCATGATGCTGCCGCACTTATCCTCGATGTGCGCGGAGCGAGCCGGCACCTCGGTTGCCATGCGAATGGCGATATCGGCGCTGGCGATGCCCCAGTCGACGATGTTCTTGACGCCCTGGGCAAGCGTGAGCACCGAGCCGGCAATGCTCTTGCCGTCGGCGAGCCAGCACAGGTTGTCCTTCATGATGACGTCCATGCCACCACTGGTGTAGCTGCCCTCGGGCATGCCGCCGCAACCCAGGCAGTCGGTGATGAGCACCGTGTGCTGCCAGCCCTTGGCCTGCAGCAGCGCCTTGATGGCAGCAGGGTTAACGTGCTTGCCGTCACAGATGATCTCGGCGTAGGTCTCGGGCGTGGACATGGCAGCGCCCACGACACCGGGCTCACGGTGATGCAGCCCGCGCTGGCCGTTATAGGTATGCGTAAAGCAGCTGGCACCGGCGTTGATGGCAGCGATGCACTCATCGTAGGTGGCGTCGGAGTGACCGATGCTGGTCACCACACCCTTGGCGTTCAGAGCAGCCACATAAGCAGCGGCACCGTCGCGCTCGGCCGCCATGGCGCTCTTGACGATGCGACCACCCGCAGCCTCCTGCCACTGATCAAAGATCTCCTCGGAGGGATCGATAAGATAAGCGGGGTTCTGCGCGCCCACGTGCTTCATGGTAAAGAAGGGGCCCTCCAGGTAGATGCCCTGAATGCGAGCACCGCAGAAGTCGGGGCCGCGACCCTCGTCCGCCTGAGCGATGGCGGCGCAGGCGTCCTTGATCTGCTCGACGCCATCGGTGAACGTCGTGGGCAGCCAGCTGGTGGTACCGCGACGGGCGAGCTCGGTCGAGCTGATATCGATGCCCACGGGATCATTATCGGTAGTTGAGTGGTTGTAGAAGCCATGGATGTGAGTATCGACCATACCCGGTGCGATCCACGACCCCGTGTAGTCCTTAATCTCGCAAGAGGGCTCGTCGGCCTGCCAGGCGCCAAAGACGCCATCCTCGACCATAAGATAGCCGCCCAGTTGCGGGCCTGCCGGCAAGAAGAACTTGTCAGCCTTAATTGCGTACGTGCTCATATGCACTCCTTGCTTCTAAAGCAGTTGACTGTGGTGATGCTATACCCAGCTCAGGTAAAACAAAAAGCGCCCGCCCGCCGTTATGAGCGGACGGGCGCCCTTACAGAGGGACGCGATTAAGCGGTGAAGGGGTGAATCGTCACGCCCTTGACCACGCGGTTGACCGTGCCGGTGGGGCTCGGCGTATCGGGCGTGTTGCCCACGCGCACGGAGTTGAGCAGGCTGATGGCCTGGGCAAACATCACGAACGGCAGAGCGAGGTAGCCCTCGGGAAGCGCTTCGTAGCCCTTAAAGGTGAAGGACTCACCCTCATAGACGGTAGCACCTTCCTGCTGAACGGCGACGGTGTGCTGAGCGATCTCGTCGCCGCCGATCTCGTTGAGGATGTCGATATCGTACTGACGGGTGTAGGCGTCGTTGTTGACGAACACGAAGACGAGCGTCTTATCGTCGACGAAGGACTTGGGTCCGTGACGATAGCCCATGGAGGTGTCGTAGGAAGTAGCGACCAGACCGTGAGCGAGCTCGAGGATCTTGAGCTGGCTCTCCTGGGCAAGGCCACCAAAGGAGCCAGAACCCAAGTAGGTCACGCGGTTGAAGTCGCCAGCCAGGTAATCGGCGATCTCAGACTCACGAGAGATGACCTCCTCGCCCATCTTGGCAATCGTCTCGACCCACTCGGCTTTCTGCTCGTCAGAGGCAGTGTCGAAAATAAGGGTGGAGAGCAGGGTCATGCAGGAATAAGATCCAGTCATGGCGAAGCCCTTGTCGTTGGCGCGCGGAATGAGCAGCGTCAGCGCGTTGGGATCATCGGCAGACTCAACGGCGAGCTTGCCCTCGGGAGCGCAGGTGATGTTGAGGAACTTGACGTTATGGACAAGCTCCTTGGCAACGGCAACGGCGGCAAGGCTCTCGGGGCTATTGCCAGAGCGGGCAAAGGAAACCACGAGCGTGGGATCCTCGGCGCGCAGGAAGTCGCGCGGGGCGCTCACGATGTCGGTCGTGGCGATGGGCTTAAAGTCGTAGAGATCAGTGTTGCCAGCGTGACGCAGGTACGGGGCGCAGGTATCGCCAACGTAGTCGGACGTACCGGCACCGGTGAAGACAACAGACAGACGGCCCTCGCCCATAGCGCGAGCCTCAGCCAGAAAGGCCTCGATGGTCTCCTTGTTCTCGCGATAGATGTTGAGCGTATCACGCCAAAGCTTGGGCTGCTGAGCAATCTCGGCCGTGGTGATCTGGGCGCCGAGCTCGGTAAGCTCCTCGACACTCTTCTCGAACATTTCTAATACCTCTTTCTTTACTAAATTGTCTGATATATAAAGACTTAATCTGAAAAGTTAAATCGGGTAGTAGTCATAGGCTGTTTTTCTTTCGTTGGCACTCGTATCCGATCACAGAGTATCTCGATAATGAGAAATCCTGTACTTAAACTTGTCCGCACGAGCCACCGAAAGCGTGAACTCGACAACATCATTTTGGGTGTTGTGAGTAGTTCGGACTATGTCCAGAACTGGCGCACCTTCACCAATACCTAGAAGCCGAGCGTCACATGGACGTGCTATACCCGCAGAGAACTCCTCATCCGCCACTCGAATTTTCTGCTGATAATCCTGCTCAATGACATCGTAAAGGGGCTTTTGTTCGAGTAGAGGACGCTTGAGTGAAATAAAGAGCCTTGCTGGAAGATAGCTACGCTCAACCATCATAGGTATACCATCTGCCATTCGTAAACGTTTGAGTTTTAATACCTTTTCACCCAAATGAATCCCCATTTGCATCGAGAGCGTTTTATCTGCTTCCATTTCACAGAACTCTAAGATGGTTGTTTCTGGCAGCCGGCCCATCGCTTTCATCTGTTCAGTAAAACTGTACGATTGGGTAAGATTTGTTGCTTGAGCTAGTCGATCGGCAACAAACGTACCGCGACCTTGTTTTCGCACAATCCGACCAAGATACTCAAGTTCCTGAATTGCAAGCCGGACAGTCGACCGCGAAAGCCCGAAACGTTCGGCAAGCTCACGTTCGGACGGAATCAAATCACCTGGCTGATATTCATGATCAATTTTTTCGATCAGAATATCTACGAGCTGGTCATATAGCGGTTGTCTGTGCCTCGTGCACGTCATGATATTCTCCACGTAATGAGCAATTGACCAATACTTCAGCCTTCAGGTAACGCACCAACATGTCCAATAAATGGGCTAATAGCGACACTACATCTCATCGTCTTCATCAATGTCAGCACTCTCGAGTTTCTTGAGATCGACTCCCTCACGACCAACGACCCGTGCGCGTTCGGCAAGTTCATCAAGCGTTGGGTCTCCAAACGCACGCGTCATAACGAGCTCCACCAACATAGGTAGATTTGTTCCGGTGACAACGGTCACGTTATCGAGCTCAGTCGTCATTGGGATAGCTTGATTGAACGGAGTACCGCCAAGCAAATCAACAAACACCAATACGCCATCACAAGCTTGACGCATCTTGGCAATGCAGGTTCGCAAATCATCACCAAAAGTAACCGCCTCCGAGCCCGCAAAAGGAACTACCTCAAAATTAGGCTGTTCGCCGGCGACCATATCCACAGCGCTTTTCAAACCAGGTGCAAACTGACCGTGACCAGTTAGTACAAATCCAATCATTCTATCTACCTTTCTACCGTTCGCTTTCTCTAGCCATAGAACCCCTCAAAAGGGCTCTTACGACCACTGCATCATTAAAGTTTAGTGAGTATTTTGTTTTATCGTGGGAGGTCTGTGAGCGTCTCTAAGCTGCTTTTCAAGGTTGCGATATCTAAGTGCTTCGCCCTTGTTCCCGCTGCTCTCATATTGATATGAAAGCAGCAGATAGAGCTTTCCGCGTAACCCAAGGTCGTTCGTATCCAGCATAGCTTCCATCTCATCGATCTTATCATGCCGACGGCAAAAGACTATGTCGTAGGTTAATTGACTGTCCGCCAAAATGCCCTTCGACACGATGGGGCGCATCTCTTCCAACATGGACGCCGCCCGCTTCCGGTCACCCGTCTTGATATAGAAATTAAAGGCGCGAACCGCAAGCTGTCGACGTTGTTTGTCGCTGCACGGCATCTCCAGCAAGTGGTCAAGCATTCGATCTGCATATGCGTCCATATCAGCAGCTTCATAGATCGTGAAACGCAGGTAATACTGCTTATACGTAGACATTACTATGCGCGCTAGTTTGCGATCGAGCAGGTCTATGCAGTCTTGGTATAAGCCCAAGTTAAACAATACCTGCAATTTCATATCGAAGTATTTTTTCGCTCCTTCGGTCACAGCGAAATAAGCCACGACAACACAAATGAACAGGACAATCCAAAATGGCATTGCACTATATTCCCTTCAAGGCAGCCTTAATGAATTAATCGAACACGATGACTGCATAACCGCCTATGAACAGCGGTGTCCGACAAAACAAAAGAGGCGCACACTCCAGGGGATATGGCGATAAAGTCGCCTTGGAGGTGTGCGCCACATCTTAATTGAGGATCAAATGTCGCGACAATATGGGGTATTTAGCCCTTGCAAATGATACCGAATGCACCCAAGGCAATGGACAGAACCAAGACGATAAAGATGGCCTTCGTCGAGGTCATGCCCTTCTTACCGAGGAGCCAGTATACGAAGCCGACGAGTGCGGCAGGAACCAGCTTGGGGCAAATCATATTGCAGATGTTCTGCAAGTCAACGGTAACGCCGCCGATAACAGGCTTCGCCGCAATAACGATACCGACATTGGTTGCGACCAGGGCACCGACCATAAAGACACCCATTACGGAGGCCGCGTCGGTCAACGCGTTCAGGCGGTCGCTCATGGTGGTGACGAGCTTCATACCCTGCTCATAGGCCATGTGAGTCTGCTTGCAGCGGAACCAGTCAACAAGGATGTTAACGGCGACCCAGATGAAGATACCCAAGGGGTTGCCGTTCATGGCCATATTGGCAGCCAGAGCGCCGAAAATGGTCGGGAGCAGCGAACCGAAGATGGAATCGCCGATGGAAGCCAGCGGTCCCATGAGACCAGTCTTGAGACCGGCAACAGCCTCGAGGCCCTCAATGCCCTCCTCTTCCTCGATCGCCAAATCGATACCGGTGATGATCGTGTTGAGGAAGTTTGAGGTGTTGAAGAACGGTGCGCACTGGGCGCGGCAGGCTTCCTTTAGCTCCGGCGTGCCGTCACCGTACAGCTTGCGCAGCGTGGGCAGGATAATCCAGAGATAACCAGAGTGTTGCATACGCTCGTAGTTCCAACCATCCTGGAAACCAAGCAGGTTACGACGGTTGATCTGCGCAAGGTCGTCCTTGGTAATCTTGTAGCCAGTGGTGCCATTGGCGAGTTTCTCATTAGAGCTCATCGTCGTCGTCTCCCTCCGCAGCGCCAGCAGCAGCGACGGGACGCTGGTTGTTCTTGTAGTACAGCAAAGACAGAGCAAAGCCAATAATAGCGATCGCCAGCATCGACATGTTATTGAACATACCGACCATATCCACGGCGCCCTTACCAAGCGCACCGTTCACAGCGACGATGTTGGCGTTGAGGTTCATGATGCTCGTGAAGGCCGTACCAAACAGGGCGGCGACTACAAAGCCGAGCAGCAGGTAGGCGACGTGCTTTTTGACCGGCAGGTAACGGAGCAGGATGGCGAAGCCAACGGCGGGCAAGGCACCGCCAGCAACAGACAGACCGTCACCCAGCCACTTCCAGTCGCCGTTAAGGGCGGTGGTGATGCCCTCGACCAAGCCCTGGCCAAATGCGAGAGCCAGGAAGACCGGAATCATGCGGGACAACATCCAGGAAACGGCACCGAGCAAGTAGTGTACGTTGTAGGCGCCCCAGTTCATCTTCTCGATATCGGCATCGCACATGTGACCGAAGAACGTGTTGGCGAAACGGCCGGCGATATCGGTGTAAACGAGAATGGCAGCGACAGGTACGCCGATGGCGGCAAGAGCCGTCTCGGGATTCATGCCCGCACCCACGGCAAAGGCAGTGGCGACCAGAGTGCCGGAGTTGGCATCGATACGAGAGGCGCCGCCAAAGGTACCAACGCCCAGGACGGTGAGCTGCATGCTGCCGCCGATAAACAGGCCAGTCTGCAGGTCACCCATAATCAAACCGGTAATCATACCGGAGAAGACGGCTGAGCCGGCACAGGTGTACCAGTTCAGCTCATCCAGAATCTGATAACCCGCATACAGGGTTAACAGAAGAATCTGCCACCAAGCAATCATGGTAAACTCCTTATTTAAGGTGTAACAGTTTCTACAATACCAATACGCTTATATAAACCGTGCATCCCCCTTCACGGCCTAGCGTTAATTCAACTAGAGCTTGAGAGCCTCTGGGTTATCCTGCGGCGTCAGCTGAATGACAATAGGAAGATTATCGGCCTTGAGTTTGGCAAATGCGTCAAGGTCCCCCTGGTCGCAACTAATGTTGCGATTCAGCTTCTTGACCGGCTCCATTGTCGTCATATTACCGACGATGAGCTGCTCAAGCTTAACACCTTGTTCCAAAAGTCGAACGTAGACCTCAGGCTTTTTCGCAACAATGAAGAGACGTTGCGCATCATATTTGCCAGCAGTGATGTTGGCAGCGGCCTTGTCGACAGGAAGCACGGACAACTTCACAGTTGCCGGGCAAGCCATGCGAAGAACCTGCTTTTGGGTAGCATCTTGCGATACCTCGTCGTCAACTACCATGAAGCGGCTTACCTGACGGGCGTTAGACCAGAGGTTTGCCACCTGTCCGTGAATCAAGCGAAAGTCGATTCGTGCGCCTACAATCATTTCTACTCAACTCCTTCTTGTTCAAGTGTACGGATAACGGGCTCAGAGCGAAGGGAGATTTTCGCATCATACACGCCCTCTGTTTCGAACATAACGAGTTCATTGGTACCAGGGTGTAATAAACCGTGCGGAACATAGAGCGTCATGATGGGACCCTTATCCCAAAAACGTCCGACATTCGTTCCGTTTACGAATGCCACACCCTTTCCAAAACCCGTAGTGTCGATAAAGGTATCAGCCGGCTCAGATATATCAAACTTTGCGCGATAAAAGGAAGGTTGCCCCTCTACCCAGCCGGCGGAATAATCAAGATTATCGATGTTATCGAGTGGCAGACAACGCATCTCCCAACCGGTAACAAAGTGAAGATCAACGCAAACTCCTGTCCTAATGCCCTTATGCTGCGTATCAGCGAGCAATTTGTGACCATAATTGACGCGACCCATATCCTCGGTCAGAACATCCAGGCGGTTGTGTTCACAGGGAAGAACGCAGTGAATATCTTCCCCGATGTGCTCCTGATACTGCGTCGCCACTTTGTCACCGTTCACAAACACCTGAGCGCGGTCGCGGGCGTCAATAACCCGAATACGCTCTTCATCTGCACGGTCACGCTCGACAGTCGTGGTATATAACGTATATCCATACGACTGGCCCATCTCTTCCATGGGCATAGGATATTGGGCTTCAATCGGCTCCGAAAGAATATCGAGCACATTAAAGAGACTTACGCGCTCACTCACCGAAATATCGGGCATGGAAAACGCCTTTTTTGTTAACGGCTTGCTTTGCGCGATATCGGGATACAGCTCGTGAACTGTCCTTTGAATTGCGAAGTATTTCTCGGTCGGGTTGCCCTGTTCGTCCAATGGAGCATCGTAGTCATATGATGTCACCTGGTGCAGGTCATGCGTATGGCGTGCAGAACATCCGTTCATAAATCCAAAGTTGGTGCCTCCATGAAACATGTAGAGGTTTAAAGATCCTCCAAGCTCGAGCACCTCGCGAACGCAAGAGGCAAGATCTTCGGGATCGCGTCTGATGACGTTCTCCCCATAGCGATTGAACCAGCCGTCCCACAACTCCATGCACATAAGAGGCCATTGTTTTCCATGCTCCTTGTGAAAAGCAGAAAGAGCCTCAAAGTTCTCCTTTGCATGAGAACCAAAGTTGCCGGTGCACAACACATCATCGTCAATGAGCGTACCGGCACGAAGGCACCCACGCCACGGGCCATCGGAAGTACAAAGGGGCACGGAAACCCCACGCTCGACCATAAGGCGACGAATCGCGCGAAGATAATCCTTATCCTCGCAATATGATCCATACTCGTTTTCAACCTGCATCATGATGATGTTTCCGCCCTTGTCAATCTGACGCGAGACGAGTATCGGCATGAGATGGTCGTAGTACTGCGCAACGTGAGCAAGAAATTTGGGGTCGCTGCTACGCGGCCTCATATCATGTTCGCGCAGCAGCCATGCTGGCATGCCGCCAAATTCCCATTCTGCACAAATAAACGGAGAGGGCCGAACAATTGCATACAGACCGAGTGACGCTGCTTCATCAAGAAATGCCGCCAAATCAACTGAACCAGAAAAATCGAAGACGCCAGGCTTTGGCTCATGAAGATTCCACGGTACATACGTTTCGACCGTATTAAACCCAAGAGCCTTAAGGTTATAGAGCGAGTGGTGCCAGTCGCTCGGATGAACACGCATATAGTGAATCGCCCCCGACAAGATGGTGAACGGCTCATCATCGAGTAGGAATTGATTGGTGATCTTAAACGAATGCATGCTACTCCCGATCTTCGTGCTCTACGACGCCGATGCCGGTTCCTCGGCCCTCGGCGAAACGCCTTGCCTATTATGGACGCATTAACGCAATTATGTAGACAGAATCTGAAGTGGTCCGTAAACGGTAGCGAAATGACGATGAACGGCTTTAATAAAGAAAATTAAACTACCTGTTAGACCACTGTTTAATTATAGATTCCTAACGATTCTATATTTGAAAGGTGGTATGTACCATCTATCCACTATTTCCTACTAGTTACGTTATGTTTAATCGCATTTCTTCAAATGCTTATCTACTTTGGATTCACCTACATGAGCAATAGAGATCTGTTGTCTTCCTATTTCCAAGACTGGAAATATCCAGAATCGAACCTGACTTTCTTACGGCCGACTCGCCGCGTTCGACGACTCGTTAATACAGCAGAGCATTCATGGAGTCGGGTTCGTCACTGGGTAGATTGCGAACTTCCATTTTCACACCAAACGCTTGCAGCTCTCTGAGAGCGGCGATGTCCGCATCGCCTATGGCGACCGTGGGCGTTGCGGGACGCCTGCCCTCCCCCGCCCGCATATGGCCAATGCTGACCTTGGCGATCGACACGCCGCCCCCAACCAGCGCGAGCGCATCGGCGGCTGAGGCCACCATGATCAGAATCCATTGACGCGGCGTTGCGGTATGAATGATGTCGATAGTCCTTTTGCACCGAGAAAAACCGTGTCCACACGCCTTCTGGCGCCGCGGCCCTCGTCGGCCTGCCAGGCGCCAAAGACGCCATCCTCGACCATAAGATAGCCGCCCAGTTGCGGGCCTGCCTGCAAGAAGAACTTGTCAGCCTTAATTGCGTACGTGCTCATCTATGCTCCCGTACCCGCAGTGCGTTTTAGGGCGGATCAAAAACCACCTCATTGTTAATTCGAGCGATTGTTCGTTGCCTTCTACCGCTTGGCACTTTTTGCACCCGCTGCAAAACACGCCAAGCCGTTTATATCCAATACCGTTAGACAGCGCGGTTGTGGTAGACCTTGTACTTAAACTGGTCGGCGCGCGCAACCGAACGCGTATACTCGATAACCTCGTTGTTCATGTCATATGTGGTACGAATCAAATCCAGGACCGGTGCGCCTTCGGCAATCTCGAGTAGACGAGCGTCGGAATGGCGTGCGATACTCGCGTAGAATTCTTCCTCGGCCAGGCGAACTTTCTCGTGATAGTCCTGCTCGATCATGTCATATAGAGATTTGTTCTCGATCATGGGGCGCTTAAGCGCAAAGAATTTGCGGCTCGGCAAATACGTGCACTCAATCATCAGCGGCACACCATCGGCAATACGCAGGCGCTTGATCTTGTACAGACGCTCGCCCAGACGCGCGTTCATCTCTGCGGCAATATTCTTGTCAGCCTCGACCTCGGTAAACTCAAGAATCGTCGTCTTGGGCACACGGCCGATCGCCTTCATCTGCTCGGTAAAGCTATAGGTTTGCGTGAGGTTTGCCGTCTGCAGAGAGCGGTCGCTTATCATGGTTCCACGGCCACGCTGACGAACCACCAAGCCCAGGCGCTCAAGCTCCTGCAGGGCAAGGCGAACAGTCGTACGCGAGAGCCCGTAGCGCTCCGACAAGTCACGCTCGGACGGCAAATAGTCGCCGGGTCGAAGTTCGTGATCGATTTTATCGGTCAGCAAATCGACGAGCTGATCGTACAGAGGTTGTTTGCGCGCTCCCATTGCCATAATGATACCTGCCGGATAAATAACTCGAAATTGGTTGTAACCAGACACCACGTACTATATCAGTTTTAATGGAATAACAGCAGGTCAAACCGCACATTTCAATATTGTTTGCCAGTTGATAGCTTGTGCGCTGTAATACCAATCACACCGCTGCATCAAGTATCGATGTAGCAAAAAGGGCCGCCCCCGCGGAGCGGGACGACACTTTGCAAGATACATACGTCTTTAAGTCTTAGAGAAGCTTCTTGAGCTCCCCGGCAACAGCTTGGGTCCGCGCCGATGATGACCTGGGTAGCACCCTTGCCAATCTTCATGACATCCAGAGCGCCAGCCTTCTTGCAGGCAGCCTCGTCGACCAGAGCGGAATCGCCGAGCTCGAAGCGCAGGCGAGTAGCGCAGCAGTCAACGGTCTTGCCCTTCTCCTTGCCACCGACGGCAGCGAGAACGGCAGCGGCCACAGCGGCGAACTTGTCGTCGCCAGCAGCGGAGAGGGCGGAGGTCTCCTCGACATCCATATCCTCGCGACCAGGGGTCATGAGGTTGAATTTGGTGATGGCGAAGCGGAACATATGAATAAAACGTCCGAAAAGCTGAATATAATCCCTCTTTTTTCACCAATCTCTTCTTCAACGCAAAAAGCCCGCTAAAACGGTATCCGTTCTAGCGGGCTTATTCAGATATTTCGGCTACGCACTCGGAAGCTCAGGCGAACCTTATGCAAACAGGCCGTAGATGCTGATGTTGGCCTTGGCGTAGAGGCCGTTAGCATACTCGGTCCACTTGGAGCTGGCACCCGAAGCCTGCGAGGAATACTGCTGATAAGCAGTGTAGTAGGCGGTCATGGCCTGCTTGTAGGTGGCGCTATCGGCCGTAAAGGCATCATCGGCAAAGGCCTTGGCATAGGTGCTATCGGCATCCTTCCAAGTACCCTTTGAGCTATCCCACTCATCGCCGGCAAGGTTGATGATGTAGTCGGCGTAGTCCTTGCTCGCGGTCTCCTCGTTGCCGTCAGCAGGCTCGGTCGGGGCGGCCGGCATGCTTGCGGAGCTGTCGCCGACCTTCTTCTTGTAGAGCTTCTGCAGCGTCGCGGACTGACGGACGATCTTCTTAGCCTGGTCCTTGGACACGCCGTACTGCTTGGCCATAGTCTTGTAGTCGGAGGTGCCGATGGACTCCTCGGCGTACTGCTTCATTTCCTTGGAAGAGACGGTAATGCCCTCGTCCTCGGCAGCGTCCAGCAGAATCTGGTTGCGCACGTAGGACAGGATAACGTCGGCAGAAGGAGCGGTGTAGTTGCCGTCGTCGTCCTTGACGGTATCAAGGCTGTACTGGCTCTCGATGGCCTCGCGCGCGGTGATGTCGCTCTTCTTGCCGTTGTAGCTATAGCTTGCCACGGTCGAATCGAGCTGGTCCTCGGTGAGGGTCGCCGAGCCGGCACCCTTGCCGCCAAAACCACCGTTGCCGATAAAGAAGCCGACCACGGCAGCGATCACGACGGCGACCACAAAGGCGGCAATCATCGTCTTCTTGTGCTTGCAAGCGTGGTCGTCCACGTCGGAGTCGTCGTCCTCGTCCTGCTCCTCGGGCATCAGATTCTCGTCGGCGGCGTCCGCGGCGATCTTTGCCTCCAGGCGGGCGTCCTCCTCCTCGGCCGTCGTACCAGCAGCAATGTGCTCGGCAGACGTGCCAGCGACCAGGTCGATCTTCTCGTCCTCATCACCGTCGGGGCCTTCGCCGCGCTCGATGATCTGGATGCCGTCGATCTCGTCCTTCTCGTCTTTCTTTTGAATCAGACCCATAGTCAGCTACTCCTTATTGGAAACACAATCCCTCATAGAATACGCCCGACGAGGCGCCGGGCGTATTGATTCTTAGGTTATACGCAAACACTTAAGTACTATTTAGGCATTTGCAGCGTGCATACCTTAGGCCAGGTGCGCAATAACGGCATCGGCAAAGGCCTGCGTACCGACAGCGCCCTCAACGGAGCCGGTCTGGGCACGACGCACGTCACCGGTAACCTGCTTACCCTCGTCGAGCGTAGCGGACACGGCGGCGCGGATACGATTGGCCGCATCGTTCTCGCCCAGATGATCGAGCATCATAGCCGCAGACAGGATCTCGGCCGTGGGGTTGGCGATATCCTTGCCCGCGATATCGGGCGCGGAGCCGTGCGTAGCCTCGAAGATGGCGCAGTCGGCACCGATGTTGGAACCCGGGGCCATACCCAGGCCACCCACCAGGCCGGCGCACAGGTCGCTCACGATGTCGCCGTACAAGTTGGGCAGCACCAGGACATCGAAGTCATTGGGGTTCTGGACCAGACCCATGCAGGTAGCGTCGACAATCTTGTCGTTGAACTCGATATCGGGATAGCTGGCGGCCACCTCGCGCGCCACGCGCAGGAACAGGCCGTCGGTCGCCTTCATGATATTGGCCTTGTGCACGGCCGTCACCTTTTTGCGGCCGCAGCGGCGGGCATACTCAAAAGCATACTCCACAATGCGGCGGCTCTTGGCGATAGAGATCGGCTTAATCGAGATTGCGGAATCGGCGGCGAAGGTCTTTTGGCCCGAACGCTCGACGAGCTGCGAGAGCTCCTCGACCTCGGCAGCGCCCTCATCGAACTCGATGCCGGCGTAGAGGTCCTCGGTATTCTCGCGCACGATAACCAAGTCGACGTCGCGGAAGCGCGAGCCGTCGCCCGGCTGCGACAGACAGGGACGCACGCAGGCGTACAGGTCGAAATGCTTGCGCAGGGCCACGTTGACGCTGCGGAAGCCCGTGCCGACCGGTGTGGTGATGGGGCCCTTGATGGCAACCTTGGTCTCGGCGACCGCATCGAGCACATGCTGGGGCAGCGGCGTGCCAAACTCGTCCATGACGCCGGCGCCGGCCTCCTGGACGTTCCAGTTGATCTGGACACCGGTGGCCTCGACCACGCGGCGCATGGCCTGCGTAATCTCGGGACCGATACCGTCACCGGGAATCAGGACTACATCGTGCGCCATAATCTGTTACTCCTCGTCTTCGGCGGCCTCGGATTTTTTAACGCTAGCACGCTTCTTCTTTTTGGAGAGATCCAGGCCAAAACGTTTAACAAGCATTTCGCAAATCTCGCTCGAACGGGCCTTGAGATAGCTGCCCTTGCCGTTCTCGGCGTCGAACTTAAGGCGCAGCGCGAGCTTCTCGGCGACCTCGGCGTCGATCTCGCCCTGGCCAAACTCGTACAAGCAACCGAGCATATCGCGATACTCAAGGTCGCCGTGGTAGCACTGGATGGCCTCGTCCAGGATCGGCCAAGCCTCGCGCGAACGCTCGACGCCCGTGGCTCCCCACACGCACAGCAGGCGGAAGGCGGCGTAGCGCAGCGTAGAGGAAATCTCGTCGAACAGCGCGGTCTCGGCACCCTCGAAGGCATCGCCCAGCTGCTCGGGGCAGGTGGTGGCGAGCGCCGCCAGGGCATCGAGGGCCTCCCAGCGGGTCTGTGCCTCGGGGCGGTCGAGCGCCTCGATCAGCGCGGGCACGCAGGACACGACGCGCTGGGGATCGCGCTCGGCAAGCAGATGCAGCACGCGGGCGGCAAACTGGCGGATGCGGCGCGTGGGACAGCCGAGCTCTTGGACCAGGCGGTCGACGGCATTCTCGTTCTCCTCTGCCAGCTGAAGCTGTGCCAGCTCCTCGTCGGTGAGCTGTTCGTCTTTGTTTTCTGCCATAGTTACCTCTTCTATTTATTTCTTAGCGTGCTTGCCAGCACCCTTGCTGTCATCGGTGACCGAGATGAGCTGTCGATCGGCTGCACCATTGTGACGCGCACGGCGACGCTCCTCGGCGTCGCCCGCGTCGGCGGCGGCGCGGTGAGCCTTGTTGACGTTAAAGACCTCGTCGTGCTTGCGCCACGGACCGACGGACTCGCCAAAGCTCATCTTAAGGCCGGCGATAAAGCCGCCGAGCCAGCCGATCGGCGCAAACTGCACCAGCGGGAACAGCGAAAACACCCAGGTCAGTAGAACGACTGCCGCCGCGCCTGCAAAATTGGCAATCCAGTAATCGCGCTTGGTAATCACGCGCTTTTCGCAGGCCCACTGGCCGCACAAAAAGCCAATGTAAATCGCAAAGATAAAGAGCACCAGCGCGAGCACCACGAACGTCCAGCTCATGGGCGCTACTCCCCGTGATGGTGGCCGCAGCAGCACTCGTGGCCGTCATCATGGCCGTGGCCGCCGCAGCACTCGTGATCCTCGCCATGGTGGTGGCCACAACCGCACTCGTGATCGTCGCCGTGCTCGCCGCAACCGCAGCCGTCCTCGTGAGCACCGTGCTCTTCGGGACGATACTGCGACCAGTCCAGACCGGCGGCGATGGCATCGGCCTCCTCCTTGTAGAGGACCGTGATGGCCTGGGTGCCCAGCTTGGCGCCACCGATGGCGTCGAGCATGTCGTAAAGCGTAAAGGCGACGTCGGCGCCGGGCAGCGCGAGCTCGCGGTCATCGGCGTAGGCGAGCGCCAGACGCAGGTCCTTAATGAAGTGCTCGACCATAAAGCCGGGCTTGTAGTCGCCGTCGAGCGCCTTGGGAGCCAGGCTCTCCATGGCGCCGGACTTGCCGGTGCCGCCCAGGATCATCTGGCGGGTCTTCTCCAGATCAAGGCCGCTCAGCTCGGCAAATGCCATGGCGTCTGCCATGCCGACCGTGCAGGCGCCCAGCGACACCTGGTTGGCGAGCTTGGCAGCCTGGCCCTTGCCGGCGCCGTCGAAGCAGCAGATGTTGGCCGCAAAGGTGGCAAGGATGTCGCGGACCGGCGCGATGTCGTTCTCGGTAGCGCCCACGATAGCCGTGAGCGTACCGGCGATAGCGCCCGACTCGCCGCCGGTGACGGGGCAGTCAAACGCCATACGGCCCGTGACCTGGGCGGCCTCGGCAATATCGCGCGCGAGCTCGGGCGAGCTCGTGGTGAGGTCGATCAGAACCGCACCGGGCTTGGTGCATGCGAGCAGGCCGTCGCCCGCCAGGTAGAGCTCTTCGACCTCGGAGGGATAGCCCACCATGGTAAAGACGACATCGGCGTTCGCCGCGGCATCGGCCGGCGTATCGGCCCAGGCGGCACCGCGCTCAACGAGCGCTGCGGCCTTGGACTTGGTGCGGTTGCTGACCGTGACGGGATAGCCAGCGTCCAGAATGTGGCCGGCAATGGGGGCACCCATAATTCCGGTGCCGATAAATGCGACAGAGAGCTTGTTTGCCATGAAACCTTTCCTTTTGGGTTGGGTGTTATTACCAGGTTGAATACTCGGTGCCAGCGTTTGGGCTGTGAGTCGAGGGCGATTACGGACGCATCGCTTGCCTACTGCCCGCGCACGCGGCGAGCGATGCGGTCGGAAAGCGAGGCTTTCTCGGCGCGGTTCTTACCCCAAAACGCAAGTGCCACCATGCCGGGCCCCACGTGCGAGCCAATGGTAGGACCGACGGAACTACGGATAATCGTGACGTCGGCGCAGCCCTCCTCCTTGCGAACGGCGGCCTCGAGCCAGTCACCATCCTTCTCGGCATCGGCAGTCATGATGGCGATGGGCATGGTGCGGTCGGGCACGTAGTTCTCGCGGAACGACTTGAGGATGGACTTGAGCGCCTTCTTGCGGCCGCGGTTGACGCCGATCAGCGACAGCGAGCCGGCCAGGTCGTAGGAGAGCTCGGGCTTGACGTCGAGCTTTGCCGTGAGCTGCGCCGCCGCGGGCGGAATGCGGCCGCCGGCAGCCAGTGCGTCGAAGCTCTCGAGCGTAAAGTAGCCGTGCACGTAGGTTTTTGCCTCGTTTGCCCAATCGACCAGCTGCTTGGCGGTCAGTCCCGCCGAACGCTGGCGCACGGCCTCGAGCGCCAAGAGCGCGCCGGTCGCGCAGGGCAGAGCGTTGTCGACCACGTAGAGCTCAAAGTTGGGATACTCGGCGCGCACGGCATCTGCCGCCTGGCACGCGGAGTTGTAGCTCGACGACAGCGCCGAGGTAAAGCACAGGTAGACCGTGGGCGTGCCCTCTTTGGCGCACTCGGTAAAGAACTCGATATAGCGACCGAGCGACACAGCCGAGGTGGACACACGGGCACCGGCGCGCATGCGGTCGTAGAACTCCTTAGGGCTCATGCTCGACCAGATGTCGTCTGTGCGCTCCTCGCCATCGATAATGAAGGGGAAACCCAGGATATCGACATCGAGGTTCGCGGCGACCTCGGGGCTAAAGTCGCAGCAGGTATCGACGACGATGCGGCAACGGTTCGAATGACCGGCGGATGCGGCCTTGTCCATCAAAGCGACTCCTTACGTAAAAAGGCGGCCACCCGCATGGGATGGCCGCCAACCGTTAACTCATGCAAGTTAACGTATTTTACTCGTCAAGTGTTTCGATGCGGGGCTTGATGATGCCATATCCACCATTCTTACGGTGATACACCACATTGATGAGACCGGTCGTCGCGTTCTCGAACACGTAGAAGTCGTGGCCCAGCA
Source organism: uncultured Collinsella sp. (assembly GCA_902467875.1). Taxonomy (GTDB): domain Bacteria; phylum Actinomycetota; class Coriobacteriia; order Coriobacteriales; family Coriobacteriaceae; genus Collinsella. The sequence goes on along the minus strand of CABQWP010000008.1, from coordinate 31,697 downwards.
AATCGGTCTGCACCAGCGCCTGCTCCTCAGTCATCGGGGTGACATCGATGACCTTCTCGCGGACGAGCAGGTCGTCGTCCTCCTCGGGCAGCAGCAGGTCGGCCAGATCCTCGACGCGCTCGACCGGCGCGACATCCGCGGCACTGGCACCACCCTGGCGGTTGTCCACGACCTTGGTCTTGAACTTGCGCAGCTGGCGGGTGACCTTATCGGCGGAGAGATCGATGGCGGCATACATATCTGCGCCGTGCTCGGCAACGCGAATCACCGAACCGCGGACACGAACCGTGACCTCGACGATTGCCGGGTTGGGGTTCGAGGGGTTCTTCTCATAACGAAGCACGACGTCGACTGTCATGGGCTCGATATCGAAAACCTTGAGCGCCTCGCCGATCTTCTCATCCACATGCGCACGCAGAGCATCGGTTACCGTCGTCTTGCGTCCAGAAACCTTGATATCCATACGTGGCTCCAATCTGCCTCGGGGACTTACTGTACTGGCTATGTACCCATTGCCGTGCATTTAATCACGCGGATTCCTAAAGACCCGAATAACGATTGCTTGATACCGCATACCGAAGTCTCGCACTTTTCTGTGGCAAAGTGCGCTATAGGAAGGCGTCGGCAAAGCTAGTTTTTCTCCTGGAGATTAGCTTTGACCTGCTGGTTTTATCAAAATAGAAAAGCCGGGCTCCCCTATTGGGGAGACCCGGCTATGCGTGTTGAAACCGTGAAGAAGCGCCTCGTTCAATGTATGGCAGACGCCACCCCTAGCAATAACTAGCTATTGAGCTTGTTAATGTCGTCGTCGGTGATAGCGCCCTCCTGGCTGGACGACGGGCTGTCGCCGTTGTTATCGGAGGCGTCGTCATCGGAGGGCTCAGTCTCGTTGGACGTGGAGTCGGATGTCTGCACATTGGCTCCCGAAACGGTCTTGGCGGTAAGGTCATAGGGCATCTGGCCGTACCAGACGCAGTGGACTGCCTCGAGCGTGCCATCGACCGTGATACCATCGAGGGCATCGCTCACGGCACGGCACAGCTCATCGTTAGAGCTAAGGCCTGCGACACCAAGCGTGGAGGGCGTCTCGAGCGTGCCGACATAGGAGATCTGGCTCATCAGGCGCGCGAGGTAACCACCGGCCGTGGAATCACAGATCACGTAATCGACTTCGCCCGACTCGAGCGCTTCAAAGCACTCATTGATGTTGGAGAAGGTCTTTTGGTTGGCCGTAATGCTCTGCTTGGCGAGCGCTTCCTGCGAGGCCGAAGAGGTCTGAACGCCCAGGGTAGCGGTGTTAAGCGTTTCGGTGGAAACGCTCAGCGACTCTCCGTCGCTGCTCTTGCCGAATACGGCGGGGGCGTCGTACAGACAGGTGCCAAGCGAGCTGATATCGCCGTCCGTAGACCTGACGTCACCAATGAAGATGTCGGCCTTTTTATCGCTGAGCGCGGAATCGGCCGAGGACGCATCGACAAAGGCGACCTTGAGACCCATGCGGCATGCGAGGGAACGAGCGGCATCGACCGCATAGCCCGTGAGGTTTCCGTCGGCATCCTGCATGGCTTGCGGGGCATCGGAAGTATCGAGAGCGACCGTCAGGGTTCCCGGCGTGACCAGGGCATCGTCCGATACCGTGGGGGTAACGGTCTCGCGCTCGATCTGGTCGATCGTGGGCGTCGTGAACGTGGACAGTGGATTGAACGCGCATCCACTCAGGCCCAAAACGGCAATGACCGCCGCGGTCCCAGCACCCAACCGAGCCGCGTGCATCAAGCTGCCCCTCACCATGTCCACTACCCTGCCTTCTGCGTCGTATACGATCCGCGCCCTGCACGGAATATCGGGTTGTTCCCACCAGCTGACCTGGTATTTGACCCCACACTTGCGCACCGGGGCGTTTGCTCGGGAGGCCGCAGCCACCTTCACGACTGGCCCGCTCGCCCGCGAGGCGGTATTGCCCCAAAGAAAGTAGAACGGACGGTGCGGCTTACATCTAGGACGCGCCATGATCGCGCCGCGCGCACGCGGTCGCTTACGTGGATCCCTTTGACCGCGTCTGTCTTGGACTAGGATGGACATTTCGTCCGTCCGCAACCACAGCCTGGCAGGAACGTAGCGCATTATAGCTAAGTTCAAGCTATAGTTTAAGGTTAGGGACGTTATTCGCATCGCGAGCACAGATTTCGCAGGTCGGAGCGGACCGTACGCGCCATGATTGAGCCCGTCGCTCCCCTACGGAGAGCCCCAACACGCCCGTATTGGGGCGCGTGGCCAAAAAATTGCAAATATGAGTACTGTTACCAAATCAGTGGCAGGAATTTTTTGTTCTGCAAACAGTTTTCACGCTCTATAACGTCAGATTGATGCCAGGATATTCCACGTTTGTTTAATATCTTTCTAATTTACGCCATCTTCCAGCCCCAAAATCCCTGATTTTGCTGTTACTGAATTTGTAACAGTACTCATATTTGCTATATTTTGGCCAGAGCATATATCCAACCCTCTATTTCAGAGCATTGTTAGGCAGGTTTAAGCCCAAAACACGCCCTAAACGTGTTAAATAACGCCTCTTGTTTCCTTCTGCGAGCGTCAACACGGTTGCGATATCGCTTACCCATACGCTGGTGAATGCGCCATGCGAGCGCTTCCATCGCCTCCATGTCGCAGAGCATTTCGTTGTTGACCGTCGCGACCTCGATTCCCATAGCAATCAAGCCCGTGTTGCGTTTTTCATCATGGATACGTCCCCTCCGGGAGGAATGGCCCAGTTCACCGTTGTATTCCAGGTCAAACCGGGCTGCTTCCTGATAGGCATCGCAAACTGCATGCGGCATCCCCGAGATTGCCTGCGCGCGGTCATCGAACTCAATCTTGTAGTCGGTCTTAAAGGGACCGCAGGCAAATCCGCCACAGGAAAACGGAAGCGAAAACATGGCGAGCATGATGCATTCCATGGGCGAGCGCAGGTTTTCTGACAGGTAGGGACACAGCCGCCGCAGCTGTTTGGCCACATTCCCCTTGCATGCCGCAAGGTAATCTGCCAGGCGATCGGGCGTCAGCACCGGCTCGACTTCAAAGTAGCCCACGTCTGCCGGTTGGTCCTTGTCCTTTGCAAGTCTATTCGCAACAGGCGAGGTGTAAGGAGGCAGATACTTCCCGTGATCGCTCAGTGAAATCTTGGAACACAGTTCCTGGGCCAGGGCAAACCCCTGGATACAGCCGACCTCGCGGGCGACGGCAACACAAAGGGCCTCGGGAGATAGGCTGTACACCCCCGGTTCCACCTCTAGAATCGAGCCGGCAGGCAACCCGGAACACACGGACCAGCCCACGCCAGGCATGCGGCGGCGCTGCGCCGCAGATCCCACCAGCAAGCACAGATCTTCTTGCACCTCGCCGCTTTTGGCTCCAATTCGCACCAGGTCGGAAAGATAAATATCCTCGGTCGAAGGCGATGACGTGCACAGCACGCGGCGCTCCTCCTCGGGCTCAAGGTCCTTCCAGCCGATGTAGCCCATCTGCCGGCGCTCGGCTCGAATCATACGCAACGCCGAGGCGCCCGCCAGGATTACAGAAGCCGCTAGCTGCTCTTTTGTCGGTTTGTTGCACTGCCTGATTGTTACCGCCACACGAATCACCCCTACCAAACGCGTGCGATAGCGAGGCCATCAACGGCCGCGGCACCGGCGCGTTTGAGTTCCGCCGAAGCCGCTGCCATCGTCGCACCCGTGGTGATAACGTCGTCGATAAGCAGCAGGTGCTTGCCCCGCACGTCCTCAACGGTCTCGTACATGCCTCGGGCGCGTTCACGGCGTTCTTCACGACCGAGTTCACGCTGGTCGCCATGGCCGTACTTAACGAGGGCGTCGAGCAGCGGAACACCCGACAGCTCGCAAAATGGGCGCGCGATGGCTTCCATATGATCGAAGCCGCGTCGCCGAAACGCCGCCGCCGTCGCGGGCACAAACACCACCGCATCGGCACCGGACAACACACCGCCTAAGCGTTCGGGTGCCGCGACCTGGGCATGTAAGGCGGTATCGTATAGCAGCTCTGCCAGATACGGCGCCAGGCGTCGCTCGCCCGCGTCTTTGTACGCTTTAATGATCCGCGGCAGCGGATGCGTGTAAACGGCACATGCCAGGCACCGGTCGAGAGCTTCGGCCATCGCCGAGGACGTACCCTCGACCGAGCACTCGGTGCACAGCAAGTCTCCAAACGGGGCGCCGCATCGAGTGCAGCTATGCCGCGAGTCGATGAGCGCAAGCGCCGCCAAGCAGTCTTGGCAAATAAGCGCGCCGGAGCGCTCGCAGCCGGCACATCGCGTGGGCGACAACGCCTCAAGCGCCTCGTGCGCCGCCCGCTCGGCAAACGGTAGCAATTCATCCGCAAACGGTAGGATGTCGGCACCTTGCAGGCATCCCAACACATTCAAATGTCTCTTCACGACACAACCCTCCCTACGTTCGGTCGCAGGGAGGGTTGTTGATTCAGCGCTATGGTACCCCGACGCGTTTGGGGTCAGGCAGGTTAAATCCGTTTGCGGGCGCTATTCGCCGGTGGGCGGTTGCGGTGCGGACGAGTTTTGGGTCGAGCCCTCGCCTCCATCCTGGCGCGGCTTGCGGGAACGGCGACGGCGACGGCGCTTCTGGCCCTGGTCGGCCGAACCCTCGCCACCACGATCTTCGCGCGACCCGCGTTCGTCGCGAGCAGCGCCGCGCGCGGCCTTGGCAGCCGCCCCTCCGCCATCTCCGGGGCGACGGCGTGTGACCTTGACCTCGCCATCCGAGACCTGATCGGCCACGGAGGGCACCGAGGGCTTTTGCTGCGTGCCCGAGGAATGGCGACGACGCGGACGCGGGGCGCGCTCGTCATCGTTACGTTGCTTGCCACCCTTGTCGGCAGGCGTATCGGAACCCGAACCACCCTTGGGGGCGGCACCGGCTTCGCGAGCGGCTGCGGCGCGGAAGGCGTCCTCGCGCTCCTCGCTCGACAAATGGCGACGGCGACGGCGCGTGGGATTCATGCCACCGCCGCGGTTTTGCTGCTGGGGCTGCTGAGCCTCGCGCTCGCGGGGGGAATTCTTGCCTGCGGGAGCGGCCTCGCCGGCATCGCCCGAACCCGAGCGCTTGCGGCGGCGACGTCCACCGGCAGTCTCCTCAGCCTCGGGTGCCTCGGCCTTGCCGCGACCCTTACCGCGGCCGCGACCCTCGCCCTGGCTCTGACCGGCACGGGTATCGGCGTCCGCATCGCGACGGCGGCGCTTGGGCATCGATGTGCCAGCCAGACGGTCGGCGCTCGACAGGCCATCGCCCACGTCGACGCCGTTTTCGCGATCGAGTTCCATGAGCGCCAGACGCATCTCGGGCGACTCGATGCGCTCGAGCACGTCGCGCGTCACGCAGTCGGGGCGGCAGTTGCAGCCCTGCTCGGCGGCCTTCTTTTTGCAACCCTCCGAGCACGTCATATCGGCCAGGTTGACCTTAAAGACTTTGCCGTTCTCCAGGCGCAGCACCAGCTGCTCACGCGGCGTGTCATATTCCTGGATGCGCGCCTTGCCAAGCGGCGTATCGATAAGCGTCTTCTTTTTGGGCGCGCGGCTCTTAAAGTCCTTGTACGCCTCGAACTCGTAGCGCAGGCAGCACATCAGGCGGCCGCAGACGCCACTAATCTTGGACGAGTTGAGCGGCAGGTCCTGCTCCTTTGCCATGCGGATCGAAACCGGCTCAAACTGTCCGCCAAAGCGCGTGCAGCAGAGCTCCTGGCCGCACTGGGCATAGCCGCCCACCAGGCGGGTCTCGTCGCGCACGCCGATCTGGCGCATGTCGACGCGAATGTGCAGCGTCGAGGACAGGTCCTTGACGAGCTGACGGAAATCGACGCGCTCCTCGGCCGCAAAGTAGAACACAGCCTTCTCGCCGCCAAACAGGTACTCGACGCCGACCGGCTTCATCTCGAGGTCGAGCTCTTTGACCAGACGACGGAAATCGACCATGGCCTCGTCGCCCTGGATGGCCAGGTCGTCGGCAAGCTGCAGGTCGATGTCGCTCGCCACGCGCAGCACGGGCTTGAGCGGCTGGCCGATCTCATCTTGCGGCACCTCGAAGGGATCGGCCGTGACCAGGCCGATCTCGGTTCCGCGCTCGGTGGAGCAAATGGCATAATCGGCCTCGAGGATATCCAGATCCTGCGGATCAAACCACAGGTCGCGCGAGGCGTAGGTAAACTTAACGGGTACGACTAACGGCATTTCAGTGCCTTCCTGATATCGAACAGCATGACCTCGATGGCCAGCTGGGGAGTAACGTTTCTGGCGATGTTGCGCTCGGCGGCCTCGAGCGCCTGGGTGGCACCCGCAACATTCGTCGCGGCGGCAAGCCGCCCGATCGTGTCGCGCACGTCTTCGTTCACGACGTCGGCCGCCTCGTCCTGAAGCGTCAGCAGCACGTCGCGCATGAGCGTCCGCGCGCTCGCCAGCGCTTCCATGATACCCGAACGCTCGCGCGCGTTGAGTTCGCGCTTGTTGCGGTCCTCAAGCTGCTTCAATGCTCCACGCGACAGGTAGTCGGCGTTTTGCTCGAGCACCTTTTCCTGTGTGGACTTGACCTCGGCAAGCGGCGCCTTAACGGCGACGATGAGCGACTTGGCGCGGCTGAGCACATCAGCCTCGTCGGCAGCGATGAGCGAATCGATGGCGCGGACCATTTGGCGGCGAGCATCCTGGCGCTCGGCACTCTTAAGGAACTCGATGCCGCGTGTGGGGCTTCCCGCCACGGCGACCGCCATGCGGCAACGCGCGAGGTCCTGACCCGTCGCGCGACTCACGGCCTGCGCGGCCACGGTGGGCGACACCAACCGAAACGGCACGCACTGACAGCGGCTCACGATGGTGGGCAACATCACGTCTGCCGAGGTGCCCAACAAGATGAACATAACGCCCTCGGGCGGCTCCTCGAGTGTCTTGAGCAGCGCGTTGGCGGTGTTAGCGCGCAGTTGCTCGGCACGATCGATGATGTAGACCTTGGCCTTGGCACGGATGGGCGCCAGCGGCACGTCATCGAGCAGCTCGCGGGTCTGGGCAATGAGGTAGCCTGTGGCGCTCTCGGGCGTGTAATAGTGCACGTCAGGATGCGTATGCCGAGCAACGCGTACGCAGCTGTCGCATGCTCCGCAGCCGTCCTGCTCGCACAGGAAGGCCTGGGCGAGCGCCCATGCGGCATCGAGCTTGCCGGCACCGGGAGCGCCCAAAAACAGGTAGGCGTGCGATGCGCGGCCGCTGGCGACGGCGTTGGTCAAAAAATCGCGAACGCGCTCTTGGGTGTCGAGCTTGGCCAGCAGGCTTGCCTGAGCGGGGGCCACGTTACTCGGCCTCCTTGGCAAGCGCGGCGGCGACAGCATCTTGCGAAATGTCGAGACCGTACGCGCGAATCTGCTCGACCGTCTTCTCGAAGACTTCCTCGACGGTCGCAGTGGCGTCGATGAGCTTTACGCGGTTTGGCTCCTCGGCAGCAATGGCGCAAAATCCCTGGTAAACACGCTCCTGGAATGTCATGCCTTTTGCCTCCATGCGATCTGCCGCGCCACGGGCTGCCATGCGTAGCGCCGCCTGCTCGGGCGTGATGTGGTAGACGAGCGTGAGCGCCGGGTGTGTTCCCGCGACGGCCAGGTTATTGGCATCGCACACTATCTGGCGATCGAGGCCGTCGGCAAATGCCTGGTAGCAGGTCGTGGAATCGTAGAAGCGGTCGCACAGGACCACCTTGCCGGCCGCGAGGGCGGGAGCTATGACCTCGTGCACCAACTGAGCGCGCGCCGCCTCGTAGAGCAGCAACTCGCAGGTGTCGCCCATCGCCGTATTGGCGGGGTCGAGCAGCAGAGCGCGGATCTTTTCGCTGATGGCGGTGCCGCCCGGCTCGCGCAGGCTCACAACCTGGTAGCCAGCGAGTTCGAGCGCGCGGGCAAGCAGACGCGCCTGCGTGGACTTGCCGGCACCATCGACGCCCTCGAGCGTGATAAAGCTATGTTGAGCGGGCTCAAAAGCCATGAGCGCAGCCCCTTCCTATAAGGCGCGTAAATGCAGATATATCAACCAAGCCATGATACCCCAGGGGCAGGCGCGCCCCAAATCGGGCCTAGTCATTGGGTAGTCATTGGGGACGCTCTTAAATGACTAGGCGACAGCTAGGGACGTTCCTAAAGTGCCGGCAGAAAAGGAACGTCCCTAGCTGCCGACTTTTTTGAGCGCTGGGTATAATCGTCGTATTGATTTGAAATGTGGCGAAAGGAGTGGCAATGTCTCGGTATTGCGCCTCGTGCGGCAAACTTCTTGCAGATGATGCCAAGTTCTGCACCTCATGCGGTGCACCCGTTGAGCAGACAACCGCAAGCAATGGCCAACCCGCGTTTGAGCAGACCGGCTTCCTCGATACGCCGCAAGCTAAGCCGGACGACCCCCTCGCCTATCGCCCCGACCCCGCCGCCAGCCCCGCAGCGGTCGAAACGACGCAGCGCATACCCGTCGCGGGTACCTCAACCCAACAACAACCGGCATCTACGTACGCGCCTGATTCACCGCAGGCCCCCGCCGCCAAAAAGAGCAGCACCAAGGCGCTTATCGCCGTTATCGTTGTGCTCGTGGCAATTATCATCGCCTTGGTCATCTTTTTTGTGATCAAGCCTTTCGACAACGCCGCCACGCAAACGACTGCCGAGATTACTAAGCTGCACCATGATGTTGACGATGATGACCTTAATCCCCTCGGCGACCCCAATAGCCTTTACGACGATGACGACGAGGACGACGAGGACGACAGCGAAGCAACCCTCTCCGAGCAGAACCTCTACCGTCGCCTGAGCGAATACTACGATCTGCTCGAAGATCTCGATAGCCAGGTCCGCGCCTGCGCGCAGGCCTTCAATGGCAGCTATCTGGAAGAAGATCGCACCACCCGTCAAAATCTCGCCGACGTCGCCGAGCGAACGGAGGACACCATCGAGCAGTATTACGATATCGTCGAGGACCTGGACGTCCCCATGAGCTCCAAGAACTACAGCTCTTGGAAAGACATCGTTGCCCTGTATGACGACCTGGACCACCGCATCGACGCGATCTGCGATGCCTGGGAGATCAGCCTAAAGTACGCAAAGCCCGCGGACCATAAGGACGAAATCGTGGCGCCGCTGTCGCGCGACAACGTGGCGGGCACCAATGACAACAAGTACCGTCAGGACTTTGAGGACCGCTATCCCAGCGCCAAGCCTGTCGAGGTGAACTAGTCGCATGCGACGTTCTTAAACGACCAGTCATTCAAGAACGTCCCCAATGACTACGCAAAAAAACGAGCGAGGATCATGGGACCCTCGCTCGTTTTTGTTTTGGGCTATGTTTCGGCTGCGCCGCTACTTGTCGGCGGCCGCCTTCTTGGTGGTCGTCTTTTTCGCGGCAGTCTTCTTGGCGGTCGACTTCTTGGCGGTCGAAGTCTTCTTGGCTGCCGTGGTCTTCTTCGTCGTGCTCGCCTTGGTCGCAGCCTTGCGGCCGCGGGCGGGCTTCTTCTCCTTGGTCGGGCAATCCATGTTGACGCAGATACGCCACGGACCGCGCGCCGTGTTGACCACCACGATGGGGGCGCCGCACTCGGGGCAGGTCTCGCCCGTCGCCTCGAGCTTGCCGCGCGCCGGCAGCGGATAGCTCACGCCGCAGTCATCGTAGTTGGTGCAGCGGATAAAGCGCTTGCCGCTCTTCTCGCTCTTGTGTGCAATCAGATCACCATGGCGTCCGGCCTCGGCGCACACCTTGCACTCGCCCACCTTAAGGTCGGGCTCGTAGTTGGTGGGGCACGTCGGGTTCACGCAGATCTCGAAGGCCTTCTGGCGGAACGGCTGGCACTTAATGCGCGGTGCACCGCATTCGGGGCACACGGCCGCCTCGCCCTCGAGCGGGCTTACCTTGACGCCGCTCGGCACCGGATAGGTCACGTCGCAGTCGGGCCAGCCCATGCAGCCGATAAAGCTGCCGCGGGTCTTGGCGCTCGTCTTCATAACCAGATCCTTGCCGCACTTGGGGCAGGCGCCCACGCGCGCATCGGCCGTGACGGCGTCGCTGATGGCGTCGCCGAGCTCCTGCGTATGCTTGAGCAGCTCGTCGAGCACGCCGGCCAGCAGCGCGCGCGAGTGCGTCACGACATGCTCTTCGGTGTCCTCGCCGCGCTCCACGCGAGTCATGTCGCCGTCGAGCTCGCTGGTCATATCGGGGCTCGTGATGCGCGGGGCAAACTGCGACAGTGCATCGATGATGGCGATGCCCAGCTGGCTCGGCTCAACGGGATCGTTTTTGAGATAGCGCACGGCGTACAGGCGCTCGATGATGCTCGCGCGCGTGGACTTGGTACCCAGGCCGCGCTTTTCCATCTCCTGCACGAGCTTGCCCTGGCTGTAGCGCGCGGGCGGCTCGGTCTGCTTGGCCTCGAGCTTAATGTCGAACACGTCGACCGTATCGCCCTGCTCCAGCGGCGGCATCTGCTCGTCGCGCTTAAGGCCGTACGGGTATGCCTCGCGGAAACCGGGGGTCACGAGCACATCGCCCGAAGCCACGAACGGCTCGCCGTTCACATCGAGCTCGAGCTTGGTGTTCTCGATGGTCGCAGGCCCCATGAGCGTCGCCAGGAAGCGGCGGGCGATGAGGTCGTAGAGCTTGCGCTGGCCGCCATCGAGCGCGGACGGGTCGCCCTCGCCCGTAGGATAGATCGGCGGGTGGTCGGTGGTCTCGACCTTGCCGCGCGTGGGCTTCATGGGACCGGCGAGCACCTTTTTGCACACGGGCGCCAGCGCCGGGTTGATCTTTGCCAGGTCGCTCACCACGGCGCCCAGATCGAGCGTCGCGGGGTACACGGTGTTGTCGACACGCGGGTAGCTGATGAGGCCGGCCATGTAGAGGGACTCGGCGATGCGCATCGTACGCGCAGGCGAGATGCCCTCGGCCGCGGCGGCAGTCTGCAGCGAGGTGGTCGCAAACGGCGTGGGCGGCTGCTGCTTACGCGAGCGCTTGGTCACCGCGGCAACGGTCGCCGTCGTAGCGCCGTCAACGTGGCCGTACGCTGTCTCGGCAGCATCCTTGTCGGTAAAGCGTGCCGTCTTGTGCGCAATCTTAAAGCGGTCGTCCTCGGCAGCACCCTGCGCGGCGCCCATGCCACGGATCTGCCAATAGTCCTCGGGCACAAACGCCATGCGCTCGCGCTCGCGCTCGACCACCAGGGCAAGCGTCGGCGTCTGCACACGGCCGGCAGAGCGCACGTTACCAAAGCCGCCAAACTTGGCGAGCGTCAGGTAGCGCGTGAGCACCGCACCCCAAATGAGGTCGATGTGCTGGCGGCTCTCGCCGGCGTCGGCCAGATTCTGGTCGAGCGAGACGAGATTATCGAAGGCCTGCGTGATCTCGGCCTTGGTAAACGAAGAGTACTGGGCGCGGGCAACCGGCAAGTCCGGCGCCACCTCGCGCACCTTGTTGAGGGCGTCCGAACCGATTAGCTCGCCCTCGCGATCGAAGTCCGTGGCGATAATGACGCTGTCAGACTTTTTAGCGAGGTTCTTGAGCGAACGAATGAGTTCCTTCTCGGCCGGTAGCTTAATGACGGGCGCCCAGGTGAGGTAAGGCAGGCTCTCGAGTTTCCAGCCCTTGATTGAGATGCCATCGGCAAGAAACGGCTTGCGCTTGGTGTCGTAGGGCGGACGCGCCAGGCCATCGGGTATGTCGGCCGGCAGCATCTCGCCGTCCTCGGTGACCGAATACCAGCCCAGCTTTTTATCGAACAGCACGCTGTCGCAAAAATCGGGCGCTAGGATGTGACCGGCAAGGCCGATGGTCACGCACTCCTCGCCCTTCCACTCAAAACGGTAGATGGCGGTGTTGTACACCTTGTCCTTTTTGGGCTTGCCCGTGGACAGACGTTCGGCGATCTGACGCGCGGCGTCGTTTTTCTCGGCAATGATGAGCTTCAAAAGAGGCTCCTATCTCGTATCTCTGCGGCTACGCCCGCCCGTATGGCGGCCGACTTACGCCCTTGCTTGCTCAATCTGCCCGATGAGCCAATCGCACCAGGCATCCATGCCCTCGCCCTTGCGCGCGCTCACGGCAAACCGCGGTGCCTGTGGATTGAGGTCATCGAGTGTTTTAGTATACCTATCCATGTCAAAATCGAAAGCCGGAGCCACGTCAACCTTGTTGAGCAGCTGCGCGCCGGCGTGTTGGAAGATGCCCGGGTACTTGATGGGCTTGTCGTCGCCCTCGGGCACCGAGAGGATCATGATGGACAGGTTCTCGCCCAGGTCAAAGTCGACTGGGCAGACCAGGTTACCCACGTTTTCGATAAAGATGACGTCGATGTTTTCCAGACCCACAGCCTGGTCGAAGGCGTCAACGGCCTCCATGATCATGTTGCCCTCGAGGTGGCACAGGCCGCCCGTGTTGATTTGGATGGCGGGCATGCCGGCTTCCTTCATGGTGATGGCGTCGACGTCCGAGGCGATATCGCCCTCGATGACGGCGCAGCGCAAGCCGGCCTTGTCGCGCAGGCGCTCGTTGGTGCCCAGAATCGTAGTGGTCTTGCCCGAGCCAGGGCTCGACAGCACATTGATCACATAGGTGCCTGTCTCTTTAAATCGCTGTCGCAGCTGATCTGCCAGGCGCTCATTGCGCGACAGAATTGGCGATGCGATATCAATCGTTTTCTCGGCCATACTCGGCGCTCCTTACTTCTACCATTTATACCCCGTCCCCAGGTTGCTGGCGGGCTAATCGTCGGGGGTCTCGATCTCGATACTTGCGATGTCGAGTTCGCGGCCGTGCAGCAGACGCACGTTGGCGCCGCCACACTGGGGACAGCGACAATGGAAACGGTCGTGATCAAAGACCTCGCCGCAGTCCAGGCACTCGCTTTGTGGATGGACCTCCTCCACGGCAAGCTCGCAGCCGCGCGTGAGCGGGTCCTCGTCGCGAAACGTCTCCCAGGCAAAGTCGAGCGCCTCGCGCACGACCTCGGTCATATCCCCGATACGCAGCGTTACCAAAACGGCGCGCGAGGCCCCCGCCCCACGCGCCGCGCGAATCACTGTATCGAGTATGCCGTTGACAATGCCAACCTCGTGCATACCGATTTACTCCTCGTCGTCCTCATCGTCCGAGAACAGGTCCAGACGACTCACAAACAGGCCCTCCTTGCCCTCGCGCGCGGTAATGACCACACGGGCGATGGCGAGCGAAATCTCGTAGAGCGAGAGCAGGGCGCCATACATGAGACCCAGCGTAACGGGCGAGCCGTCGGGCGTGATCACAGCCGAACCCACGAGCAGGCCAACGTATACATAACGCCAGGCACCGCGGAAAGCAGCGTAGGACACGATGTGGAAGACGGACAGATAGAAGATGATGAGCGGCAGCTCAAACGCCACGCCAAAGCCGATCATAAAGAGCAGCTCCATGTTGACGTAGTTCTCCAGATCGGGCAGTGCCGTAGCGACGGCCGAGGTCTCGCCGATGAGCCACTCAAAGCCCGCAGGAATGATGATGAAGTAGCAGAAGATGGCACCCAGGAAGAACAGCACCGTCGAGGCGAGCACCGTGGGCACGACCCACTTGCGCTCGTTGGGTCGAAGCGCCGGCAGGAAAAACGCCAGAATCTGCCAGATGATCATGGGCGTGCACATGACCACGGCCATCTTGATGGCCAGCGAGAAGCGCAAGCCAAAGCCGCCGAGCGTGGTAGTGATGTAGAACTTACCGTCCGGCACAAAGGAGCGGATGGGATCTTCCAGGATGTCGAGCACAACAGGCGTGGCGAAATACAGCACGATAGCGGCGGCAAACACCGACACGACCACGATGGTCAGGCGGCGACGGAGTTCTCCCAGGTGATCGAAGAGCGGCATACGCGCAGGTCCGATAGGCATTACTCATCGCCTCCCTTCGAGGCGTCGGCGGCGGCAGCGTCGTCCTCGGCCTCGAGCTCGCGAGCGAGCTGGTCGACGACGGCCTTGCGCTTGCGGGGACGCCGGGCGTAGAGATCGGCCGTCGTGGGCTCTGCCGGCTCGGGCTCGGGCTCCGGCTCTGCAGCAGGTTCGGGATCGACGGTGGCAGCGGCAGGCTCGGCCTTGGCGGGCTCGGCCTCATCAGCAGCGCCTTCGCCCTCGGTGGCACTCTCGCTTGCGGCCTTCTCGGCGGCAAGGCGGGCACGGCGCTCGGCAAAGGTCTCCTTCTTTGCGGGCGCAGCCGTCTCGACGGCATCCTCGTCCGCATCGGAATCATCATCGACGGCAGCCTTCTTGGGCTTGACCGGGGCCGACGCGGCCTCGCTTACCGGGTCGATGATCTCGGACTGAACAACGGCCGTCATCTTTTCCTGCGTCTCGCGGAACTGACGGATGGCACGGCCGATCGTACGGCCCATCTGCGGGAGCTTATCCGGGCCAAACAGCAAAAAGCCGAAGACCACGATGATCGCGAGCTCACCCTCTCCAATACCAAACACACATACCTCCAAGGCTCGATGTGAGTCGAGCCCGCACCGCGCCATTCGGCCGGAACTCGTCTATTCATTCGGTCAAGTATAGCGCCCGGACGCCAAAACGTCCGAGCGCATCACAAACATATGCCAAACGGCATGCCCTTTTGGGGGCAAAGATTATGCAGCGGTGATCGAAATCTCCTGGTCGACACCCAACAGCTGAACCACGCGCATCACCGGGGGCTGCACATTGGTGCAGCTAAAGCGCTTGCCGTGGTCGACCGCGTGGTGCGCGGCGCCCACGAGCACGCCAATGCCCGTCGAGTCGATGTAGCTCACCTGGGCAAAATCGAGCTCAACGGCCTCAGTGGGCTGCTCGAGCGCCAGGTCGATGGCATTGCGCAGGCTATCGGCGTTAGAGATATCGATCTCGCCGGTTACCTTAATGGTGTAGGTCTCCGGCGTGGGGTTGGTGGAAATACCCAAATCCATGTATACGCTCCTTTACGTATCGAAAGTGCGGATAGTACTGGGCGCGGACTTGCGGGGCCCTAGGCGTTAGGCGCGCTCGGCACGAGCAAGCTCGGCAGCGACAAGCTTAACGGCCAGCACCAGCACGTCGAGCGCGGCCTCCAGGTCCTCGACCGTGGGATAGCTCGGCGCAATACGGATGTTGGCATCGCGCGGATCCTTGCCATAGGGCCAGGTGGCACCGGCCGGCGTGAGCTTGACGCCCAGGTCGGCGCAAAGCGCGGCGACCTTCTGGGCCGAGCCCTCGGGACCATCGAAGCTTACAAAGTAGCCGCCGCGGGGGTGCGTCCAGGTGGCACAGCCCGTATCGCCCAGGCCCTCGGTGAGCTTGCGCTCAACGGCCTCAAAGCGCGGACGCAGGAACTCGGCATGCTTTTTCATGTGCTCCTTGACCGCCTCGATGGTGGGAAGGAAGCGCACGTGGCGCAGCTGGTTGAGCTTATCGGCGCTGATAAGGCCGGCCTTCAGGCGCTTGGAGAACTCGGCGATGACCGCGGGGCTCGCACCGATGAAGCCGATGCCGGCGCCCGGGAAGGTAATCTTGGACGTCGAGGCAAAAGCCACCACGCGGTCCTCGGTGCCCGCCGCGCGAGCGAGGTCGAAGATATTGGCGAGCTCGTCGGTCTCGTCGTACAGGTCGTGCACGCAGTAGGCGTTGTCCCAGAAGATGCGAAAATCGGGCGCGGCCGTGGGCATCTCGACCAGGCGACGTACGGTGTCCTCGCTAAAGGTGATGCCCGTGGGGTTGGAATACTTGGGCACGCACCAGATGCCCTTGATGGAGTCGTCGGCTGCAGCCAGGCGCTCGACCTCGTCCATGTCGGGGCCGTTGTCGGTCATCGCGACGGGGACGTTCTCGATACCCAGATCGGCGGTGATGCCAAAGTGGCGGTCGTAGCCGGGAACAGGGCACAGGAATTTGACCTTCTTGCCGTCGTGCGCGGCCTCGTAAGCCTCCCAGGGCTCGCTGCCGCACGAGCCGCAGCGCCAGAACATGCCAGCGATATCGTGCTCGATAAGCAGGCTCGACGAACCCAGTACAAGCGTCTGCTCGGCAGGGCAACCCAGGAACTCCCCTGCCAGCTTGCGTGCCGAGGGAATGCCCTCAAAGCAGCCGTAGTTGGAACAATCGACGTTGCCGTCGTGCAGATCGGCATCGGCATTGAGGATATCGAGCATGGGTCGAGAGATGTCCACCTGGGAGGGCGACGGCTTGCCGCGGGCCATGTCGAGCGCCAGGCCCTTGGCCTTGACCTCGGCGACCTCGGCTTTGAGTGCCTCGATGGCGGCATCGAGTTCGGTGGTTTCCATCTTCTGGTAGATCGTCTGCATGGGTGCGACCTTTCGCAAAGCGGGACGTTGCAGTTCGTCTAAGTATAGACCGCCACCGCTGCAACGGCATGAAGCCATGATAGATTAAGTTCATCGCAATGAATTATGAATCGCCGCGCATGCCGGCGTGGGGCGCCCAAGGAGGCACTATGGAATACGGATCGTTCCAGGCCGAGGAATTCGGCGACCTGCAGCGCCTGGTCGACGGACTATTTTACGACCGGCACGCCATCGACCGCCTGGATCTCATCGTGCAGGCCGAGATCTTGGACCTCGCGCCCGACCTCATGGAAATCGTGAACCTATTGCCGCCCGGCTACTACGACCGCCAATCGCTTTGCGACCAGCTCAACTCCGCCTTGGCCGCCCACGGCTGGGGCGCCGTCTACGGCACCGTGGAATAAGCCTAGTCATTTAAGAACGTCCCCATTGACTAAAACGCCGCTTGTGATGGTGTCCACAGGCGGCGTTTTCAAACTTGTATGTGCTCTTACTCGTCCTTGGGCGCGGGGTGTTTGCAGACCACGCTCATGTAGATCATACCGAGCACGGCAGCGGTGACCGAACCGGCAAGGATGGCGGCCTTGGCAGCCAGAACCTCAAACTGGGCCGTCGGGAAGGCAAGGCCGCTGATGAGGATCGACATGGTGAAGCCGATGCCGCCCAGAATGCCCACACCGGCAATCATGTGCCAGTTAACGTTATGCGGCAGCTCGCAGACCCTAAACTTAACCAGGGCAAACGTCATGCCAAAGATGCCGATCGGCTTGCCCAGCAGCATGCCAAAGTACACGCCGAGCGTCACCGGGTCGGTGAGCAGCGTGCTCATATCCACACCCACTAGGCGAACCTGTGCGTTCACGAACGCAAAGATCGGCAGAATCACAAAGTTGACCGGCGTGGAGATCAGACGCTCCATGCGGATGAGCGGCGGGGTCACGCGGTGCATGACGCGCTCGACCCTGGTGGTCGAGACGGTAAAGTCATGCTGGCCCAGGATGTGTGCCTCGTCGTCGTAGCGGTCATCAAGCAGCGGCAGGCACTCGCCCAACCAATCGGTGAGGCTATCGAGCTTGACTCCGCACTTGGCCGGAATGGTAAAGGCCAGGATGACGCCGGCGAGCGTGGCATGTACACCGCTCTTGAACATGCAGAACCACAACAGCAGGCCCAGTACCGAATACGGGGCGAGGCGGTAATGCTGCGTCTTGTTGAGCCACACGAGCGCGCAGGTCACCAGCGCGGCGGCGCCCAACCAAAACGGATTGGGGCTCTGACCGTAGAAGATGGCGATGGCGGCGATGGAGATGAGGTCATCGGCGATGGCGAGCGTCGAGAAGAACACGCGCACGCCGTTGGGCACGCGGTTGCCCAAAAGCGACAGCACGCCCAGCGCAAAGGCAATATCGGTTGCCATGGGGATGGCCCAACCGTTGCGGGCGCCGGCATGGTTAAAGATCAGGTAGATGCAGGCAGGAACGACGACGCCGCCCACGGCCGCCAGCATGGGAAGCATGGCCTGACGCGGATTCTTGAGCTCGCCGACCGTCATCTCGTACTTAAGCTCAATGCCCACCAACAAAAAGAAAATCGCCATGAGGAAGTCGTTGACGAAAAGCTCAACGGTAAGACCGGCCGTAAGGTTGCCCAGACCCACATACAGCGGGGTCTCCAAAAAGTGATGGATGGCCTCGTAGGCATCGGTATTGGCGCAAATGACGGCGGCGATGGCGGCGATGACCATGACGGCGGCGGAAATCGTGCCGTTCTCGGCGATGCGCTCCCAAATGTCGTGGCGTTCAAAGCGCTTGCGCTCACGGACGTTGAACAGCTGCTCAGTTGCTGCCATGGGCGGCTCCTTTCACGGGAAAGCTCCCGTCTTAAAAAAGCACGGCCCGCCCAAGTGGCGGCGCCGCGCTCTAACGTATTACGCTTGCATCTAGCCTACCCTGCACGACAAGCACGCAGGCGCGGCCGAAAAGCGGAACCACAGGTTGAACATTATTTGCTCAACGGCACGGGCACGCCTGTCCAAGAGACGACGCGGCGCATGCACAAAAAACGACCGGAGCGCGGGGCGTCCGCGATCCGGTCGTGGCGTTTGGTCAACTAAACCTAGCAGGCGGCCATGATGGGGGCAGCGACCTGCTTCTTACGGGAGAGGACGCCCGGCATCCAAACGCCGTCGTGCTCGTCGGCAATGCCCAAGCCCTTCTGAGCGGCCTCGGTCTCGCCCTCGAGCAGAACCTGCGAGCCCTCCTCCATGATGTCGGTGATGCACAGGACAATGCCGTCGGCACCCTTCTCGGCGGCGTAGGCGCGCATGGCCTCACGGATCTCGTCGATCATGCCGAGCGCGCGGCTCTTGTCGACGGTCTCGTACTGGCCGATGAGCAGCTTCTTACCGGCGGGCTCGAACATCTTGATGTCGTTGCCGACCATCTCGGCAGCGGTGAAGGAGCCGGACGGACGGGTGAGGAAGACCTCCATGCCAAACTTGACCGGGTCGACGCCCACCTGCTCGCCGAGCTTGGCGGCGACGACGCGGTCGACAGCGGTGGTGGTGGGGCTCTTGAGCATGAGCGTGTCGGTCATCATGGCCGAGAGCAGCAGCTTGGCCTGGACGTCGGAAAGCTCAACGCCGAGCACGTCGGCGAGCTTAGTGACGATGGTGCAGCTGGAGCCCCAGGGCAGGCAGATGTAGTGCAGCGGGCCGGCGGTCTCGAAGTCGCCGATGCGGTGATGATCGACGACGCCAAAGACCGTGGCGTCCTTAAGGCCGGCGACGGACTGGGCAGACTCGTTGTGGTCGGTGAGGACGACGAGCTGACCGGCCTCGACGGACTCGATCACGCGAGGCTCGGCGATGCCGGCGTCGGCGAGCAGCTTGGCGGACTCTGCCGGAAGCTGGCCCAGGGCGCAAGCCTCGTAGGTGTTGCCGGCATACTCAACCTGGTTGAGCAGCTGGGACAGGACGACGGCACTCATGATGGCGTCGTTATCGGGGTTCTGGTGACCAAAGACAAGAACGTTTGCCATGGATATCCTCCACTTGATATGTGTACTTGGACGTAGCTATGGTAGCACGCTGGCGCCGAGCCTTCGCAGACGGAAGGGGCACGGCACAATTTGGGGCAGGCATGGGGGCCAAGGCCGTCCCTTTTGCACCATGTTGGTGCAAAGTAACCTGACCCCCTTGCACCAGCTATTTACCGGCGGCGCGCAGGGCTACGTATGCGGCACCGATGATGCCGGCGTCGTTGCCGAGCGAAGCGACCTTAATGGGCGTCTCGCGCGAGGCGGAAAGCGCGTACTGCTTAAAGTGCTCGCGAACCTTGTCGAGATAGACATCGGCCGAAGCGGACGCGCCGCCACCGATCAGGAACATCTCGGGGTCGACCACGTTGGCAATAAGCGCCAGGGCACGGCCGAGATAGTCGGCCATGGTATCGGCCGCGGCAAGCGCGAGCTTATCGCCCTCGCGGCAGGCCTGGAACACGTCCTTGGAATCGGAGGGGCCGGTGAGCTCGATGGGCTCGACGCCCGCTTTCTTGCACTCGGCAAGGTAGTTGCTCACCACACCGGTGGCGCTGGAATACTGCTCCAGGTGGCCATGGCCGCCGCAGCCGCAGGTGCGCTCCTCAGCCGGATTCAGGCACATGTGGCCGATCTCGCCGCCGGCACCCACAACGCCCGACACCACGTCGCCGTTGACGATAACGCCGCCGCCCACGCCGGTACCGATGGTGACCATCACCACGTTCTGTACACCCTTGGCAGAGCCGAGCCAGGCCTCGCCCATGGCAGCGGCGTTGGCGTCGTTCTCATACTTAACGACCGCATCGGGGCAGTGCTCCTGAATGGCGACCCTCAGCTCGGGCAGGTTAATGGCAATGTTGGCCTTGACCTTGGCATCGCCCGACGCCGGGATGGGGCACGGAACGGCCAGGCCAATGCCTGCCACAAAGGCACGCGGAATCTGCGCCTTGGCGACCACCTGGTCGATAGCCTCGGTCACCGCGGCAAAGCCCGCAGCGTCAACGATGGGAGGCGTGGGCACGCTGGCCTTGGCCAGCAGGTTTCCGTCCTCGTCGAACAGGCCCTCCTTAACCGAAGTGCCGCCGACGTCGATGCCGATGTAGTACTGCTTAGGTTCCATGGGAGCCCACCTTTCTCGTTTAAACATTGCCTGTATGGTACCGCTCCCAAGGCAAAAACCTACCAAAAAGGGACAGGTTTGTTTTGGCAGGTTTTATCTGGGGAAGCGCGAACGGTCGCTTAATAGGTCGCGCAAGACCTTCCCCAAATATAAAGGCGCCGGGAGGCGGAGACTCCCGGCGCCCGTCAAAGGGACTGTGTTGTCTGTTGGACCGCACGGTCCATCGCGGCGATAACGCCGACTAGGCCTGAAGTACCTGCAGCTGCTTGTGAATCTCGATGAGCTCCGTCGCCATGACGCGCATGGTCTCGGTACCGGCCATCTGGTCCTCGGCATGCAGCAGAATCAACGGGGCCTCGCCGTTACGCTCGCCGTTGGCCTCCTTCTTCAGAAGCCCCATGTGAACATCGTGGCCACCGTTATAGGCCTCGTCGCCCTGCTTGATAAGCTCCTCGGCGGCGTCAAAATCGCCCTCCTTGGCCTTTTGCACGGCATTGATGTACATGCTCTTGGCGGTACCGACGTAGCTGATGATCTCGAAGCAGGTCATCTGCAGTTCGTTCATATCCTCCATGCGGAGCACCTAGCCCATCACGCTGACGCAGTGGTCGATGATGCCGGCAGCGTTCATGCGGCCGTAGTCGACCATGTTGATGACCTCGACCGGAAAACGACCGGCGGCCTCCTTCTCAAAATCGCCCTTGGTGTAGCCGATCTGCGGACCAAGCAGCAACATGTCGCACTCGTCCAGGTGATCGTGGGCCTCGTTCATGGGACGAGCCTCGACCTCAATATCCAGACCACGGTTTGCAACCTCGGCCTGCATCTTCTGGACCAGCAGGCTCGTGGACATGCCGGCATTGCAGCAGAGCATGATCTTCTTCATGGTTTCCTCCTTATAACTGCGCGGCGCGCAGACGACAACTGGTTGTATTCCTTGCGGCTATTGTGCCCGCTCCCCTGTATCTTTACGCAAGGGAGAGAGCCGCGGGCACCGGCACCGCGTACCGGCGCCCGCAAAGGTGAAAGGGACGAACGTTAGGCGTTCTACTCGGCGAGAGCCTCCTGCTTGGCGATTGCCTTCTCGGAAATCTTCATAAAGGGCAGGTAGACGGCCATGCCAATGACAATCTCGAAAGCCTGCCACACGCCGGCGCGCCAGTCAAAGCCCGTAGCGAGCAGGGCATTGATGACGGGAGGCATGGTCCAGGGCACCTGGGCGATGCAGGGGCTGATGATGCCTGCGCAGGTAAGGCCATAGGTGATGCCGATGAACAGATCGGGAAGAAGGACGAACGGGATCATGAGCGGCAGGTTGTACACGATGGGGTAACCGTAGATAACCGGCTCGTTGATGTTGAACAGACCAGGCAGGATAGCCATCTTGGAAACGGTCTCGGAAGCCTTGTTCTTGGAGAACAGGAGCGTGTCGAGCAGAAGCATGAGGGTGCAGCCCGAGCCGCCGATGAGGGCGAAGCTGTTAACGATCTGCATGTTCATGTAGTGATCGGGCTGGATGGTGCCACCGGCGGCAAAGGTAGCCATGTTGTCGACGATGAGCATGGTCAGGATCGGCTCGACGGTAGCGCCAGAGATGGTGGACTGGTGAATACCGACGCAGAACAGCAGGTTAGCAAGGGTGTAGATGAGGATAACAGCCCACGGACCGGCGTTCATGATGTTCTTGAGCGGGTTGGAGATGCACGTGGAGATGATGGCGCACAGATCGGTGCCGGCGCACACGGCGAGCAGGGCTGCGGCAAGAGCGAAGATTGCGAGGTTGAGCAGCATCGGGATCATGACGTTGAAGGAGTTGGAGACCGCGGGAGGCACGCCCTCGCCCAGCTTAACCTTGAGCTTCTCGACGCCAGAAATCTTGATGAAGAGCGAGACGGAAAGCAGGGCGATGATAATAGCCGAGAACAGACCGTTGGTGCCGGTGTTGGCAGTCGAAAGGGCGCCCGTGACCTCGGCGGAGGTGATCTTGTCGGTGAGCAGCGGGCTCGTGGCGGCAAGCGAGGCGGTGATCTGCTGCGGCATCATGATGACGAAAGCAGAGATAGCGACGACCACGCAAGCGAGCGGGTTATCGAAACGCTTGTTCTTAGCGAGGCTGTAGCCAATCAATCCGGCCAAGATAATGGCAGAGACGTTGAGGGTGCCCAGCGTAATTGCCGAACCCCACGTCTGAAGGTTGGCAAGGCCCGCCGCATCGAGCGGGAACAGAGGGAACACGACGCTGTTAATGAGAACCGCGATACCCGCAAGGATATAGAGCGGCGTGATGGTCGCGAAGGCGTCACGCAGGGAACGCAGGTGAACCTGGTTTCCCACCTTCGCAGAGACCTCGGCAAACTTGTCGAGGAAACTCTTTCCGTTGTCACTGGCCATGATTGCTCCTAACTTTCAAATCCGGCCTTTTCCTATGCGCACGGTGGTCTGTCGCCCTCTGCCACCAGATGTGCCATGTGTTGCGCGCGGCGGCGCGCGGTCTGGGCGTTCGCCCGGTCGCTAATCAACCACGTGGGTCGTGGCGACCTGTTTGAGCCAGGCTGCCGACTTCTTAAGGCGGCGCTTATAGCCATCCATCAGATCGACCTCGACAAAGCCGTAACGATTCTTAAAGGCATTGGCCCAAGACCAGTTATCGATGACGGCCCAGTAGTGATAGCCCCGGCATTTGGCGCCCTCGGAGATTGCCTTGGCAACCCACTCCAGGTGCTGGCGCACAAAGTCGACGCGGTAGTCATCCTGGATGGTTCCTTCGGCATCGCGGTTCTTGTATTCGTCCATGATGCCGATGCCGTTCTCGGAAACGAACCACTCAAGATCGGGGTAGTTCTTAGCGCAGTCCATGCCAAAGTCGTAGAGGCCCTGCGGGTAGATCTCCCAGCCGCGGCTCTCGTTCATAACGGCGTCGGGCCACACGTACTCGTCGGCAAAGTGCGGCAGACCGTACTGGTCGATCTTGCTCGCCGGCGCCTGAACGCGCGTGGGGTGGTAGTAGTTGCAACCGAGCCAGTCGACAACACCCTGCTTAAGAATCTCTTGGTCGCCGGCACGGAACGGAAGCTTAACGCCGCCCTCGGCCAGGCTGTCGAGCACGTCGGCAGGAAGCTCGCCCTTGGTAATAAGGTCGAGCCACCAGCGATTGTTGATGCCGCTGGTCATACGCACAGCCTCGAGGTCTGCCTCGCTGGGGTTCTCCTTGGTGTAGACCGGGGTAAAGCAGTTGATCATGCCGATCTTGGCATCAGCGCGAACGGCGCCCTCGTCATAGGCCTTACGATAGTTGGCCACGGCCAGCGCATGTGCCAGCGAGATGTGATACTGCACGGTGCGAGCACGGTTGAAGTCGTGGAGTTGCGGGAACCACACGCCCTCCTGATAGCGCTGCTCGGGCTCGACGATGGGCTCGTTAAAGGTGAACCAGTACTTGATCTCCTGGCCAAACTCGTGGAAGGCGACGTCGGCGTAATGTGCGTAAGCCTCGACAACCTCACGGCTCTCCCAGCCGCCACGGTTAAAAAGGTAGGTGGGCATGTCAAAGTGGTACAAGTTGACAAACGGCTCCAGGCCGGCTTCGCGAGAGGCGCGGAACAACTCGTGATACCACGCGGCGCCTTCCTCGTTGAGGTTGCCGTCGGCATCGAGCAGACGGCTCCACTGGATGGAAGTGCGATAGGTATCCAGGCCCAAGTCCTTCAAAATGCGAAGGTCTTCCTGGTACTTGGCCATAAAGTCATTGCCGGCGTAAGAGCCAACGCAGTTGTAGAACGAGCCCAGATCCTGGATGGACCAGGTATCCCACAGGTTCTCGAGCTTGCCGCCCTGGTTCCACTGACCCTCAGTCTGCGGGCCGGACATAGCAGCGCCAAAGAAGAAGTCGTTGGGCAGCTGATACTGTGCCATCAAAGTCCTCGCTTTCGTGTTCTAGAGCTTCCGGTTGGAGACGGGTTTGCTTTGGCAGGTTATCCGGCGCGGGCGCGCACCGGTCATACCGATATCCAACCCGCCAAAACAAAACCGTCCCCAAACGGTCGATCCTGTTCTGCGGAAAGATTCCGTTCGTTGCTTAAACTATAGCGCTCTAATTCTTAGAGTAAAGCGTCTTTTTCTTTTTTCTTTCTCGAGCTTCTTAGATAAAGGTTATATGGGTGCCTTGTTAAGGGTTATACTTACTTGCGTATTGATATACGTCGGAAAGGAGGTTCAATGATTCCCAAATACGAGGCGATAGCTGCAGATATTCGTCGAAGCATCGAGGATGGCACTCTTAAACCGGGCGACAAGCTTCCCACCGTCGTTGAGTTCTGCGAGCTCTATAGCGTTTCCAAAATCACCGTCAAACGAGCTATCGAGCAAATCACCGAGGAAGGTCTTATTACCAGCCGACGCGGATCGGGTACCTACGTTAAGGACACGGCGGGACTTCCCGGTCAGGCGTTTTTCCAGGGCAAAAACGACCGTGCCCAGGGCTTTTCGTATGAGCACCGCGGGGAGAAGGTGACCTCGGTGGTCTACGATTTCTCGATTGTTAATCCACCAGCGGACATCGCAGCCCAGCTGGGAATTGCCGAGGATGACTTTGCCTATCACATCGTGCGCGTGCGTCAGGCCGATGAGAAGCCCATCGTTATCGAGTACACCTACATGCCCCTCGAGCTGATTCCAGGCCTTAAAAAGAAGGACCTGTACGGATCGGTCTACCACTTCATCCGCGAGCAATGTGGGCTGAAGATTTCGAGCTTCCACCGTACCATTCGCGCCGTGGCAGCAACCGAGGAAGAAGCCGAGCGCTTGGACACCAAGCCTGGCTCTCCCCTGCTCGAGATCACCCAGATTGGCTTTTTGAACAGCGGCGCCGCCTTTGAGTATTCGGTCTCGCGCAACGTTGGCGACCGCTTTGAGTTGCACAACGTAACGTTGGCATAGGTTTTTGTAGTCATCCGGGCGCTCGCTTTGAGCTGTTTTGTGCAGCGCCCGCGCAACACAATGGGGGTATGAACATGTCCGATTTGATTAAGCTGACGCCGATCTTCCACGAGAAGATCTGGGGCGGTCGCCAGCTCGAAACCGTATTTGGCTACGACATTCCCGATGGACCCATCGGTGAGTGCTGGGCCATCTCGGCCCACCCCAACGGCGACTGCCAGATTGCGGAAGGCCCGTATGCAGGCCACACGCTGTCGTGGCTGTGGGCCGAGCACCGCGAGCTCTTTGGCAATTGCGAGGGCAAGGAGTTCCCACTGCTCATTAAGATTCTGGACGCCAAGGACGACCTTTCGATCCAGATTCATCCCAACGACGAGTACGCCGCCAAGCACGAGAACGGCAGCCTGGGCAAAACCGAGTGCTGGTATGTGCTGGACTGCGAGCCCGGTGCCACGATCATTGTCGGCCAGCGCGCGCACGACCGCGCCGAGGCCGCGCAGATGATCGAGGACGGCCGCTGGGACGACATGCTCAACGTACTGCCGATCCACAAGGGCGACTTTTTCCAGATTGATTCCGGTACCGTGCACGCCATCAAGACCGGCACGCTGATTCTGGAGACGCAGCAGTCGAGCGACGTGACATATCGCCTGTACGACTACGACCGCCCCGGCACCGACGGCAAGCTGCGCCCACTGCACATTGAGCAGAGCCTCGAATGCATCGACTTTGATGCTCAGGCTCCGACCGACGGCACGGTGACCGCGCCCGAGGTCGATGGCGTAACCGAGCTCGAGTCCAACCCCTGCTACACCGTCGATCGCGTGCGCGTCGACGGCAGCAAGACCTTGGAGCAGCGCTGGCCCTTCATGTGTCTGTCGGTCATCGACGGCGAAGGCACCATCTGCGGCGACCCCGTCCGCAAGGGAAGCCACCTGCTGGCCCCCAGCACCGTCAGCTCCATCGACCTCGAAGGCAAGATGGAACTGATCATCAGCCACCTCTAGTTCGCACCAACAACCCAAACGCAACAAGGGGCTCCCCCGTTCACCAACGGGGGAGCCCCTTGTCCATATATATCAGCCCACCCGGCTCTCCAGACCAAAAAGCGAACGAGCAAAGCAACGCTCGTCTAGCAACGTTACCCAAGGACCTGGGCGGGCGTATAGGGCAACATCGATCGCGAGTTCCGCACGCAAAGGAGGCCACTTAATGTGGCCTCCGTCTTGCGCAGGACTGCCCGAGCAGGCGATGTTGCCCTATACGCCCGCCCAGGTCCGCCGGGATCACTGCAGCTTGACGATTGGCGCAAAACCTTTCATCAGCTTTTTGGTCTGGCCGGTCTTTTCGAATTGGACCTCGATCATGTCTCCGACGACCGAGAGCACGGTACCCGTGCCAAAAGTCTTGTGGCTCACGGTATCGCCCGCGGCAAAGTCCTGCGATGCGCTGGCACGATCGACCTTGCGCTCCACCGTCGGGGACACCTTGGACGACGGCTTTTTGGCTCGCGGCGCACCCGAACCAAAGGTCGAGGCAACACGGCCGGCATCGGGCGAAACCCCACGATGGCGCTCGGTCCCGTAGCTGCTGCCGCCAAAGAAATCGTCAAAGCTCGATCCGCCACGCGAACCGGAACCGCCGGTCGAGCGCGTATGCGAACCAAACACCTTGCCGCCATACATGTCCGAGCCCATACCCGATCCAAAGGTGCCGTGTCGGTCGCCGCGTTTCTCCCAGCCCGTGCCCTCAAAACCGGCAGAACCGATGCCGCTAAACTCGATATCCTCAAACGGAATCTCGTTGAGGAAGCGCGAGCGCGGGTTGGCAGAGGTCGAGCCGTAGGTGCGACGCGTGGCCGCATAGGTCAGGAACAGGCGCTTGCGGGCGCGCGTGATGGCGACGTAGGCCAGGCGACGCTCCTCCTCAAGCTTACCCGGGTCATCGCTGCCGCCAAAGTCGTGCACGTGCGGGAAGATGCCCTCCTCCATGCCGGCCACGAACACCGCCGGGAACTCCAGGCCCTTGGCGGAGTGGATGGTCATCATGGTGATGGCATGCGTCTCGCCGGCCAGGGAATCCAAGTCGGAGCGCAGGGCCAGCCACTCCATGAGCGCCGGCAGCGCCTTACAGGTGAGCGGACCGTAGGTGCGCTCGATCTCGTCGGCATGCACGGCACCCGCCGGCATCTCCGTCGGCGCGGCATACGCGTTGCCCGCGATGGCGGCGGCCAGGGCATCCTGCGGAGACAGCGCCGGAGCGGCCAAGCTATCGAGCGGATTGGAGCCCGCGGCGTCACGCGCGCCAACGAGCGCCTCAAACGAGGATACCGGGGCAGATGGCCCCGGTTCGGGCGCAGGCGCGCTCACCACGACAGGCTCGGGCTCGGCGCTAGCAGGCACATCGGCAACACCGGCAGCGCGCAGCTCTTCCAAGCTCTCGAGCGTACCTTCGATATCCTCGTGCGTCTCCTCAAATTCGGCGGCGACGCCCAGGAATTCCTGGATGTTCTCGGCGCGGCTCTCGGACTCCATGGTGCCCTCGGCGCGGAAAGCCTGCAGCAGGCCCGTCTTATCGACGATCATCTCGACGACGTCCTTGAGCTCGCCGTCCATGCGGCGACCCTCGCGCACCAGCGCCACAAAGCTCGACAGGCCGTTACGCACCTTGGCGCTAAACATGCCCGTCTCGGCTGTTGCGATCTCGCAGGCTTGGAAGAACGAGCAGCGGTTGTCGCGTGCCAGCTGCTCAATCTTTTGAATCGAGGTGGAGCCGATGCCGCGGCGCGGCGTGTTGATGACGCGCTTGACGCTCATCTCGTCGGCCGGGTTCACAATCATCTTAAGATAGGCCATGACGTCGCGGATCTCGGCACGGTCGAAGAATCGCGTGCCACCCACGATCTTGTAGGGCACGCCTGCGCGCAGGAACATATCTTCGAGAATACGCGACTGAGCGTTGGTGCGGTAGAACACGGCGATGTCGTCGTAACTCGTGCCCTTGGAGTGCAGCTTCTCGATCTCGCCGGCAATCCAGCGGCCCTCGTCGCGCTCATCGCTTGCCTGGAAGGCCTGGATCTTCTCGCCATCGCCCTCGGCCGTAAACAGGCGCTTGTCCTTGCGCTGCGAGTTGTGGCGCACCACGGCGTTGGCGGCGCTCAGGATATGGCCCGTGGAGCGGTAGTTCTGCTCCAGCTTAACGGTCTTGCAGTTTTTAAAGTCCTTCTCAAAGTCCAGGATATTGGTGATGTCGGCGCCACGCCAGCTATAAATGGACTGGTCGTCGTCGCCCACGACCATGAGGTTTTGGTACTTGGCGGCCAGCAGGTTGGCGATCTCGTACTGGACGTGGTTGGTGTCCTGATACTCGTCGACGCTAATGTAGCGGAAGCGCTCCTGGTACTTGTCGAGCACCTCGGGGCGGGTGCGCAGCAGCTCGAGCGTGCGCACGAGCAGGTCGTCGAAGTCCATCGCGTTGGCGGCGCGCAGGCGGCGTTCCAGCTCCAGGTAGACCTGCGCGGCCTTTTTGTCATTGGGGCTGTCGGCGGATTTGAGCATGTCCTCGGGGCCGATCATGGCGTTTTTGGCCGAGCTGATCTTGCTGCGGATCATGTTGATGGGGAACTGCTTTTGCTCGATACCGAGCGCCTGCATAATGTCGCGCACCATGCGCTTTGAGTCATCGTCATCGTAGATGGTGAACTGACCGGTGTATCCCAGCAGGTCGGCGTCCTCGCGCAGCATACGCACGCACATGGCATGGAAGGTGCATACCCACATGCCACGGGTGCCGCTGGGAATGAGTGCCGCCAGACGCTCACGCATCTCGGCCGCGGCCTTGTTGGTAAACGTGATGGCAAGGATCTGCCAGGGCTTAACGCCCAGGTCGCCGAGCATATGTGCGATACGGAAGGTCAAGACGCGGGTCTTGCCCGAGCCGGCGCCGGCAAGGACCAGCAGCGGGCCCTCGGTGGTCAGGACCGCCTCGCGCTGAGCGGGATTAAGGCTGTCGATGTCGACGAGCGGCTTGGCGGGCTTGGGCGCCGGCGCGGGAGCGTCGTAGATGTCGAGCGGAACGAGCTCGGGCTCCGGCGCAGCAGGGGCGGTGTATGCATCGAGCGGCACGGGTTCCGGCGCGGGCGGCACAGGTACCGCGACATTCTTTTCCCAGGGCAAGGGCTGGGTCATGGGCGACTCCTCATCTGACGGACGGCGCGCCTGCGGGCAGCGCCATAGTTTGAGCCGTACCAGTATACCGAGCCGCGCGGACACCGACGCAAATCACACCACGACTCCGTGCGCCACCGTCAGGCCCGCCCCAGCGGATTTGGTGCAATGGAGCCACCGATGTCATGGCAACGGTAGCGAGCGGCGGCCGCGCAGCGTCGACTAAGTTAGAGGCCGAGCATCGGCTCCAGAACGAAGAAGTATGCGAGCACTACGATGCCCAGGATGATGCGGTAAACACCGAAGCACTTGAAGTCGTGACGGCGGACGAAGCCCATGAGCCACTTGATGGCGATGAGCGAAACCACAAAGGCCACAACGCAGCCCACGCCCAAGATAGCGACCTCGTTGGCGCCGAACGTGCCGCCCTTGATGAAGTATTTGACCAGCTTGAGTGCACTCGCGCCAAACATGACAGGGATGGCCAGGAAAAACGTAAACTTGGACGCCACCGAACGTGTACAGCCCAAAAGCAAACCGCCGATGATGGTAGAACCGGAGCGAGACGTACCAGGCACCAGCGAAAGCACCTGGAAGCAGCCGATGCCCAGCGCAGTCTTCCAGCTCAGGTCCTCGAGCGTGGCGATGGAGCCAAAGTCCAGATTCTCGTCATCGCCCTCATCCTCAGCGGTAGCCGCGGCGGGCGCCGCGAAGTGCGCACCGGCGGGACGTCCGCCCGACACCACAGCACGCGAACCAAACGAACCGGCAACGGCCATTTCCTCGCGCTTGCTCGCGCGCCAGTTCTCGATCACGATAAACAGCACGCCGTACACAATGAGCGCCAGCGCCACGACGGGAGCATTGTAGAAATGCTCCTCCATCCAGTCGTTAAGCGGCAGACCGATCGCCGCGGCGGGAATGCAGCCGAGCACAATCTTGCCCCACAGTACCCAGGTGTCGCGACGGCCCTCCTTGCCCTTGCTGGGCGAGAACGGATTGAGCTCATGGAAGAACAGGACGCAGACGGCCAAAATGGCGCCAAGTTGAATCACGACCAGGAACATATTCCAGAACGTCTCGCTCACGTTCATCTTGACGAACTCGTCCACCAAGATCATGTGACCGGTCGACGAGACGGGCAGCCATTCGGTGATGCCCTCGACCAGGCCCATGAAGGCAGATTTTAGAAGCTCGATAATATCCAAAGGGACCCCCTCGTTAGACACCCGCCGATATTGTTCTGCGGACGGTGCGGGCGATGTCCCATTATCAACCGTTCGGGCGCGTCTACGCCTACCCTTACCAAAAAACTCGCCCGTTCACAGAATTGCGAGCGGTCAAACCCAAATCCTTGGGTATAACTGCAACAAGATAGAGTGTCCGGCAGCCAACGCGCCCGCGCCCGCCCGATGCACGAGCCCCGCGCCCGTGCGATAGACCAAGGAGGAAACCATGAACGAGGGCTACACCAAGGTATTTGTTTCACTCGACGGTACTGAGCAGCAGGATTTTGTGCTCGCACGCGCCATCAAGGTCGCCGCGAACAACGGCGCCAAGCTAATCATCGGCCACGTTATCGATTCCACGGCGCTCGAGAGCGCCGGTTCCTATCCGGTCGATCTGGTCAACGGCCTAGAGGAGGCATTTAAGAACTCCATTGCCAAGCAGCTCGAGGAGGCCAAGGCCAATCCTGACATTCCCGAGGTCGAGGTCATGATTCGTGCTGGCCGTATTCGCGAGACGCTCAAGGACGAGATGCTCGACGTGGTTAAGCCCGACCTGGTGCTCTGCGGCGCACGCGGCCTGTCCTCGATCAAGTATGCGCTGCTGGGTTCGATTTCGACGTTCCTGCTGCGCAATACGGACTGCGACATCTTGGTCGTGAAGTAGGTTCCTTCCCGTCGGCGCAAGGCCTGCGGGGTTATCACGCCGACGTCCTCGCCGCTTCGCGGCTGCGGGATGTCGGCTTTGATAACCCCTCCCGGCCTTGCGCCTTCGTCACCGTACTTCAGCGAGTTGGCTGATAAAAGATGGCGTGCCGCCCCCCTTTGGGGGGGGGCGGTCGAGAAGGGC
>CABQWP010000007.1 GCA_902467875.1 uncultured Collinsella sp. | reverse complement strand
AGGTATTGTCCCACGCCATTGTTTCGTATTGCCGACCTATTTGTGATACGGCTCGCCTCGGCTGATCTTGCAGGCGCGGTAGATTTGCTCCAGCAGCACCACGCGCGCCAGGTTATGCGGCAAGGTAATGCGTCCAAAGCTGAGCATCTCGTCGGCGCGGGCGCGCACGTCATCGCTCACGCCGTCCGATCCGCCAATCACAAAGGCGATGTCGCTGTTACCACGCAGCATAAGATCATCGAGCCGCGCCGAAAACTCCTCGCTCGAGCGCTCTTTGCCCTCAATGGCCAGCAGGATCACATGCGCTCGAGACGGCAAGGCAGCAAGAATCGCCGCCCCCTCCTTGTCGCGCGCGGCATCCACGCCGCCCGCCTTAGCCGGGTCGATATCGGCCACCTCGCGGATATCAACCTTGGCATAGGCACCTAGGCGCTTGGCGTACTCAGCGCACGCGTCCTTCCAAAAGCGCTCCTTGAGCTTACCGACGCAAACGACGGTGTATTTCACGCGCGTCTACTCCTTCGAATCGTTTTGAACTTTGCCGGCGGTCAGCATCTGCTCGAACATCGAGGCCGACTGCGAAAAGTCGCTCGGCAGCACGACCGTCGAGGTTTTACCCGTGCGAGCGAACTCCGTCATCATCTCGGACCACTGCGTAAACATGAACAGTTGGTTGGCCTCGTCATTGCCGACACCCGTCTCCTGTATGATCTCGAGCGAATCTTTGATACCCAGCGCGATGGCCTTGCGCTGGTTGGCGATGCCCTCGCCCGCCTTTTCCATTGCCTCAGCCTCGGCGGTCGCCTCGGTGACGCGCTTGATGCGGTCGGCCTCAGCGAGCTCCTGTGCCGCAGCGCGCTTGCGCTGGGCGGCGTTGATGTCGTTCATGGAGTTCTCGACCTCGGTCGGCAGTGCGATTTTGGTGATGAGCGTCGACACGAGGGTGAAGCCGTAGGCGGCCATCTGCTCGGAAACGGTAGCGTTGACATCCTTGGCGATGTCGTCCTTCTTGGCAAAGACCTCATCGAGTGTGTAGACGGGAATCGAAGAGCGCAGGGCGTCGGTGATGAAGTCACGCATCTGATCGACGGGCTCCTGCAGCATATAGTAGCTCTTGTAGATGCCCGAATCTGCCGGGCCGGCGCCCATGTCATAGCTCACGTGGTACTGAGCAGAGACCTCAAGGCCGATGGTCACGTTGTCCTGGGTCTTAACGTCGATGCCAAAACCGTTTTTCATGGTGCGCAGACTCACCGTGGCGGCCTTGCGGTCGATCACGGGTACCTTCATGTGGAAGCCCGCGTTGACGATGCGATTGAACTTACCCAGGCGCTCGATGATCACGGCATGCTGTTGTTCAACGACATAGCAGGCGTTGGGAAGCAGCAGCAACAGAATGATGATGGGAATCAAAAGGCTGGTAAGGGCGGCGATGATACCGGACAACAGCATGGTCTCTCCTCTGATAGGCACACGTTGGCATTAGGATACCCGCACGAAGCAGCAACGTGACATCAACAAGAGGCCCATAACAAAAAAGCCCCCATTGCTGGGAGCTCTTTCATTCAATGGTGCGGGCGAAAGGACGTCCGCGTATCCGCTTCGCGGATCCACACCGGCTTCCGCCGCCCGCCCCGGTCCCCCCCCCCGTTGCGTTCGCTTCGGCCGCCTGCCGGCGTCCTCGCCAGCTCGCTAAAAACGCTCCGCGCTTTCTTTACGCTCGCTCCTTCGCAGGTTCAAGTCCCCGCGATGGGCCCATAACAAAAAAGCCCCCATTGCTGGGAGCTCTTTCATTTAATGGTGCGGGCGAAAGGACTTGAACCTTCATGGGGTTGCCCCCATACGGACCTGAACCGTACGCGTCTGCCAATTCCGCCACGCCCGCGTGCAGGAATTAGAATAACGGAGCGCCACCGCGAACGCAAGAACTATTTTTGAAAAAGTTTGCAGGCATTTTCCCAAGCGGCTTGCGCGATTGCCTCAGCATCCTCGCCGGTACGATCGACACGGTCGTTAACCAGCGCGTTTGCCGTAATGGAGATCATTGCGGGCTCGCATTCAAGACCGCGGATGGGCTCCGGAGCCATATACGGGCAATCCGTCTCGAACAAAATTCGATCGAGTGGGGTTGCCGCAAATGCCTCGCGCACGTCGTCGTTGCGCTTAAAGGTGGCCGCACCACCATAGGCGATATAGCAGCCCAGCTCCACAAAGCACTCCATCGTGGCGCGGTCCTCGCCAAAGCAGTGCAGCACACAACCGGCCTGGGGCACGCCCACCTCACGAAGCACGTTGTACGCATCAACGTGCGAGGTGCGCTCATGGTCCGTGTCCTCGTGGCGCAGATGCAGCTCCACCGGCACGTTACGGCACACGGCAAGCTCGAGCTGACGCGCCATGCAGTCAATCTGCACGTTATGGGGTGCCGGCGCGATATCGTCGTCATAGTCCATGTGGTAGTCCAGGCCGATTTCGCCAATACCGGCGCATAAGGAATCATCGAGCGCGGCAACGACCTGTGCGTGAACGTCGTCGGTATAGTCCGGTGCGCCATACGGATGCACGCCGGCAAGATACTTGATCTGCGGGATATCCTGCATCGGCAGAATTTCGCGCACGAGCCAGTCGCTATAGTCCGTCACGCTGCGTTTGTCAGCGATGGGGTTGAGCATCGTCACCAACAGGTCGACGCCCGCGGCTTTGGCGCGCACGAGCGTCTCGGGCACTTCTTTGCCCCAAAACGAAAGCAGATGCGCATGCGTGTCGGCAAGCGGCGCCAAGGGCACGGGACAAGCAACCGTCTTCTTTTTCTTGGTAAACGTCACGCGTTCGGCATTAAGCGTCATGGATTAGCTCCTGGGCCAGGCGGACAAAGTCGGCAACATCAAGCGTTTCGGCGCGCGTGGTGGATGCGATACCGCAAGCCTCAAAGGCGGCATCGAGCACGTCCTTGGCAAAGCCGTTGGCGCTCATGGAGTTGCGAATGGTCTTGCGACGCTGAGCAAATGCAGCATCAATCACGCGGGCCACAAACTCGCGGTCGAGTCCTTCGGGCACCACGCCGTCAACACGGTCGATACGCACGACGGCCGAGTCCACGTGCGGCGCCGGCATAAAGCAACGCGGCGGCACCTCAAAGCGACCCGTAACCTGCGCATACAGGCCGAGCTTTGTCGTGTAGCCGCCATAGGTCTTGTTGCCCGGCGTTGCGGCAATACGATCGGCAACCTCCTTTTGCACCATGACGACGGCGCGCTTGAGCGCGGGCATCGTCTGGAAGAACTGCAGGATGATTGTCGCCGCCACGTTATAGGGCAAGTTCGCGACAAACACCGTGGGTTCACCACCGGCGGCCTGCTCAATCTGCTCCGGCGTCACTTTGAGCGCGTCGCCCATGATAAAGCGGAAGTTGGCATAGTCAGCGGCGTGAGCATCGAGCACCGGCTCGAGCTCGGGATCTGCCTCAATCGACGTAACGCACGCCGCCTCCTGCAGCAGGGCCAACGTCAGCGTGCCGCAACCCGGGCCGACCTCGAGCACGCGCTCATCGCCCGCAAGCTCAGCGAGCTCACAGATACGTTCGATCACATGGTTGTCGATCAGGAAGTTCTGGCCCAGGCGATGCTTGGTCGCAAGGCCAAACTCCTCTAGCAGCTCCCTAGTTGCCGTGGGGTTTGCCAAAGGCGAAGTTGTCATGGTTGCCTCCTTAACATGGTGGCTGCATCGTAAAGCAAAAGGGCATGGACCGTTGCGGCCATGCCCTTACAGCTAAACAGCAAATTGCCGATATGGCGCGCAGCGGCTTAGCCCAGACGCGGGAACAGCGGATCGCCCTTCTCGACGGGTTGACCACCAGCAAGCAGGCCCCAAGCGCAAATGCCCTTGAGATCGTCGCTCGCGGCCTCGTCCTCGCAGGACAGGCGGCGCAGAGCCTCGGCAGAAGTCTGGGGCATGAGCGGCATCAGCAGGTGAGCGGCAATGCGGATGGCCTCGAGCAGGTTGTAGATCACAAACGCCAGCTCGTCAGCCTTGGCCTCGTCCTTGGCAAGTGCCCAAGGCTCGGAGTCCTCGATGTAGTGGTTGGCGGCGTGGATGAGCTCCATGACCTCGTCCTTGGCTCCACCGTAATCGAGCACGTCCATCTTGGCCATGTAGCGCTCGACCAGACCATCGGCGATCTTTGCCAGCGGATTGTCGAACGCATCGAACGATGCGGGCTTGGCGGGCGCGCAACCGTCAAAGTACTTGCCGCTCATGTTGAGCGAACGCGAGATAAGGTTGCCCCAGCTGTTGGCCAGGTCGGCGTTGTAGACCTGCTCCATGCGGTCGAAGCTGATGGCACCGTCGGTGCCGGGGACGACGTCGGTCATAAAGTAGTAGCGATAGCCCTCGACGCCCAGCATGTCGATAACGTCCTGCGGAGCGATGGCGTTGCCGCGGCTCTTGGACATCTTCTCGGCCTTGCCAGTCTCGGCATTGCGCACGGTCAGGAAGCCGTGGGCAAAGACGTGCTCGGGCAGGGCCTCGCCAATGGCCATGAGCATGGCGGGCCAAATGACGCAGTGGAAGCGGATGATGTCCTTACCCACGATGTGGAACTGCGCGGGCCAGCGATAGGCCAGCTCGGCACGCGCCTCATCGGTGTCGACACCGTAGCCGACGGCCGTCATATAGTTGAGCAGCGCATCGAACCACACGTAGGTCACGTGACCCTCGTCAAACGGGACCTGGATGCCCCAGTCAAAGCTCGTACGGCTCACGGAAAGGTCATTAAGGCCGCCCTCGACAAAGCTGCGTACCTCATTCATACGGAACGCAGGCTCGACAAAGTCGGGGTGCTCGTCATAGAGCTTGAGCAGCTTGTCCTGGAAGGCGGAAAGCTTAAAGAAGTAGGACTCCTCCTGCACGCGCTCAAGCGGACGGTGGCAGTCGGGGCACAGGTGCTGGCCGACGCTGCCGTACTCCTCGTCGCCCTTC
Source organism: uncultured Collinsella sp. (assembly GCA_902467875.1). Lineage (GTDB taxonomy): Bacteria > Actinomycetota > Coriobacteriia > Coriobacteriales > Coriobacteriaceae > Collinsella. Next base: position 50,994 of record CABQWP010000007.1, on the reverse strand, counting down.
TGGACCTGCGTATCAGTGAAGTAGGTCTCGTCAGGCACGCAATACCAACCGTCGTAGCTGCCCTTATACAGGTAGCCGGACTCCTTCATGCGCTCCCACAGGTACTGCACAGCATGATGCTGGCGCGGCTCGGTGGTGCGGATGAAGTCGTCGTTGGAAATCTCGAGCTTGCTCCAAAGCTCCTTGAAGTGCGGGGCCTGGCTGTCGGTCCACTCCTGCGGCGTCATGTTGTGCTTGGCTGCGGCCTCGGCGACCTTCTCGCCGTGCTCGTCCATGCCGGTCAGGAACTTGACGTTATAGCCAGCGGAGCGGCGATAGCGAGCCTGAACGTCGGCGATGATGGTGGAATAAGCCGTGCCCAGGTGCGGATCGGCGTTGACGTAGTAGATGGGCGTCGTGATAAAGAACGAAGGCTTGCTTTGATCCATGGGGTTTGTCCTCCAGAAAAACGTTGCATACAGGGGATGATTCTAGCGCAAGGGCTGGATATCCTCCATCTATTGCATATCGAGCACCATGGCATAGACATCGCGCTTGCGGCGCGAATACTTCTGAGACAGGCGCTTGGCCACCGCAGAGGCGGGCTCTCCCTCCTCGAGCGCGGCGCGGATATCCTCGCGCAGGGCCTCGTCGGGATCCGCTGCCGCTGCGCCAACCGGCACGATACCGGCCTCCTCGTCCTCGCTCGGCGGCGCGATGACCAGCGCAATCTCGCCCTTTACCTCGCCGCGAGCACGCAGCTCCTCGGCGAGCTGGGCGGCGGGCCCGCGCAAGACTTCCTCGTGCAGCTTGGTGAGCTCGCGGCAGACGGCAACCTCACGCTGGGGAAAGACCTCCACCACGGCCTCGAGCGTCGCCACGATGCGATGTGGAGACTCGTAGAAGATGAGCGCGCCGGGCACCACGGCAAGGCGCTGCAAACGGCGCACACGGTCGCCGTGCTTTCGACCCAAAAAGCCCTCGAAGAAAAAATGCTCGCAGGAAATGCCGGACGAAACGAGCGCTGTGACGCAAGCAGAGGGCCCGGGAATAACTTCGACGGGCACATCGGCCTCACGCGCCGCCTCGACCAGCGCCTGGCCGGGATCGGACACGCTCGGCATGCCGGCGTCCGAGGCAAAGGCGAGGGTCTCCCCCGTCAGCAGACGGTCGACCAGGCCGGCGGCGCGGCTGGCGATCACATTCTCGTCGCAACGGACAAGCGGCTTGGAAATGCCCAGGTGCATCAGCAGCTTTGACGTCACACGCGTGTCTTCGCAGCAGATGGCATCGGCGGCGGCAAACGCCTCGCCAACGCGCGGGGACAGGTCGCCCAGGTTGCCGATGGGCGTGCCGACCACATAGAGTTTGCCCGTATGGGCGCTGTTTTGCGTCATATCAACCTATTCAATCATGCCACGCTCGAGCGTACCGAGCGCCGCGCGGGCGTCCCATGCTGCAATGCGCTTCTCGGTCTTCCACGTTTGGAAGAACCAACCGGCAGCCGGTGCAAACGAAGCCAGTTGGTTGGCGATAAACACGCGCTCGTAGGCATTGCGGCCCTCGGGCGTAACCGACGAGTTGGCAAAGATCGCCGCGCCCGACCATTCGCCCACCAGCACGGGGAACCCAGTCGAAATCGCTTCTTTAAGCTCGCGCTTGTTACGCGAAATCGCCGTCGTCAGCCCGCGGGGGCTCGTGATATCGAGCGCATACTCGTCGCGGTAATGGTACAGGTGAAGGTCCATGTAGACGTTCTTGTACTTAGCGCCGCGCATAAAATGCTTCCACTCGCTGGGATGCCCCGACGACGAGAAGACGACGATCTTATCCTCGGGCATATACGAACGGACGAGCTCGTAGGCATCGCGATAGAAATTGCGCAGGTAGTGAGCAGGAATGCCATCCGTCATGGTGAAGAGGCTCTTGCGGACACTCATCTGCGGCGTATCCAGCAGCTCAATGCCCAGCAGGCTCTCGGCCTCGCCGTAGCGATCAGCCAAGCGCTCGAGCACGTCGAGTGCGACATGACGGCCGTTAGTGGACGAATGCCACTCGGCAACAGCCTCTGGCGTGGCGGGCGAATCGTTGGAATCGCCCTGGCCACCGGGCACAGTTGCTAGATCAAGCAGCACGCGGATGTCGTACTTGGCAGCCCACTCAATTGCACGGTCGATGTAGTCGACAACCGAGATGTAGGACGCATCGGACTCCTGCGAGCCAAAGGCATACCAGGGCACCGGCAGACGCACGGCATTGAGACCGATCTGCGCCATGCGACGGAAATCGTCCTCGCTCACAAACGTCTCGTAATGACGGCGCATGCGCTCGTTATAGGCGGCGGTGCCCATGGCCTCCTGCAGCTCGGCCGCGTTGGATGCACCGGTCGCCGCGTATAGCGACGGGGTCACCCAAGGCTCGGGAATAAACCAGCCAGAGAGATTAACGCCGAGTATCCTCTCCATCACTGCCCCCTTTTGAATCATACGGGCTAAGCCCGCATCGCTCTTGCATGACATATCTATCGATTTGAGTATACCCGCGCATGCAGACAGGCGACCGAACGGTCTACAAAGTGGCGCAAAAGTGGGAGGAATGTCTGGGACAGGTGGGCACGAGCTGGTGCGCCGAGATGTGCGCGCACGTCGGAAGTAAGCGCCGGAAAGCGCATCCCGTTTTTCGCAAAAGACTGGGATGCATTTTCCGTTCGAGGCCTCAATCGGAAAATGCATCCCGTTCTGAGCGCGAGATCTGGGACGCAGTTTCCGCCAAAGGCCGCAAAAGGAAAGCACGTCCCATTCTGACGCCGGATTCCGGGTCGCGCTTTCCCAAGCGACATCAAAGCGGAAAACGCATCCCACTCTGAAGCCAAATTCCGGGACGCAATTTCCGCAGAGCCCTCGATAAAAGAAAAGGACCCCTTTGCAGAGGTCCTAGTCAATTCAAGGTGGCGGGGAAGGGAATCGAACCCCTGACACGAGGATTTTCAGTCCTCTGCTCTACCAACTGAGCTACCCAGCCATTTGATGTGTGCCTTGTTTCAAGGCTTGATTAGTATAACCAAGGACGCGTTCCGGTCAACCGAGAATTTTAAAAAAGTTTTTGAGCACAGCCTCGGTTCTATAAATCGGCACGTCAGAGGCATCAGCCGGCAGCAAGAAGTTTTTCACTCAGAGCCGCACGGGCAAACTCACTTGGCGTCATCCCCTCGGCAGCCGCCCGTCGACGAATGGCCTCCTTCATTCCCAGAGGAATCTTGACCGACAGCGTTGCCGTCCCCTCACCTGAGAGCGGGGGCCGTCCACGCACGATTCCACCAACGGTGTGTTCGCCATCCGGAAACTCTCCGCGCTCGTACGACTCACACCACGCGTCAATCATTTCATCCGTTACAACCTGACCATTAGCGGCCGTATACGTCTTGCCCATCATCGACCCCTCTGCCGAGCTCGCTCGATCTCTTGCCAGAATTTCTTCTGAACCGGAGACAGGGCATGAATAATGAGCCATCCACGAATTAGTTCGACCGCAACAAGTTCCACACTTCGACCATCTGGAAGCCATCCAATGGCAAGCCATCTCGGCGGCTCGTCCTCCGACTCGCGGCGAATGCACTCAGTAACCGCGAACCAGGCACCAAGCACCTGCTTTTCCGTCAAGTGTTTTTTTGGCGTTCGGATGGATCTCAACATCCATGCATCTTCTCCTCCATCTTACCAAATTTCGTATGACGAAAGTCCGCCGTCGTCAATCTCTTACGCCGGCGCTTGTTGGAGGGCGGGAGGTGTAGCGAGGATTGAAGGGCGTTCCAATACCGCCCAGGCGCCGGGACAGGAACACATGTGCCAAGGACGGACGTTTTCGTAGCGCGCGAGGATATTGCCGTCGCGATTGATGAAGGCGATGTCGATGGGATAGGCCATAAAACACGTATGGACCGAAGAGCAGCGTGGAAACGCCATGACGAGCGGCAGGCCGTTGGCGGCAACCGGACGCCGTCCCAGCATGCCGCGCAGTCGCACGACAAACGACTCCGCCACCGCAAACTCGGCCGGCGTCCAACCCAGCCTGTTGAGTGCCCGCGCGTAGGCGATGTAGGACGAGACCGCGGTCACATGACCACCCCCGGGCGCCATGGATCGACCGTCACCGCGCGCTCGTGCGACAACGTTGTCGGCGCCCCCAGCGAAACGCCAGCGATGCTGAGAAAAGTCGGCCACGGCTCATAGTACATGGTGCAGGTGTAGGTCCTAAACGTACCGGATAGGGAGAGCAGGCCACCATCCGATGCCTCCGCGCCTTGCTCACTCGACACTTCGATCTGCAAGTCATAGCCTTCCATGGCATTCAGAATTTGAGTCTGAACCGTCGCCGAGGCATCGGCAGAGCTTTCGTCGCCCTCCCCCTCCGACGCCACAGCGTGCGCCAACACGATGTCGGGCACCACGCGGTCGAAGCGCGCGACAGCGCTGGCAAAGATCATGACGTTGTACACGACGAGTGCCAGCACCAGCAAAACGGGCGTAACCACTGCCATCTCAACCGTCGCTTGGGCGCGCTCCTCGCGCAGACGCATGCGGATACTCATTACGACCCACCGCCCAGAACGCCAACCAGCGTGGCGACATCGACGGTGAGCGGGATGGAGCCGCCGCCGGGCAGAGGAATCTCCGCAAGTGTGAACACCGTACCGCTAATGGTGCGTTCGACTTGATATTCCAACGCCTCGCAAAGCGCCTTGGGATCGGTCACGCCCAACGGAATACTTCGCAGTTTGTCTTGCGCTTGAGAGAGACCCGCAATGTCAGACCCCGGACTCTTAATGACATTTGCGGAATCGGTCAGCACCGGCTTTCGCAGGCGCAAGTCGCACGGTTCCAAACCCAGCGCCGCCACGGACGCCGAAACGGTATCGCCGAGCCACGATGCAATGGAGCCCAACGCACCGCTGCCCCCTCCTAGGTCTTTAATCATCTCGTCCATAAGTTCGTCGGCCGAACCTTGGATGTCTCCGTATCCCACGAGTAGCCGTCCCCAAACATCCATGACGCCGTCGAGCACGCCGGCAACGCCGCCCGAGCGTTCCTTCAATGTCGAGAAAAATCGCGAAAGCATGTTGTTTTGCGCCGTCGCCTCATCGGGCGCCAGCACCGCGGCAGAGATAGCACCGCGATCGCCAAGCCTGACTGCCGCGTTAAACGAGGAGTTAAGTTGATCGGGGCTGGTAATGTCACCCGAAACTGCAAAGGCGACCACGCCGTTGCGGCCAGGTGGGGCGATACGCGGGCGCTCGCCGGAAAGCGCTTTAATGGCCTGGTCAAACGCATTGCCCGCACGGTCGGCCTCATCCTCGGTCTGACGCTCAAGTTCGAGTTCTTTGTTGCGGCATTCGACGTAGTCTTCCAGAGCCTCTTTGAATCGATCAAAGTGGTACTCAAAGCCGTTTTCGATAGAAGTCGAAGGAGCCGCAACGGCACCGAGCGACGAAACACCAAAATGGCATCTATTGCATTTGTCCTGCCCGTCATAAGCAGCAACCGAGGCCAGCCCGCATGGCGCCCCCTTCTTATAGTTGGGGCAACTCGTTCCGTAATGCAGATACGTCTTGCCATCGATGGCACTGGTTGGCCACACCGTATCGGTATAGAGTTCCGTCGCTCGCACCTCGTCAGTGTTGCGCGGCAACAGCGGGATATAGGAAGCGACTTCATCTCCGTCCTCGGTTACATATGCACGATTGACCTCTGTACTCGCATAGGTGTAAAACGCCTTGCGCGCCGCCGACTCCGCCTTCGTCTCGACGCTTGAACCCTGCGGTTTTTCGTCTGCCAGGCGTTGACGGTAGTAGGTCTTCGCGCGGTCGAGCGCCACCTGTGGCTCCCACGAAATGCTCGAGGCATAATGCGGGTTCTGCTCACCCGAGAGCTTTGCCAAACTCCTCGCACGTTCCCACATGCATGAACAGCTACCGACCGAAGCCGGAACCGATCCACCGCAATCCGCAAGCCAGGCGCGTTCTTTTGCTTTCGCCGCCTCCTCCGAGGCCTTCTGCAGCTCATCTGCTGCGCGCTCCAGATCTTTCGATGTGTCTTTAATGGCATCGGTCGAGATCTCAGAACCCTCGAGCGCAACGAAATCCGACTCGGACATCCTGGGCACGGCAAGCGCCGTACCGGTATAGGTCACACTATCGGTATCCTGCGCCGACACCGCCTGCGTGGCACGCGCGGCAATCAGATACGGCAGAGCCGTCTCGATTTTCTGCAAGCCTTCCGATGCGCTTTTGGCAAACTTGTTGCGCGTTTTAATGATCTCAATCCCGGTGTCGACCATATTGCCGGCAACTGGTTCGGCACCCGGGATGAGGATGGCGACCAGGCCCGTCCCGATCGTGGCAAACCCCGCTAGCCCCAGACTCAAGATGCTCGCATCAACCACCGTGGCAGCCGTGTGATAGGACGACACTACGTTGGCACCCGCCAGCGCGCCGCTATCGGCCGCCACCTGGGTGTCCCCCGCGCGCGACATGCTCCATATCGCCGCGGTCGACGAAAACAACAACGTGAGCACCACTAGGATGACCACGGCAGAAGAAAGCGTGGTGTAGGCACCGTCTTCGATAAACAGGTCGATACCGGCGCGGCCCATAAAGCCGCCTCGCTTGCGATGGCAGCTCGGACGGCGCGTCAAAACGCATCTAGACCAGAAACGCTTAATCCCATGTAGCAATCCACGAATCATAATCTCCCTCCAGCCATTCGGGACGTGATTGATATGAGACATCAACCTTGAGCTCAACGTAGCCGCCCTCGGCGGTACCACCCATAGCCTGCGCAAACGCACCGATCACAGGCAACGGCCTGACCTCGCCGGAAACGGACACGGACGAGACGCCACCCGCACCGGCCCGACCAAGCTCGATATTCCACGACAACGGCCCGCCGGCATGAAAGATCGAAACGTTGGGCACCGCGGCAAGCCGGCGGCGGGTGAACTCCTTAAGATCGTCGTCCTCCGCCGTCGTCGTGGTCATGAGCCGCGCGGTCTCGGCGGCGGCAGACTCCATGACCGCGCGCGTATAGAGCAGGCACACCGGTTGCAGTGCGAGAAGGATGAGCGTCAGAAACGTCGGCAGCAAAAAAGCGGCCTCGACCGTAGACTGCGCCCGGTCCTCGCGCGCGATATCAATACAACGCAATGTCCTTAGCGCCCGCAGCGGCGTCGATAACCGACGTCGAGGCAACGCCATGGGATGCCGCCCGCTCAACCAGCGCCGCCAAGCGCCCATCGGTGCCAGCACGCCAAAGCCCCGCGATCGCCAGCACGATCGATAACAGCGCCACCGTGACGATGGCGTATTCCACAGTCGCTTGGGCAACCTCTTCACGCAGAACGCCATGCATTTCACGATCCCTCCTTTGAGCTTATTGTTTGCGGGACCAGGCGCACGGCGCGCAGACGACACGAAGCATCGCCGGTATCCGCGGCAACCGTCACCATATCGACCCAGCCGCGTCCGTCACGCACGATGGCGCCCCATACGTTGCCCTTAATATCGAGATAGCCGCTCAGGGCGAGCTGGGCCGTTGGCACCTCGCGGTAGGCGCGTAACATATCCGCCGCTGCCTCGGTCATCGGTCGGTCCTCGGACCATGCAAGCCGGACCGCAATCGCGTTGTCCTCAGGCGAATCCGTCGCAGTGCCAGACCGCTTGTCGAGCGTCCGCAGAAAGGTTTGCGCCGTGACAGCGACATCCGAATCGTCCGCATCTCGCATCTCATCTTTTTGAGTCGCCACCGCCGAATCTGAGCCCGAATCGAAGGCGGCCCCAGGACGCTGCTGCCGCGCGGCGTTAAGCCCCCAAAGCACCGCCGCTATCGCCACGGTCAGGCAAGCAAACACCAGCAGCACCCCGATGGGGCGCTCGCCCTCTACAGACTGTTGATGCCCTCGCTGATAGCGTTCCATAGATCTTGGACCTTGCCTTTAAATGCAACGATGGCAATAATCGCGATCACCACAAGCACGCCCACCAAAATGGCGTACTCGGTGGTACCCTGCGCGCTCTCCTCCCGCAACAGCTCCTTGGCATGCTGGCGAGCGCGGATCGCCCGGCAAAAAGCCCAGTTCCAAGCCTTGTCAGCAACTTCGACCATCGTGTTCATGTATTCCTCCCTACATCATCCCGCCTGCTCCCAGCAGCGGGCCCAATATGGACAGAAGCAACGCCGGCAAGATGAGCGTGCCGGTGGGGATCAGCAGCTTGACGGGCGCACGCTCGATCTCACGCTCGACCGCGGCGCGATGAGCCGCACGGATCTCGCGACTTTGAGCGGCCAGCGTCTCGGCAAGTGGGGCACCCAGGGCGAGCGCCTGCCCCACCGTGATGGCAAAGGTCTCGAGCGCTCGTACGTCCAGATCGCGCGCGGCGGCCAACAACTCGTCCTCACGCGTGCCCACGCCCACCTGCCACGCCATGCAGGCCCGCTCAAGGCGAAGAGCCAGCACTGACCGGCGGTTGGCGCAGAAAATCTCAAGCGCCGCATCAAACGAAAGACCGGCCGAAAGACCCAAGCGCACAACATCGATCATCTCGGACACTTCGCCGAGCGAAACTCGCGCCGGGCCGCCCGCTCCAACCGCGCCCTTCACTCGCGCGGTCAGGGCATCGACCACTGAGCGACCCGCGGCAGCGACCAGCACCGCCTCGCGCTTGCAGGCCCCTGCGATCTTGCGTGCATCCGCCCGATCCAAACCCGTCGCGATAAATACACTCAGGGCGCACAGGCAAGCCGCAACTGCAACTGGGGCGCTCATAGCTCCACCCTCATAATGCGCCGGATAACCACCAGGGCAACGGCGTTGAGGGCGAGACCCAGCACCACAGCGCCCGCACCGGCAGGCGTCGCAAGACCGCGACGAAAATCTGCCGAAAGCAGCGCCAACACCGCGCACATGCCCGCCGGCATCGCCGCGACCATATGCGCCGACATGCGAGCCTGCGACGTCTTGACATCCAGGCGGCGCTTGAGCTCAATGCGCTCCCCTACCATGCTCGACGCCTCGGACAGCAAGTCGGCAAGCGGAGCGCCGGTGCGCTGTGACACCTTAAGCGCCAAGGTCACAAGCGAAAGACCGGGGGCGTCGATGCGCACGAGCAAGTCATCGAGCGCGTCGGTCGCCAAGATACCGCAATCGATCGCCGCCGCCACCCGCAAAAACTCGGTATGCACCGGTTCTTGCGCATGAGCGCCCACAAAGCGCATGCCCTGGGCCAGCGAATGTCCCGAGGCAAGCGACATGGAAAGTGCGGTAAACGCCTCGGGCATGGCCTCTTCTGCATCGTGTTGCTCGCGCCGGCTCTCAAAGCCATCCCGAGCGGCGCCAGCGGCAATCGGAGCAACAAGTCCCAAGGCAAATCCGAGGGGCGATAGCGACACCATCGTTAGTAAAACGCAGCAGGCACCGCTCGATAGCAGCAGAAACGCCAAACGCCCCGAAGCATCTTCGATCACGAGGCCAAGGCGATGCGCCGGAGCCAGCGATGCCCACGAACGGGCGATCTTTTTCAGCAGATCGTTTTCCACCAGCTCACGCGGCAGCCTCTCTGCCACCGTCTCGAGCGCCTGACGCGCCAGCTCCGCCGGCGGCACCTGCGGCACACGAGGTTCCGCCCCGCACGCCGTCGCGACAGAAAACCCTGCCAAACCCCCTACGACGAGGGGCACAGCGACCTCCATTCGTCCACCTCCTCTTGTGTGAGCGTCCCCGACCGCAGGCCTTCTGCGATAAACGGCGGCTCGCGGTCAAGCGTCCAGGTGCGCTCGGCGGCATCGAAAGTCACATAGCGCTCGAGCTCTACGCCGCCCGACGCGGCGCGACGCACCCCCGAATACGAGGAGACGAAGCGCCTGCCATCGGCGTGGCGCTCGGACATCACGATGCCGTCGAGCGCCATGGCAATCTGCTCCTCGATGAGCTCGCTCGGCAGATCGATGCCATAACGTGCAAGCAACGTCAGACGCACCACGGTCTCCTGTTCTGAGCCCGCATGAAGTGTGGTGAGCGACCCGTCGTGGCCCGTGTTCATGGCCTGCAACATGTCGCAGCACTCGGCACCGCGCACCTCACCCACCACGATGCGGTCGGGGCGCATGCGCAGGGCATTGGTCACCAGGTCGCGGATCGTCACCGCGCCCTCGCCCTCAATTGAAGCCTCGCGCGCCTCTAGACGCACCACGTGTGGATGATGCGCAAACTTGAGCTCGGCAGAGTCCTCGATCGTCACGATGCGCTCGCCGGTGGAAATCTCGCATGACAACGCGTTGAGCAGGGTGGTCTTACCAGATCCCGTGCCTCCCGCAACCGCCAGGTCCTGTCGCAGCGACACCGCGCACGACAGCAGCTGCGCATACCAAAGCGGCAGTGACCCCAGCCCCACAAGCTCGTCCAGCGAGCAGATGCGGTCCGAGAACTTTCGGATGGTGAGAATCGGTCCGTCAATCGCCACAGGCGGAATCACCGCGTTGACGCGATAGCCCGTTTTAAGGCGAGCGTTGACGATGGGGCTGCGCTCGTCGATACGGCGGCCAAGTGGCGAGATGATGCGGTCGATAAGCACACGGATCTGCTCATCATCCTCAAACGCATGCTCGATAGGGTACAAGACGCCGCCGCGTTCAAAGAAGGCCGAGCGGCAGCCGTTGATCATGATCTCGGTAACGGTGTCGTCCTCGATGAGCGGCTGCAACGGCCCCAGGCCCACCACGTCATCCAAAATCTCGTCGATGATGGTCTCGCGTTCGGACGTCGCGAGATCGGTCGGTTCCTCAACATTGAGCGCCGCCTCCACCGCGGGACGCAATTCCGAGCGGGCAAGAGCCGGGTCGATATAGGCGCTGATACGCGCCACTTCGTCGTAACCCATGCGGTCCATCACAGCGCGCTTGGTGCGTCGTTTCACCGCGCGACGACGCCCCGCATCTACAGGCGCTGCAGCCGCTGCAGCGCCGGCAGCCTTAATCCTCGTTTGCAGGCTCATCGCTGATCACCCTCGCGCGACCAGGGAAGGCGGATACGCGGGCGTTCGGTGCGCGTTGCACGGTCGGCGACCATATCGCTCCAAGGGCCGACGGCGCACCCCAGTTCCACGAGCATCTCGCGCGTGGCCTCGCGCACGCTGGTCGCGAAAGCGCTCGTCTGACCCACTGCCTCGTCAGCGCGCCCAAACGCCATGAGCGCGGCGAGATCCTGCCCGCCATCGGCGATACGAATCTTTGAGCTCAACGCACAGGCAATCTCAAAGCGCATGGCGACGTCCTCGTCTGCCCCGCGCGCACCGAACCGGTTGAACACGGCGCTCATGCGCGTGCGCGGCACACCTACTCGACTTGCCAGTTCAATGACGCGCGATGCCGATGTCGCGGACGACACCGCCGCATCGCCAACGACCAGGCAACGGTCGCTCGCCGCCACCGCAGCCGCCACGGCGTCGCCCCAAAAGACCGAGGTATCGATAAAGACCACGTCGGATTCGCGACGCAGGACATCAAGCAATAGCTCCACCGGACGTGCCATGAGCTCGGCTTGCTCGGGCGCCGCGACGGGACCCCAGAGCGTAACGCCCGGCGCCACGCGCATCGATGTGGCTACGATATCCGGCTCGGTGAGCGCGCCCGCCGCCGACGGGCCCATACGCCCGCCCCTCGATAAGTGCCGCCATATCGCGCGGAGCATCGACGCCTAACAAGTCGTAAAGGTTTCCAAACATCAGGTCCAGGTCGAGCACGGCGGCACGCAAGCCCAACAGCGACGATATGTGTGCCATGGTGGCAACGATCGTCGACTTGCCGCAACCGCCCGAACCCGAAATGGCGCAGATGACCGGAGCTCGATGCTGCGGAGCGGCAGCGTCTGCCGGCGGCATCGGAGGCGGCGGGGCGGGCGGCGGCGACAGCGTCCCCGTCTCCCCCGCCGCAACCACACGCTGCGTCCAAGCCGGCATGGCAGCTTGTTCGGTCTGCAAGGCAGGCTCGTTCTGTGCAATCTGCTCATGCTGCATCAGCGACAACTCGCCGCACCCGGCAAAGCCCTCAACTTCGTCGAGTTCATCCGCCAGATTCACGCCGTGCACGTATCCCATATCTACAGCCGGGGAGTCGCCAGCATGCTGTGCCGGCCCTCCAGCGTCATCGTATACAAGGGGGTTCCGGGGGCGCCGACCATGCTCGGCTTCCGCTTTTCCATAATCATCAACACGCGGGCCTCTTGTAGCGCGAGGCGCCCCGGGTTCCCTATCAACAAAAGCATCGGGCTCAATCGTCATGCGCCGATCGGAATCAACCGCTCCCTCGCCCGCGCGCCCGTTGCCGCATATGCTGTGCGCAGCGATGACCTCGGTCGCCCCCGCGCGAAACAGTCCCTCGATATCCGACGGATCGAGCGCTTCTATCAACACGACCACGCGACTCACGCGGCCTTCGGCCGTCAGGCGCGCAACAGTCTTGCGCACATCTTCGATATCAAACAGAGACGCCGCGATGATGGCAGCCCCGCGGCGCGACGGAAACGCCCGCGCCATGGAAATCAGCCCGTCCAGGTCACCCACGCGAAGCACCTGTGCACCCGCATCACGGCCCTCGACTTCCCGCTGCAACAGCCCGTAATCGCCGCACGCGCAGCACGCAAGCCAGATCGCCTTCATCACTCGTCGCCTCCGCTCTTTTTGCCGCGCGCCGTGGCGGGAATCGTCAAGCTGACCGTTCCCTTGCCCGAGGCTCCCAGCAGTTCCTTGACGTCTTCGGGGTCAGCCGCCAGCGTCACCCATTCGATCTTGCCCTCGCGCGTGGCACCGGAATTCTCACTGGTATCGATCACGTGCGCGCCGCACAGTCGATCGGTTACGCCATCTTTTTGCACGTACACGTCCACATAGCTGCCCACGCCCGTGGCACCGCCGACCGAGTGCTCGGCATCGACCGCCACCGAAACGGCGACCTTGCCCTTAGGCACCTCGAGCTTGTGGCTCTCGGCCTTGGTGTAGACATTGCAGATCACGGCGTTTTTGGGAATACGCGAAGTCGTCACGTCGCCGCGCACCTGGCGCAGCTCGGTCGCCGCGTCACGCGGCAGCAGGCTCGTCAGCCATTCCTGGGTTATGACATTGGTCTCATCGAGGGTCTCGCCCACATCGATATCGCGCGCCGCGACGCATACCTCGACGCGATCGCCACCGTACTTGGCCAAGGTCTCAGCCTGGACCTGTTCGGCTTGCGAGCGGATCGACGAGCCGTAAACCATGCAGAGCAGAGCAGCGAGCACGCCCGCGACCAGACTGATGGCGATGCGCTTGCTCTTGTTCACGGCCGCTCCTCTCATGGCAGTGCCGGGCGAATGCCCGTACCACCATTGTCTGGGCGGTCAGAGTGCAAAGCGGCGCAATCGCGATCTTGGTTTTCGATGTCAAACCAATCGCCGACCAAAAGCTGACCAGCCCGTCAAGCTCATGGCAAGGTTTTGGTCAGCACGTCAGCAAACTGCATGTTTCGAGGCTTTTCCGCAGCAAAAAAGCCGTCTCCCGAACAGTTGGGAGACGGCTGTCATAGGAAAAATCAATTACAGATGAACATCGGGATCGAGTATTTGAGCGCTCACGCGCATGGATGACGCCAGGTTTTGGAACGTTTCCAGCCGCAGGCTGTCGATCTGCCCGGCGTCCTCGGCCTCGCGAACGGCGCAGCCCGGCTCATGGGTATGTGTGCAATCGCCAAACCGGCACGCGCGCGATGCCTCGACAATCTCGGGGAAGGCGCGCGCCAGACCCCGCTCGTGACCCACGAGCGGTAGACTGCGCAGGCCCGGGGCATCGGCGATCACGCCGGCGTCGCCCGGCAGCGCCACCATCACGCGCGCGACGGTAGTGTGACGGCCCTGGTCGTCGCGTTCGCGCACACCGCCGGTCGCCAACGTATCGTGGCCCAGCAGTGCATTGAGCAGCGTCGACTTGCCGGCACCCGACTCGCCCAGAATCATGGCGCAGCTCCCGGCAGGCACGCAGGCACGGACCTCGTCCAGGCCGCGGCCCTCGGCAGAGGACGTCACGATCACGCGCACGTCCGGACCCACCAGGCGGCGCACGCGGTCCAGATCGCGCTCGAGCTCCTCGGCATCGCAGCGGTCAGCTTTGGTAAGCACCACCACCGGCTCGGCATCGCAGTCAAGCGCCAACACCAGCGAGCGCGCCACGCGGTCGAGCAGCACCTCACCGGCACCGAGCGCCTGCACGATTAGCACGCTATCCACGTTGGAGCAGAGCACCTGGCGCTCTCCACGGGCACGGCCGCGCCAACGCTCAAAGCTCGTACGGCGCGGCAGCACGCACTCAATCACGCCCATATCGTGCCCGGGAGCGCGGCGCACCGCCACACGGTCGCCCACGGCAGGCAGCAGGACCTCGTCCTCGCCGCGCGACTTGGCAAACCCCACGGCATGCTCGGCGCGGAAGGTATCGTCGGCAGTCGCCACCAGCGGAAACCCGCGATCCAGGCGAATAACGGCACCCAGCCGCATCTGCTCGGGCTCCTCGGCATGTGCGCAGAAATCATCAAAGGCAGTCTGCTGGGCTTCATCGACCGGCAGATCATCAAACGCCGGGACATCCTGCAGCGCATCGAGCCCCGGTACGCTCGCCAACAACTCCTCGGCAGACGCGGGGGCCTCGGTCGCAAGCTTCCGACGACGATCGCGCTTAGCCCGCGCCCCCGTCGTCTTTTTCTTCGCTTTAGCCTTAGCCTTAGCCACAAACGCCTCCCAGCAGCCAAAATCACAACTGAGCAGGTATTTTAAATCAAAAAGAGCTGGCCGGGCAAAGCCCGACCAGCTCACAAACTTTCCCTCAGCCCTTTTCATCCGCACGGGAGAAAAGCCAACAAGGATACCGCAGGGCCCGCCCCGGAAGCCCTTTCTCCCGAACGATCCCGCAGCGCGAAGCGCGAGGACCAGTGAGGGAGAAAGGGCGTGGGGCGGGCCCGGACGAGTACGCTACTCTTTCTCGACCGCGCGCATGATCGCCTTGTAGATCTCCATCAGCGGGATGATCAGGAAGGCCAGACCCAGCGCGGCAAGAACGCCCTTGAGCTCAAGCGTCACAGGGCCGAAGAACATCTCGGCAAGCGTCGGCTGCACGGTCACGATCACCGTCAGCACCAGTGCCAGCGCGGCAGAAGCCCACAGCCACTTGTTCTGCTTCTTCATGGTGAACAGCGACGCACGACGGCTGCGCATATTGAAGCAGTGGAAAATCTCGACCATGTTGAGCGTGATGAACGCCATCATCACGCCTTCCTCGTCGGCATTGCCGGCGATCATATCGGCGATGTGGATGTAGCCCATGTCAAAGTACACGCCCACAAAGAAGCTCGCCAGCACCAGCACGGTGATGATCAGACCCTGGACCACGCAGTCCAGGCCCATATGACCGGCAAAGACACCGTCCTTGGCGTTGCGCGGCTTGCGCTTCATGATGTCACCCTCGGCATCCTCCATGCCCAGCGCGAGCGCGGGGAAGCAGTCGGTGACCAGGTTCACCCACAGCAGCTGCACCGGCTGGAAGATGGTAAAGCCGATGAGCGTGGCGATAAACACCGAGAACACCTCAGCAAGGTTGGCCGAAAGCAGGAACTGGATGACCTTGCGGATGTTGTCGTAGATGCGACGGCCCTCTTCGCAGGCACCGATGATGGTGGCGAAGTTGTCGTCGGCAAGCACCATGTCGGCAACGTTCTTGGTGACGTCGGTGCCGGTGATGCCCATACCGACGCCGATGTCGGCGCGCTTGATGGACGGGGCGTCGTTGACGCCGTCGCCGGTCATGGCGACGATCTGGTCGCGCGACTTCCAGGCCTCGACGATGCGCGTCTTGTGCTCGGGCTGGACGCGGGCGTACACGCCGTAGTCCTCGATGTGCGCGTCGAGCTCCTCGTCGCTCATGCGGTCGAGGTCGGCACCGGTAATGGCCTGGCTGCGATCGGCGACGATGCCAAGCTGCTTGGCGATGGCCACGGCGGTGTCGATGTGATCGCCCGTGATCATGACGGTGCGGATGCCAGCGTCGTGCGCCTCGCGGATAGCGTCGGCCACCTCGGGACGGACCGGGTCGATCATGCCGGACAGGCCGCAGAATACCAGGTCGTGCTCGAGCGCGGCGGGGCTGCAGTCGGCCGGGACCTCGGTGTAGGTGCAGCTTGCCAGCGCCAGTACGCGCAGGGCCTCGTCGGCCATGGCCTTGTTGGCGGCCACGAGCTCGGCGCGACGCTCCTCGGTCAGGGGGACGACCTTATCGCCGTCGTAGATATGGGTGCACAGGCCGATCACCACGTCGGGCGCGCCCTTGGTGTACTGCTCATACTCGCCGTCCAGGGTCTCGACGACCACGGACATCATCTTGCGGCCCGAGTCAAACGGGGCCTCACCCACACGCGGGTGCTCGGCGGTCAGGCCGGTGAGCCCCGCCTTGCCGGCGTCGTTGACGAGCGCGCACTCAGTCGGCTCACCCACGGCCTCGCCCAGCTCCTCGTCCCACTGGGCGTCGGAGCACAGCGCCATGCCGGCCAGGAACTTCTCCTTAGGCGCAGCGAGCTCGTGCTTGACGACAGTCATCTTGTTTTGGGTAAGGGTACCGGTCTTGTCGGAGCAGATGGTCTGCGTGCAGCCAAGGGTCTCGACGGCAGAGAGCTTGCGGATAATCGCCTGGCGCTTGGCCATTTTGGTCACGCCGAGCGAAAGCACGATAGTCACGACGGCAACCAGGCCCTCAGGGATGGCGGCGACGGCAAGCGAGACAGCGACCATAAAGGTATCGAGCAGCGCGGTCGGGTCGGTGAGAACGTTGCCCACGCCGTGGCGGATGATGTCGACGCCAAAGATGACGACGCAGATGACGATAACCATGATGGTGAGGATGCGGCTGAGCTCGGCAAGCTTCACCTGCAGCGGCGTGAGCTCTTCCTTGGCCTCGGCCAGGGCGCCGGCGATCTTACCCATCTCGGTGTTCATGCCGGTGCCGACCACGACGGCGCGGCCGCGGCCGTATACCACGGTGGAACCCATGTAGCACATGTTCTTGCGGTCGCCGAGCGGCACGTCGTCGGTGCCGGCGGCGAGCTCGATCACGTTGGCATGCTTCTCGACGGGCACGGACTCGCCGGTAAGGGCGGCCTCCTCGATCTTCATCGTGGCGCTCTCGAGCACACGGCAGTCGGCCGGGACGGAGTCGCCCGCCTCGAGCATGATCACGTCACCGGGCACGAGCTCGGCGCTCGGCAGGTGCACGAGCTTGCCGTCGCGCAGCACCTTGGACTGCGCCGCGCTCATCTCCTGCAGGGCCTCGAGAGCCTCCTCGCTTTTAGCCTCCTGGACCACGCCCAGCACCGAGTTGACGATAACGACGAACATGATGATGGCGACATCGGCAAAGTCCGCCTCGCCCTTGACCATACCCGTGAGCGCGCTGATGACGGCGGCAACGATCAACATGATGACCATGGGGTCGGCCATCTGCTCAAAGAAACGCTTCCACAGCGGTGTCTTCTCGGCTTCCTCGAGCTTGTTAGGGCCTGTCTTGGCGAGGCGCGACGACGCCTCGTCGTTGCTCAGGCCGAGGTTCTCATCGACGCCCTGGTCGCTGAGCACCTCCGCCGCGGCGGACAGGTATTCCTTTTGCATATAGAGTCCCCTCCTGGGATTCGGGCCACTCAGCAGATTGATGCCCGATCATAATTCCCAGGAGAAGGGCAAGGGCTCATCAAGGCTGCCGTGCTGAGCGGCAGTTGATAGTGGAGCTATGGTACCCCAAAGCAGCGCGTCTAGCCAAAACATTCCAATTGGAAACACGGCTCGGGTGCAACGATGCAGACCGTATGATGTTCAATATTGATAAAACGTTTTTTCTTCGGCGCATCATCAAACTGAAATATCGCCCAGATAGCAGCGGTTAGAACGGTTGGTAAAGTTTTTGCATATACCGTTTTTCCGCAAAAAATGAACTTCTAATTCGGCATACGGTCGATTTTTTGGGGTATTCGGTCGCCATTTCGTTATAATCATCTCAGTTTTATTTCTTATGGTTTATCTATCAGCGCAAGACGATGTCAGATGGAGGTCTGAATGTACAAGCGCACCAAGATTGTATGCACCATGGGTCCCGCCTGCGATAGCGACGAGACCATCCGCGAGATGATCAAGGCGGGCATGAACGTCGCCCGTTTTAACTTCTCGCACGGATCCTACGACGAGCACCACGGTCGCATCGAGCGCGTCCGTCGTATTTCCAAGGAGCTCGGTCTGCCCGTCGGCATCCTGCTCGACACCAAGGGCCCCGAGGTCCGCACCGGCCTTCTGGTCGATGGCAAGAAGGTTGCCGTCAAGACCGGCGATAAGATCGTCGTCACCGCTCAGCCCACGTCCGAGGATTTCCACGGCACCTCTGAGCACATCTCCCTCGACTACCTGGCTCTGCCCTCCGAGGTCGAGAAGGGCTCCCTTATCCTGATCGACGACGGCCTGGTTGCCCTCGAGGTCGAGTCCGTCGACGGTCAGGACATGACCTGCGTCGTCAAGAACGACGGCCTGATCGGCGAGCGCAAGGGCGTCAACATGCCCAACGTCAACATCTCGTTGCCCGCCATCACCGAGCGCGATCGTCAGGACATCCTCTTTGGCCTGACCGAGAACATCGACTACATCGCCGCTTCCTTCATCCGTGACGGCGAGTCCGTCCGCGGCATCCGCGAGCTTTGCCGCGAGAACGGTGGCGAGCACGTGACGATCTTCCCGAAGATCGAGTGCGCCCTGGGCGTCGAGAACTTCGACGAGATCCTCGAGGCTTCCGACGGCATCATGGTCGCCCGTGGCGACCTGGGCATCGAGATCAAGCCCGAGCTCGTTCCGCACATCCAGAAGGAGATCATCGCCAAGTGCAACGCGGCCTACAAGCCCGTTATCACCGCTACGCAGATGCTCGACTCCATGCAGCAGAACCCGCGCCCGACGCGCGCCGAGGTTGCCGACGTTGCTAACGCCATTTACGACGGCACCGACGCCGTTATGCTGTCCGGCGAGTCCGCTGCCGGTAAGTACCCGGTCGAGGCCGTTAAGATGCAGGCCAGCATCGCTCTCGAGACCGAGAAGTACCTCCCGGCCCACGCTCCGCTCGAGGTTCCGGCTGACGCTCACGGCACCCGCGTCGTCAACAACGTTGTGGGTATGTCCGCTGTGAACATGGCTACCACCGTTGGCGCCAAGTGCATCACCGTGCCGACGACCACCGGTCGTACCGCTCGCCTGATCTCGCACTTCCGTCCCAACATGCCGATCTGCGCATTCTCCCGCCACGAGTGGGCCGTCCAGCAGATGATCATGTACTGGGGCGTTATCCCGCACCAGGCCGAGATTACCCAGGGCACCGTCAACGGCACGATCGTCAAGGCGATCGAGACCGCCAAGGAGCTCGGCTACGTCGAGGCCGGCGACCTGACCGTCGCTACCGCCGGCGATCCCCGCATGAGCGTCCAGCTCGAGGACAAGGTCTCCTCGACCAACGTCGCTTACGTCGCTCAGGTGCGCTAAATCGCACTTGCAAGCAGATTTGCATTGCAAAGGGCCCGGAAGGCATTGCCTTCCGGGCTTTTTTAAGACCTTCTTCATATGCCGCCTCATCGATTTGCGTTCAGTCGCAAGCCTCTCCGATGCCGAGCGCACCACCGAAGACGCCTGCGACGGGAGCTGTTGGTCAATTGGGATGAACTGTTCTCCGTAAAGCCGGCCGGCTAGCAGCTAGCGATCAGGGGGGCTGCGGGGACGTCAGAAGCAGCAACGCGAGCCGCAAATCCCGCCTCGGTCAGCTCGATGACCTCGGTAAACGTTGCATCGAAAAACTCCTCGGTTAGCAAGCGATACGGCGGATGATCGGGCTCGCCGGGGTTTTCGCGTACAATCTCGTGCATAACGCCAATGGTCTTGAGCACATACTCCTTATGGATGGGATACTGACCAAAACGGGTCGCCGCAGTATACAGGCGATCGGTCGCGCGCGGAATCGAAACGATGCCGAGTGTCTTGCCAAACCAGTCAAAGTCGCCTTGCTTTTTAATGCGGAATTCCTCGCACGGTTTGCCGCCGTGCGCCTCCAGGTACCGATTCACGCGCGTATTCCACACGGTATCGGCCACGAGGTGAGACCAAACGCCCAGCGTCAGATCGAGCAGCGACTGCGCCACGTCATCGGGCGCGAGTGAAAGCTCGCTAGCACCGGGACCGGCAACCGGCTCGGCATCCTTGTAGCGTTGGGGATAATGCACCCGATTGAGTCGCTCGCGCTCCTCGACAATCGAGGTCGCGTCAGCCGGCGTACCAACAGGCGCCCCTTTGAGCAGCGGCGCCACATAGGTGTCCCAAAACTCATGCTCGCGCGGCTTAGGGATAGGCTCGGGCTTTGCAAAGTGCGTAATGCGGTACGGGATGGGATCGGCGATGCCAGGGACCATATAGCCCACGAAGATATCCGGAACCACGCAGCCAAACAAAAAGGCATTGCGGTCGCGCACGCTATTGGCAAGCGCACCGGTGCGCTCCAGCAAACGCTCCGTCTGAGCGATATGAATGTTCCAGCTTGGCATAGCCACCCCCATAAAAAACCTGGATAACTATACCATCACGGCAAAGCCGCGCGGGCGGCTACGCACGCTCTACGCAGCAACTAGTCCGTAGCACCGCTTTCGGTTCCATACGACGGCGAAGGCGCCTCGACCACATGGTGATATCGATCGATATAGATTGCACGGGCACCCAGGCGTCGCACCAAATCCTGGTGATGTGTGCTCATCAAGACCGTCTTACCCGCCGCGACGTAGGCCAGCAAGAAGTTGACCACGATGTCGCATGAATCCTCGTCGAGCCCATTGGTAGGCTCGTCAAGAACCAAGATATCCGGGTTCATCGACACCACCGCAGCCAGCGCAACGCGCTTCTTTTGCCCGCCCGAGAGCTGATAGGGAGAGGCGTCGGCAAGGTCGGCAACCTGGAACAACCCCATGGCATCGCTCACGCGGCGCTCGAGCTCGTCTGCCGGCAGCCCCATCTGCGCGGGACCAAAAGCAACTTCCTCGCCCACCGTGGCGCAGAACAGCTGGGCATCGGCGTTTTGGAATACGAAGCCCACACGCTGGTGGAACTTCTGAGCAGCAGCAGAATCCTTCAGATACGCCGCATCGACCACGTGCCCGTCAAACAGGTATGCCCCTGCGTCCGCGAGTTCAAGGCCGTTAATAAGACGCATAATCGTCGTCTTGCCGCAGCCGTTGGGACCGAGCAGGGCAACGAGTTCACCACGATCGACCTGCAGCGACACGCCATCGACAACCGTATGCCCCGCATAGGAGAACACCACGTCGCGCAGCTCGATGAGCGGAACGACCTCGGCGCCGCCCACACCGTTCGTGCCCGCCGCACTATTCATATCGATCGTCAAAACGTCGCCCTTCCCCATTTACATCCCCAGTCGGAACCAGCAGCGCCTACAGCACGGCGCACAACACTGTCAGCAGCGCCACGCCGGCCGCATAGGCCGCATCGCGCCAGCCAAACCTGGCGCGCGCGGGAGCCGGATACGCACCGGCAAAGCCGCGGCAAAGCATAGCCTCGTCCATCGCGCGGCTGCATTTCATCGCCTTGATAAAGGTCATGCCCATGATACCCGCGATCGAATCGGTACGCGAAAATCCCTCGGGCGCACGGCCAACGCTGCGCAGCATGACCGATTCGCACAGATCGTGCGCCGTACGACCCAGCACCTCGATGTGCTTGAGCGCCATATCAAACGTAAAGATAACTTCGTCGGGTAGATGCAGCATCTTGAGCGCCGCCGACATGCGGCTCCACGTGAGGGTCCACGAAACGCCCAGCACCAGCGACACATTAATGAAGGTCTTGAGCGCAATCTTGAGCATGGCGCCCGTAGCGGAAGCACCTAGCAGCAGGGCAGGCAGCGCCAAAACCACTGCGAGCCCCGCGGCGCCAAGCGCCGGCACAAAGGTCGCGCGCAGCCCGCGTACGGGACGCACGGCAACGAGCACCAGCGCAATGGCCGCCATCAACATGAGGTACAGCGGGCTTTGTGTCAGGCACACGCACAGGACGCAAACGAATATCCCCACCAGGCGCACCGGAGCCGAAACGCAAGAAAGGGCGCGGTCGACCATCGACCCGCCCTCGTGCGCGCCTCCACCCAGGCGAACCCGCTCAAGCAGGCTCGCCAGGTGCAGGACGTTCTTTTGCATCACGCGATGACGAGCGCCCGTGGGCTCGTATCGCTCCTCGGCCGCAAGCCAGCTAGGCAGCTCGACCATCGCCATGGGCTCCGCTTTCCTTGACCGTCAGCGAGATCAGACGGAATGCGATGGTGAGCACCGCCACGCCAATCACGCCGGACAGGATATACATGGCAGCCTGACCGGCAAAGCCGAGACCCTGCTCCTCGGAATAGGCCTGCAGGTAATCACCCGTAGGCAGAGCGTCGGCAAAGGTCGGGGTGTCGAGACCGACCGAAGCCTGCAGGCTGTCGTCGCCAGCCTCCTGAACGGCGGTCGCGGCGCCCTCGGCGTCCCACTCACCCCAGGCGTCACCCGTGGCCAGCAGGCCCAGCGGCGTGGCCACGACAAGCACGGCAACCAAGATGAGCGTGGGGACCAGCGAGGTCTTCTTTGCAGCAGCGCCCTCGGCAGCAAGCTGTCCATCGGCGGCTTCGGGGCCGACGATAACGCTCGGCGCCGTCTTCTTGATAAAGCCGTAGATCGCGGCAGTCGCCACGCCCTCGACCACGCCGGCTACCAACATATGCGGGATCATCATGGCCGGAATGGCAATGGACAGCGGGAAGGGGCAGTACAGCGGAGCGCCCGAAGCATTCGTGAAAAGCATCGGCTGAATACCAAACTCGATTGCTGCGCACAGGGCCGCCAGGCACAGGCCGACCCAGCCGCTTACGATGGCCGAAACCGAGGTGCCCCAGCTCTTGTCGTGCAAACGGCTGTTAAGCGCGCGGAACACGATGGCTGCGGCAAACGGCAACACGAAGGCCATGTTAAAGCAGTTAGCGCCAAAGGACAGGATGCCGCCGTCGCCAAACAGCAGCGCTTGCAGCGCCAGCGCGACCGAAACCGCGATAGCCGCGGCCTCGGGGCCCAGCAGCAGCGCGATGAGTGCGCCACCAACGGCGTGGCCAGTGGTGCCGCCGGGCAGCGGCACGTTGAACATCATAAGCAAGAAGGAAAATGCGGCGCAGATGCCCAGGAAAGCCATGTGCTCGCGATCGAGCGTGGCGCGCACCTTCTTGATACAGTGAACCCAGACGGGCACCATTGCCACCGCCATGACGGCATCGGTCTGCGGGGACAGATAATTATCTGGAATGTGCATGTACGCCTCCCGGTTATCGGCGCACGGAATTGCAACGCCGCTTGAATCACCTTTCCAGTGTTACGTAATGTCAGATTCGTAACACGCCGCGGGCTATCATAGCAAAACGGCGCACTGCCGACAAAGCAGCACGCCGTTATGTAATGCGCGTGTCATATATGCAGGCTCAACGGTGCCTTATACCGAAAACAGCAGTCACGTAAGACTCGGCGGCAGCCGACGCTGGCCTATATCCGGCGCAGGACCTAGCCGCGGACCTCGCCGTTTACGCCCTTGCACACCTTGGTAACGATCTTCTGGTGCGCCTTTTCGACCTCTTCGCTGGTAAGCGTGTGGTCGTCGGAGCGATACGTAAGCGCAAAGGCCATGGACTTCTTGCCCGCTCCGATGCGGATGGGATCGCGGTAGACGTCGAACAGACGCACATCCTCGAGCAGCTTGCCTCCGGCGCTGGTAATACGGCGCTCAAGATCCTCGCAGGTCACAGTGTTGTCGACCACGATAGCAAGGTCGTGCTCAACGGCCGGGTACTGCGAGAACTCACGGTAGTTCTCCTGGTTGCGGGCGCCCTTGATCAGCTTGTCCAGGTCGAGCTCAAAGGCAACGACAACCTCGTCAATGCCCATAGCCTCGCGCGCCTCGGGGTGAATCTCGCCAACCCAGCCCAGCACGGTACCGCCGGACAGAACCTCGGCGGCGCGACCCGGCTGCAAGAAGGCATAGCCCTCGCCCTCGACGGGACGGAAGCGAACCTTCTCGATGCGCAGCTGGGCGAGCAACTCCTCGACGATGCCCTTGCCAAAGAAGAAGCGCAGCTTGCGGTACTTCATGTTCCAGGACTGCTCGCTCCACTGGCCCGAGAGCACGCCCGCTACGGACTTGGTCTCCTTGGGCAGGCTGGCGTTCTCGCGACCGTGGAACAAGCTGCCGATCTCGTACAGGTGCACGTTGGGCGTGCCGTGGGCCTCGTTATAGGCCACGGATTGCAGCAGGCCCGGCAGCAGCGAACGGCGCATCTCGGTCTGCTCGGCCACCAGCGGGTTCATGAGAACCACGGGGCAGCCGCGGCCCTCGGTGGACATGCCAATCTTCTCCAGGTCGCCCGGGGCAGCAAAGCCAAAGGTCGTGGTCTCGTTGAGGCCACAGGCGCGCAGGATCTCGCCGACCTTGCGGGTAAGCTTCTGCTCGCGCGTCAGACCGCCGATGTGGTTCTTGGCAGCCGGAATGGTTGCCGTGACGCGACCCATGCCCCATAGGCGCAGGACCTCCTCGATCAGGTCGATCTCACGCGGCAGGTCGGGACGGAAGCTCGGCGGCGTGACCATAAAGTCCTCGCCGTCGCGCTCGACGGTGCAGCCCAGGCGGGTGAGCGAGCGCTCGATAAAGTCGGGCTCGATGTCGGCACCGCAGATGGCGTGCACGCGGGCCAGGCGCAGCTTGATGCTGTCGATGGTCTTGGGCGCGGGGAACACGTCCACATAGCCGGGGGCGACCTCGCCGCCGGCGATCTCCTCGATAAGCGCGCACGTCACATTGGCGACGTCCACGCAGCCGGTCTCGTCGACCTGGCGCTCAAAGCGGATGGAGGCGTCGGAGATCAGCGACAGGTCACGGCTGGTGTGCGAGGTGCGGCCGGCGTTGAAGCAGGCGCTCTCGACCATCACATCGACGGTATCGTCCTCGATCTCGGAATCCATACCGCCCATGACACCGGCCAGCGCCACGGGACGCTCGCCGTCGGTGATGAGGCCCATGCCGGCGTCGAGCACGCGCTCCTCGCCGTCGAGAGTCGTGAACTTCTCGTCCTGCTGGGCGGCGCGAACCACCACGCGACGGTGGCCATCGCGCTCGGCAAAGGTGTCGAGGTCAAAGGCGTGCAGCGGCTGGCCGGTGAGCATCATCACGTAGTTGGTGATATCGACGATGTTGTTGTGCGGGCGCACGCCCAGGGCGTTGAGGCGCTTGACCATCCAGTCGGGCGAGGGACCGACCTTGACGTTGCGCACGATGCGGGCGACGTAGCGGTCGCACAGGCCCTCGTCGGCAATCTCGACCGAAAGCTCGTCGTCGGTCGCGCGGCCGGTCTCGACCTTGATGGCGGGCAGCTCAACGTGGAAATCGCGGTCGAAGATGGCACCGGTTTCGCGGGCCATGCCGATCATGGACAGGCAGTCGGGGCGGTTGGGCGTGATCTCGCAGTCGAGCACGGTGTCGCTCGAGCCCACGTACTCGGCAAACGGCATGCCGCAGGGCGTATCCTCGGGCAGGATCATGATGCCGGAGTGGTCGCCGCCCAGGCCGAGCTCGCGCGCGGAGCAGTTCATGCCCATGGACACGACGCCGCGAAGCTTGCTCTTCTTGATCTTAACGTCGCCGGGAAGCACAGCACCGATCATGGCCGTGACGATGTGGTCGCCGGCCTCGAAGTTCTGCGCGCCGCAGACGATCTGCAGCGGGGCGGGGTTGCCGTCGGCGTCGAGATTCTTGTCGCCCACATCGACCGAGCACACATACATGTGGTCGCTATCGGGGTGCGGGATCTTGGTGAGCACCTTGGCGGTCACCACGTGGTCGAAGGACTCGCCCACGGTGTCGATCGCCTCGACCTCGGTGCCGGTACGGATATATTCGTCCGAAAGGGTCTTGGGATCCTCCGGAATATCGATCATGGTCTTGAGCCAGTCGTAAGAAACGCGCATGTAGCTCTCCTAGTTCTTAATCTCCGCATAGGGAGGAAATATCAAATGAAGACGTTCGCCTTAGGGTTGTCCAGGTGCCCCAGGTTGGCGTGAAAGAGGAGCGACGCGTACTAAAGGTACGCGAGCGACGGTTGAACGCCAAGATGGGGTGCCTGGGCAAGCCTAAAATTGGTTCAGGAAACGCATATCGCCTGTCATCAGGGTTCTGAGGTCCGGCAGGTCGTAGCGCAGGGCCGCGACGCGCTCGGCGCCAATACCAAAGGCGAAGCCGGTGTACTTCTCGGGGTCGATACCGCAGTTGATCAGGACGTTGGGGTCGACCATGCCGCAGCCCAGGATCTCGATCCAGCCGCTGTGTTTGCAGAAGTTGCAGCCCTTGCCGCCGCACACATGGCAGCTCACGTCCACCTCGCAGCTGGGCTCGGTGAAGGGGAAGAAGTGCGGGCGGTAACGCGTCTTGCGGTCCTCGCCAAACATGCACTTAACAAAGTAGTCGAGCGTGCCCTTAAGATCGCCAAAGGTGATGCCCTCGTCGACGACCAGGCCCTCGATCTGGTTGAACTGCGGCAGGTGGCAGGCGTCGGCCGTGTCGGGACGATAGACGGTGCCCGGGCAGATCATGTAGATGGGCGGCTTCTGCGACTCCATGGTGTGGATCTGCACGCCCGAGGTCTGGGTGCGCAGCAGCACGTCGGACTCGCCGTGGGCGTGAGCCTCGGGGTGTGCGACGCTGCCGGGGTTGTTGTCGACCACGTAGAAGGTGTCGCGGGCCGAGCGGCTCGGGTGATCCATGGGGGCGTTGAGCGCGGTGAAGTTGTAGTAGGAGGTGTCGACCATGGGACCGGACTCGACGGTGTAGCCGATGCCGCAGAAGATGTCCTCGGCCTCCTCGATGATCTGCTTGATCAGGTGCTGGTGACCGATCTGCGGACGGATGCCCGGCAGCGTGATATCGACGGCCTCGTGCTCGAGTGTGTGCTTGAGGGCGGCGGCCTTCATCTCGGTGGTGCGCTCGTCGAGCATGCCCTCAATCAGCTGGCGCATCTCGTTGGCGCGCTTGCCCATCATGGGACGATCCTCGGGGGCGAGCTTGCCCATCATGCGCATCAGGCCAGTGATGCGGCCCTTGCGGCCGAGCAGCTCAACGCGCGCGGCCTCGAGCTTTGCGGCGTCGTCGGCGCCCGCGACGAGCTCCTTGGCCTCTTCCTCGAGTTTGACCAGATCATCAATCAGACTCATGTCTTCCCTTTCGTCTCTCGCGCTCCCCGCTTGCCGAGGCGGCTGCCGCCGTCTGACGTTGCGAAAACGCGGCCCGGTTCGGTAACAAAAAACCGCCCTCGGGCATGTGCATTGCCCAAGGACGGTTGAATTCCGCGGTACCACCTTGTTTGACCCGGCGGATGTCTGGCCCGCCGCGCCCACTCTTTGCCCCTTGTCGCGAGGCTCACGGCTTCCCTACTGGGGCTTCGCCGCCGCTGGCCGCGTGCCCGTTGAGGTCGCTGCTCGGGAGTGAACGCTTGGCCCTTGTCACCGCAGGAAGGCTTGCAGCCCATGACCTTCCCTCTCTTGCCGGCGACGCGGCGGGCAAAACCCTCTCCGTCAACGCATTGGGCTATAGGATACCACATTGTGTGGGCGTATCGCCGCGTTCCGTTTTGTTCGTGCTGGGTACAAGGCAGGTAGCTGTGCAAACTGGCCGTGCGCCCAGCCGTGGCGTTCGGCTCGCGAGATCAAGGATATGGTATGGAAAAGAAGCACGATAAGAAGGCCAAGCCCGCAGCGGGCAAGACGCCCAAAGGCATGAAGGTCGATAAGGCCGTCAAAAAATTCCGCAAGCTCGAAGGCAAACTGTGGACCCGCGAGTACCTGCTCAAGATTGCCGAGTTTGACGGCGCGACCATTGCTCCCGCCAACGGTGCCGCCGCCCGTGCCGACGCCATGGGCACCCTTGCCGGCGAGCACCATAAGCTCCTGACCAGCGAAAAGTCTGTCGAACTTGTACGTTCGCTGGCACGCGAGACCGTCACCGGCGGAAAGATCGACGACCCACAGCTGCTTGACGAGATTCGCGTGCTCGGCCGCGACCAGCGCGAGGCAAGCGTCATCCCCACCGAGGAGGCCGAGGCCTGGACCAGGCTCACCTGCGAGGCCGACGCCGTGTGGCACAAGGCCAAAGCGGCCAACGACTGGGCGAGCTTTGAGCCCTATGTGGACAAAATCGTCAGCCAGCTCAAGCATCAGGCCGAGCTCATGGACCCCAAGCGCGACCCATACGACGTGTGGCTCGACCAGTACGAGCGCGGCCTTTCCACCGAGAGCTTCGATGCGTTTTGCGACGAGGTTAAGGCCACGGTCGTGCCGCTCGTGCACGCCATCGGCGAGCGCGGCCAGCAGCCCGCTGCAGACTTTTTGCACGCCCGCGTGCCCGAGGCCGCCCAGCGCGCCATGAGCTTCGACCTGATGAAACTCGTCGGCCTGGACCTGGACGACACCACGCTTGCCTTTACCGAGCATCCGTTTAGCGAGGGCTTCTCGGTGGGCGACGCGCGCATCGCCACGCACATCTACGAGGACGATTGCATCTCCAACGTCTACAGCATCATCCACGAGGCCGGCCACGCCATGTACGAGCTGGGCGTGAACCCCGCCTACGCGCGCACGTGCCTGGAGGGCGGCACCTCCATGGGCATCCACGAGAGCCAGAGCCGCTTTTTCGAGAACACCGTGGGCCGCAGCCGCGCCTTTATGGGACCGCTGCTCGAGGTGCTGCGCCGCCACGCGCCCGAGGTCTACGGCAACGTGGACGAGGACACGCTCTACCGCGCCGTGAACATCGCTCAGCCGTCGCTGATCCGTACCGAGGCCGACGAGCTCACCTACCCGCTGCATATCATGGTGCGTTACGAGATTGAGCGCATGCTGTTTGCCGGCGAGGCCACGGCCAAGGACATCCCCGCGCTTTGGAATCGCTTTATGGACGAGTACCTGGGCATTCCCGTTCCCGACGACACACGCGGCTGCCTGCAAGATACGCACTGGAGCGGCGGCTCGTTTGGCTACTTCCCCACGTATGCGCTGGGTAGCGCCTACGATGCCATGTTTGTGCCGGCCATGTGCCGCGACGGCGTCGACCTCAATGGCGCCTGTGCGAGCGGCGATCTGGCGCCCGTCCGCGCCTGGCTGGGCGAGCACATTTGGCAGTGGGGCCGCGCCAAGGACGCGCCGGAACTCATCAAGGGCGCATGCGGCATGGCGTTCGATGCCCGCTACTACTGCAGCTACCTGCAGGACAAGTTCACCACGCTCTACGAGCTGTAAGGCATAACCGACACGTCAACGCAAAGGGGACGCCGCGGAACCAATCCGCGGCGCCCCCTTTCCACCTAGTTGTTTAAGAACGTCCCCAATGACTACCTTACAGAGCCTCGAGCGCGTTGGCGATGCGCTTCATGGCGGCATCGGCGGATGCTTGGTCGGGCGCCTCGGCCAGCACGCGGATAACCGACTCGGTTCCGCTCTTGCGCACGAGCACGCGGCCCTCGCCTGCCAGCGCAGCCTCGGCCTCGGCGATGGCGTTCTGCACGCCCATGTTCTCGAGCGCGGCGTCCTTGTCCGCCACGTGCACGGCCACCTGCGCCTGCGGCAGCAGCTTGCACGGAGCCGTGAGCTGCGAGAGCGTCTCGCGCTCGGCACGAATCACTTCCATCACGCGCAGCGAGGTCATAATGCCGTCGCCCGTGCGCTCGATATCGCCAAAGATCGTATGGCCCGTCTGCTCGCCACCCAGGCTGTAGCCGCCCTCGCGCATCTTGGCATACACGTGACGGTCGCCCACGCCGCTGGTCACGGCGCTCAGACCGGCAAGCTCCAGCGACTTGACCAGGCCAAAGTTGCTGGCAATCGTCGGCACCACGGTACCGCCCGAGAGTCGCCCGTGCTTGTTCAGATACACGCCGCACACGTACAGGATCTGGTCGCCGTCTACCACGCGACCGCGCTCATCCACGGCCAGGCAGCGGTCGGCATCGCCGTCGTAGGCAAAACCCACGTCCAGGCCCTGCTCCACCACATGGCGCTGCAGACGCTCCATATGCGTGGAGCCGCAGTCGACGTTGATGTTAAAACCATCGGGCGCGGCGTTGATCACGCGCACGTCAGCGCCCAGCGCGTCGAACACCGGCTTGGCCACCGAGGAAGCCGAGCCGTTGGCGCAGTCGACACCGATCTTGACGCCCTGCAGCGAAAAGTTCACGCTGGCGATGAGCGAAGCAATGTAGCGGTTGCGGCCCTGCATGTAGTCCACCGTGGCGCCGATGTGGTTGCCCGTGGCCAGCGGCACCTCGCTCTTGCCATCGATGTAGTCCTCGATGAGCTCCAGTACGTCCTCGTCCATCTTAAAGCCGTCGCTGTTGACGAGCTTAATGCCGTTATCGCAAAACGGGTTGTGGCTCGCGCTGATCATGATGCCGCAATCGAAGCAGCCCTCCACGGTCTGATGCGCCACGCCCGGCGTGGGGATCACGTGCAGCATATAGGCGTCCGCACCGCTCGCGACCAGACCGCTCACCAGCGCCGCCTCGAACATATAACTCGAGCGACGCGTGTCCTTGCCCACGATGACGCGTGCCTTGCGCTCGCGGTTGGCGCCGTAATACCAGCCCACAAAACGGCCAATCTTATAAGCGTGCTCTACCGTCAGCCCAACGTTGGCCTCACCGCGAAAGCCGTCGGTGCCAAAGTACTTCATGCGCTCTCCTTACAAAATAGGGGCGGACAGATTGCCTGTCCGCCCCAAAATGGTACTCGATTATCTGCGCTACCAGAAAAACCCTACGCCGACGCGCTGTCGCGAGCCGCCTGGCATGTAGGAGTCTGACGCAGCGTAAGCGGCTTGTCCCCCGCCTCGGCCGACGTGGTCAGCGTATACGTGATCGTCGTCGTCTCGCCAGCATGCAGGTCAACGGTGCCCGAATAGAAGGGGATTCCATGCCACGTAGCGGCGCCAAGACCAAACTGTGTGCCCTCAACCGTAAGGTCACTGATGTTGCCGCCCGTCGGGGCAAACAACGAGACATTCAGGCGTTCGTCGTCACGCGCGGCATCGGGCGCGCTCGCCGCAACGTAGTCGGGCAGCTTGCCAGCCTCCTCCTGCGTCATGATGTTCGTCAGGGTAACGGTGATGCGATAGGAGCACGTGCCGTCGCCGTTCTTCACGCCCTGACCAATCTGAGTGTCGGCGTTCAGATACCAGTCGAGCTTGGAGAAGCTCAGGTTGTTAAAGTAAACGCCGGCAACAGGATCGGCACTCGGGTCATCCGGATCGGGCAGCGAAGCGTCAATGCCCGTCTCTTTGATGGCATTCTGCTCATCATCGTTTCTCATCCACGCGATCAGGCGGCCCTCTTCGGCACCGCGCTCAACGGCGCTGACAAGCTTCGTAACATCGACATCGCCGATACCGCCAAGGATCTTGTCGAAGGCAGCGCTGGCGACGGATGCAAAGATGCCGTCAGACTCCTCGACCGGATAGTTCCAGTACACATCGTGCATGAGGACCTTTGCGGCGTTGGTGCCGTCGACAACCGTTCCGTCGGGCAGTGACACGTTACCGACCAGGCCCAGCAGATACTGCAGGAACACCGGGTCGATACCGATGACGCCATCAACGTCCTGTCCATACTGGGACTTCCACAGCGCGGCGACACGCTGCGAGTTGCGGGGCCAATCAGGCGAATAGGTATTGCCCGAGTTGTACAGGTTACTGTGGTTGCCGAACAGCGCCTCATCCTCTTCGTCGACGCTCTCGACTGCCTCATCCTCGCTGAGTCCAATGCGGGGAACAAACTCGCCAATCGACATCTGGCCGTCAGTGACCGAAATCAGGCCCTGCGAACCGCCAAAGCCGCCGCAAGCACGAATCTCGACGTTGTTCATGGCGTACATAAGGTAGTTGCGCGTCTGGCCGTTGGCGCCAAGCATCTGGGGAAGGACGGGGGCGACCTTCTCCGCCGCGTCAACCGCACCGTTGAGGGTGGCAAAGCCGTCCTTGGCCTTATCGACCAGCTCGGTCACCTGGGAAATATGAGTATCGCCAATGCCCTGGACCTTCTCGTTGGCGCTCTTGAACACCTTCGAGCTGCTGGAAAGCGAATCGGCGACCGCCTGCAGCGCGGACACGTTAATCATGCCGTCCTGGAACAGCTTGCCGGGCGTGGCCTGCGAAAGGTTGTCGGCCATGGGAACCAGCGCGTTGCTCGAGACATCGGACAGGGCGTCGATCATGGTGCGGGCTGCGTTGATGTCACTGCCATACACCGGGATAAACGATGCCGCCGTCCACAGCGGGCTCGAGGTCTCCGCCTTCATGCTGTCGCAGAGCTCATCGATCTTCTTCGCGTCGTCAGGCAGCGTCGAAAAATCGCCCGACGTGACCTTGTCCTTAAGGCCACCGACGATCTCGACAGCCTCCTTCGCTTCGCTCTTTACGGTCTTTGCCGAGTTAAGCAGCATAAAGCCGCTTGCGCCAAGCGCAACGAGAAGCACCGCGACTACAACGGCAATAATGGCGCCGGTGTGACGCTTTTTGCGCTCGCCCTTGCGATGGCGATGACGGACCAGACCGTCAGAGGTCGAACTCGGCGAAGCGTCGCCACCGTAGTTCAAGCCAAAATCGTAATAATCTTCCTTGGAACCCGAGCCCGCAAACTCGGCACCGCTATCATCCAGGCGGGCGAACGTGCCAGTCTCGGAGGCGCCGGTGTAAATCGTGCCAAGGTTACCCGTAAGCCCCGCGCCACCGGCAGAGGGAGTATTGTTGGCGGCCTTGTCGGCATTAACGTTGCCGGCGGCATTCGCGGCGTTGGCAGCACCTGCGTTGTTCGCGGGTACCGAAGGAGCCCCGCTCGGCTGCGACGTGGAGGTTGCACCGCCCGCAAAGACATTCCCTCTTGCACGGCCGGTCTTTTTTGCCTTTTGAGACTGCTCGTACAGAGCGGTAAACATCGCTGTCTCGCCCGGGGACACGCGCTTACCGGAACCGCCCTGTCCAGCGCCGCCCGGCGTGCCGGCCTTACCAGCCCCGTTCGGACGCGGCGGAACTGCAGGACGGCCGCTATCGCTGCCCTTAAAGTGATTACCAGCCATAAAGAAATCCTCGCAATTGAGTCGCAATGAAAAAGTCCATAACGTTACTAGTTTATGGCATTTTGAGCATCGACAGCTAAACTCCAGACACGGACATCAATTGGCGAAAATGCGGCACAACACCTTTTCCGTCTTGGCAGCGGCGCCAGCTACACCGTGAGGAACATCATCACGATGATCATGGCAAAGCCGATAAGGTCGGTCGGCAAAAACACCGTGCCCAGCATAACGGCGCTGGTGATGGTCGCCGAGACGGGCTCCACGGTTCCGATGAGACTCGCACGCACCGAGCCGATGTCCTTAACGCCCTGCATATAGAGCATGTAAGCAAAAAACGAGCCGATAACCACGAACACCGCGAGCGCCTCGACGCCGGCAGCGTCGAGTGCCGGCACATGCGCCCAGGGCTGCACGAAGACACATGAGATCACGCCCGCCGTGAGCATTGCCGAGCCCGTGACGATGGGGCTGCCGTATTCGGGCAGGATCTTGGCGGGAATCACCGCCATACACGCGGCGCTGACCGCACACATAAGACCTGCTGCCAGGCCAAGCGGCGAGATATTCAGGCTGGTGGGGTCGCCGCCGGTGGCGATTAAAAAGGTTCCACCCAGAGCCAGGCCAATGCCGATGACTTCGCGAGTACGCGGCATGCGGCGATCGATCACGCAGGTGTAGCCCATGATGATAACGAGCTGCAGGCACTGGAGCACCGTCGCGGTTCCGGCGTTCGTCAGGCGCACGGCCGAAAGATAGCAAAACTGGTTGAACAGCAGGCCAAAAGCGGTAAAGAGCAGCAGCTGCTTGCGATCGGCGGGTGTGGTCCAGAGCTTGACCAGGCGCTCGCGGTCGCGCGTAACAACCACGGCCATAAAGAGTAGACCGGCGAGAATCTGACGCACGCTCATAAGCCACAAGGTGTCGACGTGGTAGGTATCGAACAGAAAGCTCGCGCTGGTGCCCGAGAAGCCCCAAAACGAACCGCCCACCAGCGTAGCCAAGACGCCCGTGATCATCTTGCGCGACGACGCATCGTTAAGGCGCTCGCGCCAGGCGCGACGGGTGTTGCGGCTGAGCTCGTCGGTGCCCTCGGGCACATCAATGTTCGATATATCGGTCATCGGCACCGAAGCCCCTGCGCCTTCGACCTGCTCGACACACTCTTTGCTCATTCCACTCCCCCGAAACAGCCTGGAAACAATTCGGCTTACCTTACCACGGCGAAGTCACCAGCTGGAGGCTTGTCCGCTTATCGGTAGGACAATTCCGCAGGTGTCTTTCCATAGCTCGATACCGCAATGGCCTTGCATTATGCGACAGCCAAATCGCGGCAGCAGGCTCTTTTAAAATGGATATGACGAAGCCCCCGAATTCCACAATGTAAGCGATTTTTAAAAATGTTCTTGCCACCGAGTTCAGGCTCCGTTATATTATCCCTTGCGCGCTTGCGCACCCTTGATCGGGCGTTTAGCTCAGGGGGAGAGCGCTTCCCTGACACGGAAGAGGTCAGAAGTTCAAATCTTCTAACGCCCACCAAATGTTCGCAGCTCAGAGGCTATGCCCTCTGGGCTGTTTTGTTTTATGTCGCCAAATCCGCTGGCAGCTCCAACCGCCCAACTGGCCAAAAGCCGACCATCTACTTGCCGATCTATCCATCGGTATAACCAATCAGTCCGCACCACAGCTTCTCGGCAAAACGCCACGATGTCTGCGCCCTGCGGTATCCTTGAGCCACTTACACCTGCAGCACCAAGGAGCCACCATGCGCACCGAGCTCGATGTTCCCTTTTCGCACAAAGAAGAAGCCAAGGCGTTGGGCGCCAAATGGGACCGGACCAAGAAAATCTGGTATGTACCCAGCGGCGTCAACCCCGAGCCCTTTGCCGAGTGGCTGCCCGGTATTGACCGATCCGACCCCTCTGCGCCGTATATATATCTAGTACTGGGCAAGCGCGAGTGCTGGAAGTGTCACAAAGAGACCTCGGTCGCGGCCTTCGGCATTCCCTATCGAGCCGATAACGACGAGAGCATCGCCATCGCGCACGCGCCCAACGAAGCCGGGCACATTGCCATCGACACGGCCAACGCCAACGCACTCGCCATCGTGCCCGCTCTTGGCTGCGTGCCGGGCGAGATCCGCGACTACCTTCATAAGCGCTGCGGCTACAAGCCCGTAGGCGCGCGAGCCTCCAAAGCCCCGTCGCTCGGCAACACGTGCACCAGTTGCGACGCGCTGCAAGGCAGCCGCTATCTGTTCGAGGAGCCCTCGTCCCCGTTTGCCCTCACTGCCATCAACAAGCTGCCGGCACTGGAGTTTATACGCGTCGAAGTTGCCGGCGTCTTTGGCGTCCCGGCCACGCGTACCGACTTTGACCAGGCGCTCTTTACCTGGGCACGCGACCATCACGCCGAGTTCCACAAGCAGCTCGGTGAGGGGATTTATTTGTAGGGACGGAGAGGCCTTCACAGTCAGCTCCTCCGCATCACCTATCCCTCGTCGCCGGCGTCGTACACGATATCGAGGCCACAAACGGGGCATTTCTCCGGATACACCGGCATATGAACGCCTGTCTGTTTTCTCACTTCGTCGCTGAACCTGTCGCGCGCATCGATGAACCGAATGTCGAGACACGGTATTTGCGAGCCGCAGCAAGGGCAGGTGACGACAAACGACCCGCAATCAACCTCTACGCTCGGAAACATATTGTTGTCTATAAGGGCACACGGCAGTTTTCCGTACTTCCCCATCACAATATCGCCTCGCCAGCTCATACACGCTCCCCTCTCGCTATACAAAACAGGAAGAGCATGCACCGGCGGGCATGCGCGAGATTGCATCGCCACGCGATCCGATCAAACAACACGATCGTCAAAGAATGCCAAAGCCAAATACGCTAATACGGCAGAAGCCCCGCCTTTTCACGCTTCTTTTCCGAGCGATCGAACTCAATGCGATGGGCCTCAAGAAACACCGTATTGGGTCGCCACTGACGCTCATTCGGCTGCCTTAGCGTCGCACCCGCAAAGGAAGCGTAGCCGGTCTTATCCAGCAGGTACGATCCGCACAGCCGATATTCGCCGCAAACAGGCTCAAACGAAATCAGATGAGCATCGAATAAAGCATGTAAGTCGCGCCGAAGCAGAATGCCGTTGCTGGCAACCTGCGATTTGGGTCCCGAGTAATTCTCGATATGTGCAGCCTCCAGAGCTTCGCTGACGCCGCAGTCCGACACCGCGCAACGGCCATCATAGGCGGCAACGAGCTGCTTGCGGAACCATTGCTGCCCCAATCGCTCGCGCCTTAACGCATAGCGGACCTTTTCGTCGTCGGTCGTACCCTGTCCGGCAAACTCAATATCGACGGGCATGTGCTTCAGATAGCTCATGTCGGGCGCAAAACGGGGGTCCGGTCCGCCTTTATGAACAGGACCGTGCAGAACAAACCATCCGTTTTCGGGCTCGAACCGTTCAACAAACGCAAGGCCGAGCACCTTGTAGCCCACCTCGGTTGCAAATATGACTCCGACTGGAACGCCACATTCCATGCAGTTGAGCATTTTACTGTTGTAATTCTGGTCTCGAGAACCAACGGCGCCTGGCGCTTGGACCGAATACTTAATGACCCACGTACCATCGTCCAAATAGAGCGGAGGTACATCGGTGTAGAAGCTCTTTTTAGAGTTATGGACCGAAAGCGCAAAGATCTTATTGGGATCTTGCTTCACCCGATCCTGGCCCGGCCAGAAGATCCCTGAATCCCGCGTTACGGGAAAGAAGTCCGAGCCAATTCTCAAACGATACTGATACTGAGGGCTATCTTCCTTGGTGTGGTGCGGAAGGCTGGTCCAAACGCCGCCGCGCTGTTCCTCACCCAGAAACCACTCCCATGCCTCAACGTATTCGGAAGGCACGAGACTGCAGGCGCGGTCATAGCTTGGTCCATCCATCAACGGAACAGCAAGGTCAATGTCGTTCATCGCCAGCACCTACAACCATACGAACGCGAGTTATGCCCCTCAATAATATGGCCGAGAGTCAATTATTACGAGATCTCATTCCGCGATCGGCACATCGTTGATGCTCTCGGTTTGCCGCTGGCGCGCTTGTACCCCGCTACCCCACTTCCCTGTATACTGATGTAGCACGTGTTTCATCCGGGCTTGTTGGACCGGGTCGTTCATGGGAGGGCCTTATGGCTGCTTCGAATCCACCTAAGGGGAGCGTTTCTTCTTCGTCCATCAAGCCGGTTACGCGCAAGGCCGTGCGCTGCCAGCGCGAGGTCGCCTGGCTTATCACGCAGGCGGCGGGCAGGCTTGTGGCGACCACCCAGGACGTCAATGCGCCTACGCCGAGCTTTGTGTTAGCGGCGGCGCTGAATCGAGTACGCCAGCTGGAACTCGTCGCACAAGAAGACGGCAGCCATCTTGGCTACCAGGACGCTATGGCGCCCGACCTGTTGACCTTTTGTCGCATGACCAAATTGCCCGCCGCGCCCAATGCGCTTTCGGACGCAGGCTACATGTTTACGCTTTCGGGCGCGGACCTTATCCGCGATATCTACGCATACTGCAGCGAGCTCGCCGAACGCAGCGTCTTTGGCACGGCTGAAGTCAAACCGGGATATGTCATCAAGCTGGTTCTTAGGCTGTTCTTGATGGACGGGTTCGGGGCCATGCCGGCGTAAGCCGAGTCTTTAGCATCACCGTCGACTGGGCAACAACCGCTTTACCTTAGTGGGCGCCAATCGAGGGTCGATTATTGAGTCGCCTCGTCCACTAACGCATTTATTCCACGCGCTCTGACAGTCGATATTTGCGGTTGCGGCTTGTCGACGGCGCCGTGGGCTCAAGCTCGCCTTGAGCAATGAGCGCGTTGACGCGCGACCTAACCTGGGAAATTGTAAGCCCCGTGCGTTCTGCCAGCTCACGCGTCCCCAGCTCGCCGTAGTGTTTGAGTGCCGTCACAATTAAGCCCCCGCCATGATCGACCGGCTCGATCTTTGAACGGTAAAGTACGACCTTGAACCGATCGAGCCCCGGGCAGAACAGGGGCTCGGCCAGACCATGCGCGCGCATGGCATCGATCATCATCGGGATGCCCGAGCCATTGCCCTCAGCCGGCGAACCTGCGCCATCCGGCAGCGGGACAATCGACATGAGTTTCACGAGCGTCGCGTTACGGCATCGGGAGCTGCCGTCAAACAAGTTCTCGCGAGTCTTTCCCCCGTAAAGGCCGCCAGGATTCGTCACCTCGACACGATTGTCAAAGACGTCGACGGCAATCGATTGTCCACAGAACCGATCCCCGTATTCTCGATGGATTACGGCGTTGGCGATTGCCTCGCGCAGAACCTCCTCGGGAATCTCCAGCGAGTCGACACGCGAGACACCTTGGACGGTCGAGGTTCGCCGCAAATTCTTGGCGACGGCCGCGACAGCATCCGAGATCATCTCGCCCAACGTTCCCTCACAGATTGTGCGGTCCATGAACCTCAGCGACCCCGCCGTGCCTTTCCGGGTCCCCGCATAGACAGCCATGTCGATAAAGAGCTTGGGATAAAACTGCTGAGGGTAAACGCCCGCGGCAAGGAGGCCGGCCTTGGTAACATTGCCCTGGAAGTCGAGGAAATTCAGACGCTCCATCTTTGTCTTCTTGTCCGCCGCACCGCGCATCGCTCGAGGCGTCA
Source organism: uncultured Collinsella sp. (assembly GCA_902467875.1). GTDB lineage: Bacteria > Actinomycetota > Coriobacteriia > Coriobacteriales > Coriobacteriaceae > Collinsella. The sequence continues at coordinate 12,018 of CABQWP010000007.1, read as the reverse complement.
ACGAATAGGCACGCTCTATCGTGCGGTCGACCAGCGACTCGTCGAGATCGCCCACACTCGTGCCGGGCACCGCATCGCGATCGCTAGGACTCGTCCGCTCATATGACGGCAGTGCCAAAACCTCGGTCGACGAAAGCGGGACATCTTTGTCATCGATGCGTTTGTAGCTGCCACCTTGAGCGCCCCGCTCTATGACATAGCAAGGCTTGCTCGACGGGTCGAGCTCCTCAATCGTAATGACGAGAACGATGACGCCCTGAAGCTCCACTCGCTCGATCGCGTATTTGGGCGGATTGGCCAGCTTTCCGCGACCGCCCGCATCGCCCATGCCCGCCACGAATTGGTTGAGCACTTTCTCGGTCTCAAAGTTTGCAACTGGGACAAAACCCGCGCGCTCGCTCACTCCGAGTACGATGATGCCGCCGGCGGTGTTTGCGAAAGCGCTGACCGTTTCCCATACGTCGCGGGAAAGCGTCGTGGCGCTCTCCTTGACCTCGACGTTAAAATCGTCCGAGCCCATGCGCCTTAAAGACTCGAGCAGACCGGTCAGTTCGTTTTCGTTCATCTGCACGTCCTTTCGCTCGGTTCTGCGGAGAATGCCGCGAATAAATTTCCTTCGTCTCTCAGTTATCTCTTGTAATTATCTCTCATCTTTCTGTTATCTCTCATATTAGAGACGAATGAGATATGAGAGATGTGCGGGCGGCGGATGAGCGTGGATTTTGGACGGTCGGGAAATGAGGGTGGATATTTGGACGGTATTTGGGCGTTTTGAGGCTGATTCCGTCCGAAAATCCACTCTCATTCGATAGGCGTCCAAGTTTCCACGCTCGCGCGGCGGGCACGCGGGGCCTTTACCCAATCCGCTGGCATCGTCTCCAGTTCGCCGCAGAGCCGCGGCCCCATATGGGTATACTCTCGTGGATTCGACTCGATTCGCCCCCGCTGGGGCGTCAAAGGAGACTGCATATGCCCACCACCTCAACCGACCCGCGCGCCGCAGCCGCTGCACTGCTGGTGCCCGGCACTACCTGCCACGGCTTTGCCGTCGAGCGCCGCGAGACCGTGCCCGAGCTCGACTCGGACGCTTACGTGCTGCGACACACTGCCTCGGGCGCTCGCCTGCTGTACCTGGCGTGCGACGACGAGAACAAGGCCTTTGCCATTGGCTTTAAGACGCCGCCGGCCGATTCCACCGGCGTGTTCCATATTCTTGAGCACTCGGTGCTGTGCGGATCGGCCAAGTTTCCCGTCAAGGAGCCGTTTGTCGACCTGATCAAGAGCTCCATGCAGACGTTCCTCAACGCCATGACCTACCCCGACAAGACCATCTACCCCGTTGCCACCACCAACGAGCAGGATCTGTACAACCTGATGGACGTGTACCTGGACGCGGTGTTCAACCCGGCCATCTATACCAAGCCCACCATTTTTGAGCAGGAGGGCTGGCACTACGAACTGGACCTGCCGGAGGGCGACGGCGACAGCAGCGCCGCGAGCCTGCACGAGGGCACGCTGCGTTATAACGGCGTGGTGTTCAACGAGATGAAGGGCGCGCTGTCCGACCCCATGAGCGTGCTGGACGATGCCGTCAACGCCGCGCTCTATCCCGACACCGCCTATGCGCACGAGAGCGGCGGCGACCCGCGCGCGATTCCCGCGCTCACCTACGAGCAGTTCCTGGACACGCACGCGCGACACTACAATCCCTCCAACTCCTACATCACGCTCTACGGCGACCTGGACGTGGACCGCGCACTGGCCTTTTTGGACGAGCGCTATCTGTCGCAGCCGAGTGCCGCGAGCCGCCGCATGGACGCTGCCGTTGCCGCCGGCGAGGACCCGTCCACGCTGGCGCCCAATCCGTTGGACGCGCAGGCGCCCGTGACCTGCGAGTACAAGCGCATCGAGATGGCCACCACACCCGAGAACGCCCTGGTGGGCCTGGGCCTTGTGCTGGGCAGCGCGCTCGACCGCAAGCGCACGATCGCGGCGGATATCCTGTTCGAGGCGCTGCTGGGCTCCAACGAAGCGCCGGTTAAGAAGGCCATTCTGGCCGCCGGCCTGGGCGGCAACGTGGTGAGCTACACCGCGGCCGAGAGCCTGCAGCCCTACGAGCTCATCATGCTGCAAAACGCACAGCCCGGTGTGGCGCGCGAGCTGCGTCGCGTGTTCCAGGACGCCTGCCGCGACCTGTGCGAGCACGGAGTTCCGCGCGAGCGTCTGGAAGCCATCATCAGCAGCAACGAGTACGACCTGCGCCAGCGTGACTATGGCATCGCCGACGGCGTGGCCATTGCGTGCGACGCGCTGAGCACGTGGCTCTACGATGACGACGCCGCGACGCTGGCGCTCAAGTACGGCCCGGTGTACGAGGAGCTGCGTAGCGAGCTGGACGGCAGCTATTTTGAGGACCTGCTGCGCGAGCTGGTGCTGCAGAACGATCACATGGCACTGGTCGAGCTGGTGCCGGTGGACGCCGCGGGGGGTTCGGAGGGTGCCGAAGCCGCCGAGCTGGCAGCCAAGCGCGATGCCATGACCGATGCCGAGCTGGCCGACGTGGTCGAGCGCACGGCCGTGCTGCGTGCCGCGCAGGAGGCGGAAGACACGCCCGAGGCCAAGGCCACGCTGCCGCGCCTGCGCGTGTCCGACATTGGCGAGGCACGCCCCGAGCCGCCGCTGGTCGTGGACACGACCGCGCCCATCCCCTGCCTGCGCCACGGCATCCCCACCAACCGTTTGGCCTACGCCATGCAGTATTTCGACCTGAGCTGCGTCGCGTTTGAGGACCTGCCCTATGTGACACTGCTCTGCCGGCTGCTCAAACAGCTGCCCACGAGCGAGCACTCGGCCGAGGACCTCGACAACGTGCTCGCCGGCAAGCTGGGCTTTTTGAGCTTTACGACCGAGGTCATGACCCAGCCCGACGTGGACGGCGTGCGCCCCTATCTGCTGGTGAGCGCCGGAGCCCTGTCCGAGAAGATCGATGCGCTGGCGAGCCTGCCGCGCGAGGTGTGGTCGAGCACACTTTTGCTCGATGCCGATGCCGACCGCGTGCGCGACGTGCTCACGCAGATTCGCATTGGGCTTGAGCAGGGCTTTATCAACAACGGCCACTCGGCGGCGCTCGGTCGCGCGATGAGCTACAGCTCGCCTTCGGCCGTGGTGCGCGAGCAGCTTTCGGGCGTGGACTTCTACTTGTTCCTGCGCAATCTGCTCGACCGCTTTGACGAGCGCCTGGACGGCCTGCGTGCCAAGCTTGCCGAGCTGGCAGGCCGCATCTTTGTAGCCGACGGCTGCCTGGCGAGCTTTACCGGCAGCGATGAGGACTTTAACGCATACTGGGATGCCGCGGGCGACCTGGGGCTGGACGCTGGCGACGGCGCCGATGCCGGCCGCGACGCGCTCGTGGTGCCGGCGCCGTGCGACCGCCACGAGGCTTTTGTCATCCCCAGCGACATCTGTTTTGCCGCGCGTGCGTGCGATCCGCGTCGCCTGGGCATTGACGTGACGGGCGCCTGGGCGGTTGCCGCCAACGCGCTCTCCTACGACTACCTGTGGAACGAGATCCGCGTGAAGGGTGGTGCGTACGGCTGCGGATTCCGCGCGGCCGGCGAGCGTCAGGCGGCGTTCTACACCTACCGCGACCCGGCAATCGACCCCTCGATTGAGCGCGTGGCGCGCGCAGGCGAATGGCTCGGCAGCTTTGAGCCCGACGAGGCCGCCTTTGAGGGCTTTATCGTGAGCTGCGTGAGCGGCATGGACGCGCCGGTGAAGCCGTACGCGCTCACCAAGCGCCGCAACACGACCTACCTGGCCGGACTCGATCCGCATGCACGCGAGGAGCGCCGCGCCCAGATGCTCGCCGCCACGCCCGGTGAGCTGCGCTCGCTCGGCGCCGACGTCACGCGCATCGCGGCCACCTCGCCCACCTGCGTCTTTGGCGGCCGAGACGTCATCGCCAAGAGCAACGCCGGCTTCAACGTCATCGACCTGCTGGGCTAACCACAACAAAGGTAGATTTTTGGGACATGCCCGGAAATCTACCTTTTTCTGCGGCTTGGGCGAGGCGGCGCAGCCCACCGCGGCGGTTTGTCTCGATCTGTACATCTAGACGGCAATATCGGCTCCAGATGTTACAGATCAAGACGTTCCCGAACGGCACTAGCTCTTTGTCTCAATCTGTAACATCTAAGTCCAATTTTGCCGAGTTACTGTTACAGATCGAGACAAACCGCCGCAGACGCCCATCACGGCACAGACCGCCACGAAGGTGCATGTGTCCCCTTCGTGGTTGTTTTTGCTGTTTACCCAGATAAAACCCGCCAAAATAAACCTGTCCCTTTTTGGCAGGTTTGCTAGAGGAGGTTGGGATGGACAAGGCTAAATTGCGGCGAGCGGTGATTGCCCGGCGCGATGCGATTGATTTGGATGTGCGGGCGGCGAAGTCTGCTGATATCTGTGCGCGGCTGGTTGAGCTGCTGGGCCGCTTGGATGCCGCGGCGCCGCGCATCGTTGCCGTCTATGCCGCGATGGGTTCCGAGGCAGACCCTGCCGCGTTTGCCGCTGCGGCCGCCGCGCGCGGCTGGCGCGTGGCCTATCCGTGCATGCTCTCGGCAACAGACGCCGTGGCTTGTGGCCAGCGCATGTGTATGCGGGCAGTTGCCGCCGACGATGCGTCCGCGGCTCCGTTTATCGCCCACCCCACGCGGGCCTTCGCGGCCACGGACATCGACAGCAACCACTTCCCTATCGTGCCTGCCGAAGCTCTCGACATGATCGTCGTGCCGCTCGTGGCCTTCGACCAAACCGGCGCGCGCCTGGGCTACGGCGGCGGTTGCTATGACCGCTATCTGCCCATGCTCTCGCCCGCATGCCAAATCATCGGCATCGCCTTTGACGAGCAGCGTGTCGACCGCGTTCCCACCGACGCTCACGACCTGCCGCTACCCCACATCATCAGCGCCTAATCGCCGCCACATCAGCCACGGCTACAGCAGTACCATCGCAGCCTAGTGCTCCTCGCCGGCGCGGGCCAGGTCGTAGGGCGTGGTCTGGTAGACGTAGTAGTTGAGCCAGTTGGTGTAGAACAGCTGAGCCTGGCTGCGCCAGACGTTGCGCGGCTCGGCAGCGGGATCGTCGCCCGGGAAGTAATGCGCCGGCACCTGAGGGTTGAGCCCGCGCTTCACGTCGCGCTCGTACTCCAGGCGCAACGTATCGGTATCGTACTCGGGGTGGCCAAAGACAAAGAAGCGACGGCTGTCGGTCGACTTGACGATGTACAGGCCCACCTCGTCTGACACGGCCACGACCTCAAGCTGCGGCTCGGCCTCCACGTCCTCGCGGCGCACATCGGTGTTGCGCGAATGCACGGCATAGAAACGGTCGTCAAAGCCGCGGACCAGCGGGCTTTGCGGCTTCACCAGATAATGCTCGAACACGCCACTCGCCTTTGCCGGCAGGTCGTACTTCTGGATACCGTAATGATGGTAGAGCCCCGCCTGCGCGCCCCAACAAATGTGCAGCGTAGAGTGCACGTGCGTGGTGGACCAATCCATGATCTGGCAGAGCTCGGGCCAGTAGTCGACCTCCTCGAACGGCATCTGTTCCACCGGCGCGCCCGTGATGATCAGGCCGTCGTAGTGGATGTCGCGGATGTCGTCGAACGTGCGGTAGAACGTCTCCAGGTGGCCGGCGCTCACGTGCGTGGCCTCGTGCGTCTTGGTGCGCAGCAGGTCCACTTCCACCTGCAACGGCGTGTTGGAGAGCTTGCGCATGATCTGCGTCTCGGTAGCGATCTTGGTGGGCATGAGGTTGAGGATGAGCACGCGCAGTGGACGGATGTCCTGGTGCAGTGCGCGGTACTCGGTCATGACAAAGATGTTCTCGCTCTCGAGCTGCGCAGCGGCAGGGAGGGCGTCGGGGATGCGAATGGGCATGGATGCTCCTTACGAGTCAGTTGCAGCTATGGTACAACGAGCGGCCCCATCCGCGCGAGTGCATCGCCCCGAGACACCGCCAGTGGTCCAAAACAGCTAAAAGTAGAGATTAAGGCATGTCCAAAAATCTACGGCGCTTTAGCCTAGCAAAGTGGCAGCAGGACGATACAATGGTTCGACGCGAAAAACTCGGCCGAAAGGATACATATATGTACCAGACGCGTAAGATCGGTGTGGTCGGCCAGGGCCACGTAGGAGCACATGTCGCCAACAGCCTGCTCATGCAGGGCATTGCCGATGAGCTGTACCTGTGCGATATCAACGAGGCCAAGGTGACGTCCGAGGTCCAGGACCTGCGCGACTCCCTTTCGTTTGTCCCGTATAACACCAAAATCGTCAACTGCTACGACCACTACGAGGAGCTGGCCTGCTGCGACGTTATCGTCAACGCTGCCGGCAAGGTCGCGCTGGCCGCCGGCAACCGCGACGGCGAGCTGTTCTTTACCACCGACGCCGCCCGCACCTTTGCCAAGCGCATCGTCGACGCCGGCTTTGACGGCATCTTCGTGAGCATCTCCAACCCCTGCGACGTCGTATGCACCGAGCTGTGGCACCTGACCGGCTACGATCCCAAGAAGATCATCGGCTCGGGCTGCGGTCTGGACTCTGCCCGCCTGCGCACCGAGATCTCCAAAAAGGTCGGCGTGAGCCCCAAGTCCGTCGACGCCTACATGATCGGCGAGCACGGCTTTAGCCAGCTGGCCGCCTTTAAGGCCGCGACCATCGCCGGCAAGAGCCTCAACGAGCTCCAGGCCGAGAACCCCGACAAGTACGCCTTCGACCACATGGAGGTCGAGGAGCTCGCGCGCAAGGGCGGCTATGTGACCTACCAGGGCAAGCAGTGCACCGAGTACGCCGTCGCCAACTCCGCCGCGCGCGTCTGCGCCGCCGTGCTGCACAACGAGCACGCCGTGCTTTCCGCCTCCACGCTCATGACCGGCCAATATGGTGAGGAGGGCATCTTTACCTCCCTGCCGTGCGTGATCGGTGCCGAGGGCGTCGAGGAGGTTTACACACTGGACCTGTCCGAGCACGAGCTCGAGGGCTTCCACAAGAGCTGCCAGCACATTCGCGACAACATCGCCCAGCTCGACTGGTGGGACGCCGAGGGCGTCGTCGGCAAGTAGGCCGCCGCTTGACGCGACACCTCGCTCATACGGACGCGATGTAAAGCGGACCGTGCCGGAAATCCCCGGCACGGCCCGCTTTTTGGCTCACGCGACACGCTCGCGGATCGAAGGTGACTGCTTTTCCCGTTACCTAGTACTGCTCGATGCCCATGTAGCGACGAACCTCGGGGCTGTGGTCGAACACCTTGCCGCGGGCGGCGCGCAGCTCGCAGCTCATGTTGTAGAAGAAGATCGGCTCCAGGTACGAACGCACGCTAGCAGGCACCTCGCCCACGCCGTACTCGAGTGCATCGAGCACCATGACCGTATCGGTGTGCGTGTTGAGGAACGCCAGCGCGCGCTCCTCCATGGGGCGGCACTCGCCCGATCCGAGCTGCACGAAATAGAACACGCCGGGCTCGGTGGCTTCGAACGGGCCGTGGAAGTACTCGCCGGAGTGGATGTAGCAGCAGTGCTGCCACTGCATCTCCATGAGCGAGCAGATGGCCATGGCGTAGGTCTGGCTAAAGTTGGGGCCGGAACCCAGGATATAGAAGAACTTGTGCTGCTGGCAGAGCTCGGCAAAGCGATCGCCCAGCTCGGCGTTGACCTTCTCGCGGGCAGCGGGCAGCAGGGCATCCATCTGCTTGAGGCCGGCGTACATGTCGGCGAGCGCCTCGTAGCCCTCCTGCTGGTCGAGCAGCTCGGCAGCCATCAGAGCGCCGATGCCCTGCGGGACCTCGGCCTGCGGCACACCCTCACCCCACGGATAGACCCAGGTAGTCCACTTGCCGTTGTCGATCTTTGAGCCCTCGCAGTCGGTGAGGGCAACGACCTCGGCTCCGGCAGCCAGCGCCATCTCGCATCCGTCGACGACCTCCTGCGTATTGCCGCTATGGCTGCAGGCGATGACGAGCGACTTCTCGCCAAGGCTCTTGGGGGCCATCAGGCAAAACTCGCGCGCCGTGTAGACCGTCGAGGTAAACGTGGTTGCCTCGCGCTTGAGCAGCTCGTTGGCCGGCATCAGGTCGATCATCGAACCGCCGCAGGCGATCCAAAAGACGTTCTCAATCTTGCCCTTGCGCTCGATAATTTCCTGAACCAGATCGTGTGCGTTCACGGTGATGTTCCTCCTTGTGTGGCAGTTTTGAACGATGACAGCTCGTACCTGTGGTCGTTCTATGTTGTCCTATTTATAGCACGCACGACGACGCCCGTGAAGTCATTTCACCAAACTTGTTCTATATTGTTCTATCTGTGGACGTTAAATGTCGAACACGTAGCGCGAGCCCACAATCTTTTGGCGTCCGAGCAGCAGGGGCTGCCCGTCCTCGTCGGTAAAGTACGCCTCCATATAGAAGAGCGGCTCGCCGACCGGCACCTCCAGCAGCGAGGCCGCCTGAGCATCGGCAAGCGCAATCTCCACCGTACAAGGGTCGGACTTGAGCGGCGCGCGGCCCGAATGCTCGGCAACGAGCGCAAAGATGGAATTGTCCGTGAGGTCCTTGTCGGCAAGCGTCTGCAGATAGGGATGGTCGGCCAGCACAAAGGCGTTGTTCTCGAGCATGACGGGCACGCCGTCTGCCGTGCGCACGCGCTCGACAACGATGAGCTCGCAGCCGGGTTCCACCCCAAAAAACGCGGCGTCCTCGCGCGTCGCCGCAACCACCGTGCGCGACACCAGGCGTGCTCCGGCCACCATGTCGTTGGCAGCGCAACCCTCGGAAAAGCTCTGAACGTCACCCTTCTGGACAATCTTGCGCTTGAGCTTGGGCGCACAAACAAACGTGCCCCTCCCCTGCTGGCGGTTGAGATACCCCGCGCGCGACAGCTCCTCGATGGCGCGGCGCACGGTGATGCGTCCCACGCCGTAGTACTTCGCGAGCTCCATCTCGGAAGGAATACGCGAGCCGGATGCGTACACGCCACGCGCGATCTCGCCTTTTAGGTCGTCCATTACCCGCTGGTACAGCGGCACGGCGGACACCTCAGTGCGCTCGGTTTTATCGTCGGATGCCATCGTTATGCTCCGTTCCGTGCATGCTCGGACTCAAACTCTTCAATCGCCGCCATAAACTGCTCGCCAAAGGCGTCGGCCTTTTTCTCGCCGATGCCGTTGACCTGGATAAGCTCGTCGCGCGTCTGTGGGCGTAGGCGGCACAGGCCGCGCAGGGCCTTGTCGGAAAAGACCATGTACGGCGCCATCTCCAGCTCGGTCGAGATCTCCTTGCGCAGGGCACGCAGGCGCTCGAACAGCTCGGCATCGTCACCCACGCGCGGGCGCTGATCCAGCTCGGCCTCCTCACGCAGCAGATCCACCGCACGGCGGGCGCGGGCCGAGGCCTTGCGCTTGGACGCGCGACGCTTAACGGTAAAGGCAAACGCCTCGTCCTCGACCTCGCCGGCGCGCGGGCCCAGCCCCACGACCGGGTACTGCCCCTGCGAGGTGGCCAAATAACCGCGACCGCACAGCTGGCCGATGATGTCCTTGATGCGCCCGACCGATTCGCTCGACAGCTCACCGTAGCCGCGGTCCTCGTCCAGATGCATCTGGCGAATGCGCTCGGTGTTGCCGCCGTGGAGCACGTCGGCGATCAGTGACTTGCCAAAGCGCATGGGACGCGTGGCCACATAGCGCACGGCGGCGCGGGCCATATCGGTGACGTCCTCGACCTCGAACTGCGTGAGGCAGTTGCTGCAGTTGCCGCAGCCCTCGGCCTCGTCCGTGGCGGTGCCGCCCGTACCGGCCGCGGCATGCTCGGCCGCGGCCTCGTCGCCAAAGTAGCGCAGCATGTATTCGCGCAGGCAGCCGGTGGTATTGCAGTAGCCCTCCATCTGGCTGAGCAGGCGATATCGATTCTGGAGCGCCCACGCGCGCTGCTCGTCGTCGAGCGCCTCGTCGGCAGCATCGCCGCGGTCGATCAGAAAGCGGCGCATGCGAAAATCGTTGCCGTTCCACAGCAGGTGGCAGCTGGCCGGGTCGCCGTCGCGGCCGGCGCGGCCCGCCTCCTGGTAGTAGGCCTCGATGCTCTCGGGCACGTTGTTGTGGATCACGTAGCGCACGTTGGGCTTGTCGATGCCCATGCCAAAGGCGTTGGTGGCAACCATCACCTGGATATCGTCGTCGATAAAGGCGCGCTGGCTTTGGCGGCGGGCGTCGTTGCCCATGCCGGCATGGTAACGGCCAACGCGAATGCCACTGGGGCCCAGCGCCTCGGCAAGCTCACCTGCCAGCGCATCGACGGTCTTGCGGGTCGAGCAATACACGATGCCGCTCTCGCCCGAATGCGCGATCACATAGTCGCGCACCCAGGCGGTCTTGGCTTTGTCGCCCATCTCCTCGCAGCCAAAGTAGAGGTTCTTGCGATCGAAGCCCGTCACCACCGTCGCGGGGTTTTGCAGGCCGAGCATCTGCTGGATGTCCGCACGCACGCGCTCGGTTGCCGTAGCGGTAAAGGCCGCCACAATGGGACGCTGCGGCAGGGAATCAATAAACTCGCGAATCTGCAGGTAGGCGGGGCGGAAATCCTGACCCCATTGGCTCACGCAGTGGGCCTCGTCAATGGCCACGAGCGGCACGCCAATGCCGCCGTCCGCCGCGGCCTCCTGCGCAAAAGCTAAAAAGCGCGGCTCGAGCAGGCGCTCGGGCGCCACGTACATAAGCTGGTAGCGACCCTCGCGCGCCCGCTTGAGCACAGTGTTTTGCTGGGCCGGAGTAAGGCTGGAGTTGAGATAGCTGGGTCGCGCACCCGCCGCGAGCAACGCACGGGTCTGGTCCTCCATAAGCGACAGCAGCGGGCTCACCACAAAGGTGATCCCGGGCAGCATGAGCGCGGGCACCTGGTAGCAAATGGACTTGCCGGCGCCCGTGGGCATAACGCCCAGCGCATCGCGACCGGCAAGGATCGCATCGATCATGCGGTCCTGTCCCGGGCGAAACGAGGTGTAGCCAAAATAGGCGCCGAGCGTGTCGAGCGCCATCTGCTGCATGCTATCGGTCATGGTTTCCTAACGTCCAAGTCATCTGCCGCCGATTATACGCCGCCACGCGGACCGGTGCCGCGCCGCTGTCGGCCACGGGCGATGCAATCCAAGGCGAACGAGCGTGGATTTTTGGACACTTTCCTGATGAGCGTGGATAATCTCCCACTTTGAGCACGCCGTTGAGCCAAAAACGGGAGATTATCCACGCTCATTCTGTGGGTAGTCATTGGGGACGTTCCTGAATGACCAGTCGTTTAAGAACGTCCCCAATGACTATCTTGACAAGCGCGGAAACGTCGCTGGTTGAGCATAAGTCAGACACTATGACCCAATCCAGGGGCACGGAAACGACAGGAGCCCCCGCTCGTGACCGCGGGTCGGGGCTGCGACAATGTTGTTGAAGTGCCAGAGGCGCAGCCGCGCCGCAACGAGGTTGGGAGGCTCCCGTGCCTAGATATTCTACCGCCTTCGGAATGGACGTACACCTCAGGTCCACCACCGTCTGCGCGCTCGACGCGGAGACGGGCGAGGCCGTGACGAGGAGGTTCCGCGGCAACCCCTGGGGCGAGGTCGCGGAGTGGATGTCGGGCTTCCCCGGCCCGTCGCTCGCCGCCTACGAGAGCGGCTACCTCGGCTTCGCCCCGCAGAGGGAGCTCTCCGGGCTCGGCGTCGACTGCGTCGTCGCGGCCGTCTCCAGGGTCCCGAGGTCGTCGGCAGACCTCTCGTCCAAGAACGACCGCAACGACGCGGCCAGGATGGCCAAGGCGATACTGTCGCACGACGTCACCCCGGTATGGGTTGTTAGCGCTACTGTAAAAACAACCAATTTCGCCATCGCACTTTAGCCGATTCCGCCAACGCAATTTCCCCGATCGCGCCAACGCATTTTCACCATTTCCACCAACGCCGGGGCTTACGCTTCGACC
>CABQWP010000006.1 GCA_902467875.1 uncultured Collinsella sp. | reverse complement strand
CAGCTCGAGCGCCACCGCCACGAAGATGTTCTCATCGTCGGTCGGATGCGGCAGCCGGCGCCGTGCCGAGCGACCGTTTCCGTACGAATACTTGAGTTTGAGCGTCACCGTGGCGCCCGTTAGTCCCTGACGGCGCAGGCGGCGTCCGACCGACTCTCCCAGCAGCGCAATCGCCGCTTCGATGTCCCCGCGCTCAGTTAAATCGTTCGCAAAGGTGCGTTCATTGCTGACCGACTTGACCTCGCGCTCTTCATCGAGGCTTGTGACTTCGGAGATTTCGAGCCCCAGCGCACGTTGGCGCATGCGTTCGCCGTTGACTCCAAAAATAGAGGCCAAGGTGGATTCCGATGCACGTGACAGCTCGCCAAGCGTGTAGATGCGCATGCGGCGCAGCCGCTCCTCGGCCGAGCGTCCGATGCCGCTCATGACAGATACCGGCAGCGCGGCCAAAAAGCGCTGTTCGGTTCCGGGGCGCACGATGGTCAACCCAAACGGCTTGTCCCGCTCGCTTGCGATCTTTGCAACCGTCTTGTTGCAGCCCACGCCAATGGAGCAGGTTACTCCCAGCGCTGCCACGCGATCACTGATGCGTCGCGCAACCAGCAGCGGGTCTTCGGGCGCAAAGCGACCCGGTGTGATATCGATAAAGGCCTCGTCGATGGATACGCGCTCAACGCGCGGGGTCTCGTCGGCGAGAATCGCCATGACCTGCGCGCTGACCTTACGATAGCGATCAAAATGCCCATGCGTCCAAATGGCTTGCGGGCACAAGCGCCGCGCCTCGGCCGAGGCCATGGCAGAGTGCACGCCAAAGCGACGCGCCTCATACGAACACGTGGACACGACACCACGCGAATCGGCGTCTCCGCCCACAATGAGCGGCTTTCCGCGCCATTCGGGATGGTCGAGCATCTCCACGCTCGCAAAAAACGCATCGAGGTCCATGAGGCCCACCGCCGGACCCGTCCAGGGCGGCGGTGTGACGCCCGCAGCATCCTCATAACCGTATGTCTGTTCGCGTCTTTCCATGTCATGAGTATACCGCGCAGCTCATGTGGGGTGCGTGTATGTGCTTGCAAATCCCGAATTCTTGTCTAAGATATGGATTTGCCCTCGACTACACCGAAGAAGTTGGTCTCACGGACTTCACCTGCCCGCGTCGATGGCGTATTATGTTCAACTGTTTGTTTGTAGTTGCAGCCTAAAGCTGCTTGGTTGGAGGAGTTTCCTTTGGCAGTCAAGATTCGCCTTGCTCGTCACGGCGCTAAGAAGCGTCCGTACTACCGTGTCGTCGTCGCCGATTCCCGCGCCCCGCGTGACGGTCGTATCATCGAGGAGGTTGGCCGCTACAACCCGATGACCGCCCCCAAGACCATCAACCTCGACCTCGAGAAGATCGCCGACTGGCAGTCCAAGGGCGCTCAGCTCACCGACGCCGTTGCCGCTCTGGTCAAGGCCGCCAACGAGGGCGAGAAGACCGAGACCGTCGTCAAGAAGTCCAAGAAGCAGCTCGCCAAAGAGGCCGAGGCCGCTAAGGCTGCCGCTGAGGCCGCTGAGGCCGCTGAGGGCGCCGAGGAGTAAATCGTGCCTGAGGTTGACGCTGCACAGCTCGAGGGTGAGGCAATGCTCTCAGATCGCATCGCCGATCTCGTCGAATATCTCGTTGTTCAGATCGTCGACGACCCGGATTCCGTGAGCCTTGAGGTCATCGATGGTGACGACGCCTCTACGATTGAGGTTTCGGTCGCCGAGGATGACGTCGCTAAGGTCATCGGCCGTCGTGGCCGTACCATCAAGGCCATTCGCACGCTCGCCCGTGCACTGGCCGCTCGCCTCGACACTGCTGTCGAGGTAGAGGTTCTGGGCTAGGACCTTGAGGTCCCAGTACAAAAACATCGCCCGTGTGGTCAAGCCGCACGGAAGGAAGGGGGAGGTCCTCGCGCAGCCGCTGCGGGGGCTTCCTTCTGTATTAGAGCCGGGTATGCGCGTCGCCCTGACGCCGCCGGCGCTCAAGCGCGACCGCTTTTGCACGGTCGTGTCCGTCACCGATACGGGCGATGGCGATCTGGTCTCGTTTGAGGGCATTGACGACTTGACGGCCGCCGAGGGCATCACGGGATGCTACGTGCTGGCAAATCGTGACGACTTTGAGCTCGATTCGCTCGACGCTGCCTATACCGATCTGATGGGTCGCGAGGTGGTCGACGAGCGCTTCGGTTCGCTCGGCACGATCGTCGAGATCATGTCGACGCCCGCTAACGATGTTTGGGTTGTCGAGGGTGATCGGTACGGCGAGGTACTGATTCCCGTGATCGAGCAGGTTGTGCTCGATCTTCCCGACAAAGGAACAATTTCCGTCCACGTTATGGACGGCCTGATCGATATGGACAAGTAGGGAGGACAACATGCTGATCGAGACCCTTTCGGTCTTTCCCGAGATGTTTGAGCCCGTCATGTCCACATCGATTTTGGGCCGCGCCCGCAAGGCCGGCCTTTTTGATTTTAAGGCGTATAACCTGCGCGACTGGACGCACGACCGCCATCGTACCGTCGATGACGAGCCGTACGGCGGCGGGCAGGGCATGCTCATGAAGGTCGAGCCTATCGCAGAGGCCATCGAGGCCATTAGCGCAGAGGGTCCCAAGCCCACTGTGGTGTTCTTTACCCCCTGTGGCGAGCCTTTTACGCAGCATGTGGCTGAGCGCCTGCTCAAAAGTGAGCGCCTGCTGTTTGTGTGCAGTCGCTACGAGGGTGTCGACGAGCGTGCGTATGCGTATGCCGATGAGCGTCTGTCGATCGGCGACTATGTGCTCACGGGCGGCGAGCTTCCCGCTATGGTCGTTGCCGATGCCGTCGTACGCCTGATTCCCGGCGCCCTTGGTGACGAAATGAGCAACGTCGACGAGTCATTCTCGACCGCCGAGGACGGAGGACTGCTCGAGTACGCGCAGTACACCCGCCCCGCCGAGTTCAACGGCGAGGGCGTGCCGCCGGTGCTTGTGAGCGGCGATCACGCCAAGGTCGATGCCTGGCGTCGCAAGAACGCCATCGAGCGCACCTGCTGCTGGCGTCCCGATCTGATCGAGACAGCGCGGCTCACGCCCGAGGAGCGTGCTTACGCGCAGGAGATTCTTGACGCTTCGTATTCGCAGAGCGAGGAGTGAGTATGGTTCCTACGCAACATTCCGCGTTGAGGGGCGCTTTTGAGTGGATCGCGGTCATCGCGATCGCGCTCGTGGCCACGTTCCTGATCCGTACCTTTGTGGTCGAGCCCTTTGTGGTGCCCACCGGCTCCATGGAGTCCACGATCGAGATTGGCGACCAGATCCTGGCGCAAAAGGTGAGCCTCGAGCTCGGTCAGCCCGTCAAGCAGGGCGATATCGTGGTGTTTCACAACCCCGATGGCACCTCCGAGCATGATGTTCTTGTCAAGCGCGTTATTGCCACGGCCGGCCAGACGGTTGACCTGCAGGACGGCAAGGTGGTCGTTGACGGCCAGGCGCTCGACGAGGACTATACGACGGGCATGAGCTGGCCACTTTCGGTCCAAGCGCCCGGCGCTCAGGTAAGCTATCCCTACACCGTTCCCGACGGGTGCGTGTGGGTGATGGGCGACAACCGCGAAAACTCTGCCGACTCACGCTACTTTGGTCCCGTCGATCGCTCTGATTTGATCGCTGTGGCGCTTGTGCGCTACTGGCCGCTCAACCGCATCGGCGCTATCGACTAAAAACCGCTATAGTACAGTACCTAACCGTGTAATCGTTTCGACGAGGGGATATTAGAGGCATGAACGCTTCATCGCTTTCCTTCCAAGACATCATCCTGCGCCTCCAGCAGTACTGGGGCGAGCAGGGCTGCGTCATTATGCAGCCCTATGACTCCGAGGTCGGTGCCGGTACCTTCCATACCGCGACCACGCTGCGCTCGCTCGGTCCCGCCGAGTGGCGCACCTGCTATGCGCAGCCTTGCCGCCGTCCCGCCGACGGCCGCTACGGCGAGAACCCCAACCGCATGCAGCACTACTATCAGTTCCAGGTGCTCATCAAGCCCTCTCCGGTCAACGCCCAGGAGCTTTACCTGGGGTCTCTTGCCGCCATTGGCCTGGACCCCAACGACCATGACGTCCGCTTTGTCGAGGACGACTGGGAGAGCCCGACGCTCGGCGCCTGGGGCCTTGGCTGGGAGGTCTGGCTCAATGGCATGGAGGTTACGCAGTTTACGTACTTCCAGCAGGTGGGCGGTATCGAGGTCGACCCCGTGCCCGTCGAGATCACCTACGGCCTGGAGCGTATCGCCATGTACGCCCAGGGCGTTAACTCGGTCTACGACCTGGTGTGGAGCTACCTGCCCGACGGCACGCCCATGACCTATGGCGACGTGTTCCTCGAGAACGAGCGCGAGTTCAGTGCCTATAACTTTGAGGTCGCCAACGTCGAGATGATGCGTCAGAAGTTTGACGACTACGAGGCCGAGTGCCACTCCTGCCTGGAGCGCAAGCTTCCGCTGCCGGCGTACGACTGCGTCATGAAGTGCAGCCATGCCTTCAACCTGCTCGATGCCCGCGGCGCTCTGTCCGCGGTCGAGCGTGCCAACTACATCCTGCGCGTCCGCGCCGTCGCCAAGGCGTGCTGCGAGGCCTACATGGCCGAGGTCGCCGGAGTCAACGAGAATGCCGATCAGGAAGGCGAGGTGGCGTAAGCCATGGCAGACGCTAAGGATTTCCTGTTTGAGATCGGTACGGAGGAAATGCCCTCCGCACCGCTGAACAATGCTGTCAAGCAGCTTGGCACCATGATCGCCAAGGGTCTCGACGAGGCCGGTCTGGCCCACGGCGAGGTCCGCGTGATTTCGAGTCCGCGTCGCCTGGCTGCACTCGTGGCCGACGTCGCCACCGCGACCGATGAAGTTCACGAGGTCAAGCGCGGCCCCGCGGCCAACATCGCCTTCGATGCCGACGGTAACGCCACCAAGGCCGCCCAGGGCTTCGCCCGCAAGTGCGGTGTGGCTGCCGAGGATCTGGTCCGTCGCGAGGACACCGACGGCCGTGAGTACGTCTTTGCCGAGAAGAACATCCCTTCCGCCCCGGCCACCCCGATCCTGACGGCCCTGTGCGAGAAGACTATCGCTGGCCTGCAGTGGCCCAACTACCGCTCTCAGCGCTGGGGTCACGAGCATGCGACCTTTGTTCGTCCGGTCCGCTGGATCTGCTGCCTTCTGGGCGAGGACGTTGTGCCCGTGTCGTTTGCCGACGTGACGAGCGGCAACACCACGCGTGGTCATCGCGTGCTTGGCCCCGGTGACCATGTGGTCGCCAGCCCCGCCGTCTACGAGCAGGTGCTCGAGGACGCCGGCGTGCTTTCTGCCGAGCGCCGTCGCGAGGCCATCCTTGCCGGTATCGCCGAGGTCGAGGCTGCCCGTCCCGGCTGCCATGTCGATACGCCCAAGAAGGTCTTTGAGGAGGTCATCAACCTCTGCGAGTGGCCGACGGTGCTCGTCGGTACCTTCGATGAGGAGTTCCTCAAGGTCCCTCACGAGATCATCTGCGAGTCCATGCTCACCAACCAGCGCTACTTCCCGATCTATGACGGCGAGGGCAAGCTCACGCGTGAGTTCGTGGTCGTCTCCAACAGCAAGCCCGAGAACGCCGAGCGCGTGATCGACGGCAACGAGCGCGTTGTGCGTGCCCGTCTGGACGATGCCAAGTTCTTCTACGAGGAGGACCTGAAGATCTCCCTCGACGAGTTCCGCGAGCGTCTGGCCAAGGTCGCCTTCCAGGAGAAGCTCGGTAGCGTGCTCGCCAAGTCCGAGCGCATTGAGCAACTCGCGCTTGCCATCGCTCGCGAGGCCCATCTGGGCGCCCACCTGGCCGCCGATGCCGCTCGCGCCGCGCACCTGTGCAAGGCCGACTTGGTATCCAACGCCGTCGTCGAGTTCACGAGCCAGCAGGGCGTGATGGGCGGTTACTACGCCACCGCGATGGGGGAGAACGACGAGGTCGCCCACGCCATTCGCGATCATTATCGTCCCCGCTTTGCCGGTGACGAGCTGCCCGAGGGCACCGCTGGCTGCATCGTGGCCTGCGCCGACAAGCTCGATACCATCGCCGGTATCTTTGCCATTGGCGAGCCCCCGACCGGCTCCTCCGACCCCTACGCGCTGCGTCGTGCCGCTATCGGCATCATCAACATCCTGCGCGACCGTCTGCCGATTGACCCCACATCGCTCATCGACTTCGCCCTCGAGCTCTATAGCGAGCAGGGCATTGAGTTCGACGCCTCCGAGGTCGCCCAGCAGGTTCGCGACTTCTTCCATGGCCGCCTGGTGAGCATGGCCCGCGACGAAAAGATCCCGGCCGATACCGTTGCCGCCGTCTCTGCGGTGCACATCATCGCCCCGTCCGTTTTCTTCGCCCGCTGCGCCGCCCTCGACGAGGCCCGCAAGAACGATGCCGAGACCTTTGACAACCTGGCTACGGCCTATGCCCGTGCCGCGCATATCTCCAAGCCCGAGCTGGGCGCGGAGTACGACCGCAGCCTGATGGGCGAGGCCGAGCTCGCGCTTGCCGATGCTTCCGAGGCTGCTCAGACCGCTGTCGACGCCGCCCTTGCTGCCGAGGATTACCCGGCCGCATTTGCTGCCCTCGCCGCCCTGCGCGCGCCCATCGACCGTTTCTTCGATGAGGTTATGGTCATGGACAAGGACGAGCAGCTTCGCGATAATCGCCTTAAGCTGCTCAACCGCTTCGAGGCCGTTTTCTCCGGCATCGCCAACATCGGTGAGCTTGCCCGCAAAAAGTAAGCCAGCCTGCGCGTAAGCGCAAAAGGAGCCCCGCATGGATTGCCCGGTCACCGCTCGTCCCACCGTTATCGTTATCTCCGACTCGCTCGGCGATACCGCTTGTGAGGTGGTGCTTGCGGCGTCCGGGCAATTTGATGAAGGGGCTTTTCGTCTCTTGCGCCTGCCCAAGGTGAACTCGGTGGAGCAGGTCAAGTCGTTTGTGGGTCCGCGCGTCGACGCGGACCATCGCGATATTGCCGTGTTCCACACCATTGTCGATCCGGCGCTTCGCGCCCGCGTGCTCGATTACCTGGGTATGCTGCACATTCGCTCGGTCGACCTGATTGGCCCGACGCTTGCCGTGCTGTCGTCGCTTATCGGTGTGCCGCCCAAGGGCGTTGCGGGCGTGATTCACAAGACCGATGATCGCTATTTCCATCGTATCGAGGCCATGGAGTATTTCATTGAGCACGATGACGGGCGCGGCTGCGACGATCTGTCGGGTGCCGATATCGTGCTGCTGGGCGTATCGCGCACGTCCAAGACACCGCTGTCGATGTATTTGGCCTATCAGGGTTACAAGGTGGCCAACGTCCCTCTGGCGCACGGCATGGAGCCGCCCAAGTCGATTTACGAGGTTGACCCGATGCGCCTGTTCGGTTTGATTTCGACCGTCGACGTTATTTCTGAGATTCGCGATAGCCGCTTGGGCGATGACTACGCTCGTGCCGTTGCCGGCTCTTATGCCGAGCCCGAGAGCGTGCGCAGCGAGCTTGAGGAAGCTCGTACCCTCATGAAGCGCCTAGGCTGCTTTGTGGTGCGTACCGACGGCAAGGCCATCGAGGAAAGCGCTGCCGAGATCATTAGCCACTTGGAGGAAATCCGGGAAGCCCGTGCCCGCCGTGCCGCCCGCCGTGCCCAGCAAAGTTAACTCATGTCGGTAGCTAAAAATGCACTGTCTCTAAAAGACTACCTAAAAATAATGCACGATATTGGTAAAGCGATTTAGCAAAGAACTTGCATTTGACCTGCAACTCCCTTGCATTGGTATCTTCATAATGTAACCACCTTTACCTACCGTTTACCGCCACATTTACCACGTTTACCAAACCCCGCGCCCTCTACGCAAGCCCGCTCAATGCCCGCCGTATAGTACCCTCACGGCCCGCATCAGGCGGGTCGATTCGTCACCACGGTCGTGCGCGAGAGCGCATGGAAGGGGAAGTATCGTGAGCGATTGCAAGAGGGTTTACCGTTTTGGAACCGACGCCCAGGGCACCTGTGTCACTGAGGGCGACAAGTCCATGAACTTCGTGCTTGGTGGCAAGGGCGCTAACCTTGCCGAGATGAGCCGTATCGGCCTGCCGGTTCCCGGTGGCTTTACCATTACCTGCCAGACCTGTGTCGAGTACTCCGGTGCC
Organism: uncultured Collinsella sp.; assembly: GCA_902467875.1. GTDB lineage: Bacteria > Actinomycetota > Coriobacteriia > Coriobacteriales > Coriobacteriaceae > Collinsella. The sequence goes on along the minus strand of CABQWP010000006.1, from coordinate 51,751 downwards.
GGCAACGTCTGGCCCGAAGGCGCACTCGATGAGATCGTTGCCGCCGAGGCAGACCTCGAGGCCCGCTGCGGCAAAAAGCTCGGCGACGCCTCCGATCCGCTGCTCGTGTCGGTGCGCTCGGGCGCTCCGTTTTCCATGCCCGGCATGATGGACACGGTCCTCAACCTGGGCCTCAACGACGACTCCGTTCAGGGTCTCATTGCCCAGACGCAAAATCCGCGTTTTGCTTGGGATAGCTACCGCCGCTTTATCCAGATGTTTTCCAATGTCGTCATGGGCGTTGACGCCGACCTGTTCGAGAACGCCCTGACCCAGGCCCGTCTGGTCGCCGGCGTTCGCGTCGATTCCGAGCTTTCGGCCGAGGACCTGCAGGAACTCGTCGAGACCTTTAAGGGCATCTTCTCCGAGAACGTCGATGCCTTCCTGTATCCCGAGCTCGAGGTCGCTGACGGCAAGCCCGTTTTCCCGCACGACCCGGAGCTTCAGCTACGCCTTGCAATTCAGGCCGTCTTTGGCAGCTGGATGAACGAGCGTGCCTGCATCTACCGCAAGCAGCATGGCATTTCCGACGAACTCGGCACCGCCGTCAACGTACAGGCCATGGCCTTTGGCAACAAGGGCGCGACCTCTGCGACGGGCGTTGCCTTCACGCGCAATCCGGCCGACGGCACCAAGGAGTTCTACGGTGACTTTTTGGTTAATGCCCAAGGCGAGGACGTCGTCGCCGGTATCCGCAACACTGAGCCCATCGCCGACCTCAAGACCACCCCGGGCCTTGAGTCCGCGGGCGAGGTGCTCGAGCGCGTCTTCCTGACGCTCGAGGATCACTATCGCGACATGTGCGACATTGAGTTCACCATCGAGCAGGGCAAGCTCTGGATGCTCCAGACCCGCGTGGGCAAGCGAACTGCCACCGCCGCCCTGCGCATCGCCATCGAGATGGTCGAGGAGGGTCTGATCACCCGCGATGAGGCTGTGAGCCGCATCGATCCCGCGCAGCTCGACCAGCTCCTGCACCCACAGTTCGACGCCTCCAAGAAGTACGAGGCTCTCGCCAGCGGTCTTAATGCCAGCCCCGGTGCCGCCGTGGGCGAGGTCATGTTCTCGAGCGACGACGCCGTCGCGCGCGCCAACGAGGGCCACAAGGTCATTCTGGTTCGTTGGGAGACCAACCCCGACGACCTGAAGGGCATGGTCGCCGCCGAGGGCATTCTGACCAGCCACGGTGGCAAGACGAGCCATGCCGCCGTTATCGCCCGCGGCATGGGTACGCCCTGCGTCTGCGGCGTTGAGCGCTTCCATATCGACGCCGCCGAGAAGGTCGTGCGCATCGAGGGCAGTGACCGCGTGCTGCACGAGGGCGATGTCATCTCCATCGACGGCACCCAGGGCATCGTCGTCGACGGTGCCGTTGACCTGGTCTCCGCCGAGCTCACCGGCGATCTGGACACTATCCTGTCCTGGGCCGACGAGATTCGTCTGGATGAGACCGGTGGCCACGCCAACCACGTGCGCGTTAATGCCGATAACCCCGAGGACGCCGCGCTCGCACTCGAGTTTGGCGCCGAGGCTATTGGCCTGTGCCGCACCGAGCACATGTTCCTGGGCGACCGCAAGAACATCATCCAGAGCTTTATCCTGTCTGACGATGAGGCCGTGAAGCAGCAGGCCCTGGCCGACCTGCTCAAGGTTCAGACCGAGGACTTCCTGGCGATGTTCAAGACCATGTCCGGTCGCGACGTAGTTGTTCGCCTGCTCGATCCGCCGCTTCATGAGTTCCTGGATAATCCTCGCGAGCTCGAGGTCGCCATCACCAAGAAGGAAGCCGCTGGCGCCAGCGAGGAAGAGCTTGCCGTCCTGCGTGCCCGCCTGCGCCGTATCGATGGCATGGTCGAGTCGAACCCCATGCTCGGCCTGCGCGGCGTGCGCCTGTCCGTTGTCTTTAGCGATCTGCCGCTCATGCAGGTTCGCGCCGTCGCCACGGCTGCCGCTCGCCTCATCAAGGAGGGCGTCGATCCGCGTCCCGAGATCATGGTTCCGCTCGTCTCCATCACGGCGGAGCATGTCCAGACCCGCGAGGTCATCGAGCGCGTGATCGCCGAGGTTTCCGCCGAGGAGGGCGTCGAGCTCAATATTCCCGTGGGCACGATGCTCGAGCTGCCGCGTGCCTGCATGGTTGCCGACGAGATCGCCCATCATGCTGACTTCTTCTGCTTTGGCACCAATGACCTCACCCAGACGACCTTCGGCTTCTCTCGTGACGATGCCGAGGCCAAGTTCATCCCGCTGTACATGCATAAGAAGATCTTGAAGGACAATCCCTTCGAGACCATCGACACGGCGGTACTCGAACTGGTGCGCTTGGCCGTCGAGAAGGGCCGCGCCACCAACCCCGACATGCACTTTGGCGTGTGCGGTGAGCACGGTGGCGACCCCAAGTCCATCAAGGGCCTGTTTAACGTGGCCGACGTGGACTACGTGTCCTGCTCGCCCTATCGCGTGCCCCTCGCGCGCCTGGCGGCCGCTCAGGCCAAGCTCGAGGCGAAGCGCTCCGCCTAACGTTTTGGGTTTAGACGCCTAGCGTAGCCCCCTTCATGCCGCCCGTCTCATTCGCGAGGCGGGCGGTTATCATGTGCGGGTTTTGTCTTTTTGTCTGCGTAAAAAATTGTTCTTGCAGCAGAAACCCGCGCGTGTATACTCGAATACGTTTGTTCAACTACGTGCCGGCCAAGGTGGTACGGCACCTCTAGAAGAGTAAGGAATTGCACATGGATTACATCCGCGCAATCGAGCGTCAGCAGATCCGCGAGGACATTCCTCAGGTTCGCGTCGCCGACAACGTCAAGGTTCACTACCGCATTAAGGAAGGCGACCGCGAGCGCATCCAGGTCTTCCAGGGCGACGTCATCCGCATGGCCGGCGCCGGTGCCCGCGAGACCTTCACCGTCCGCAAGATGTCCTTCGGTGTCGGTGTTGAGCGTACCTTCCCGCTTCACAGCCCCAAGATCGCCAAGCTCGAGGTCGTTCGTCATGGTCGCGTCCGTCGCGCCAAGCTGTACTACCTCCGCGACAAGGTGGGCAAGGCTGCTCGCATCCCCGAGAAGCGCTAAGAAGATCGCAGCGTCTGTCCACTCGTTTGGACACAAGGGTCACCTTCGGGTGGCCCTTCTTTTTATCTGATTTGCATGCAAGGAGGGCCTGGTATGGCCAATATGACGAGCTCGGTTTCGGCATCGCAGGTTGCCGGAGAGCTGGCGAGCGCAACGTTTGAGGAGATCCCCGCCCTCGTGGAGCATTATCGCGAGGACCCGCGCCAGCAGGTGATCAAGGCTTGCGAGCGTGCTCTTAAGCGCCATGCCAAGGAACTTGCCGAGCGCGAGCGCGTCAATGACATGTACGAGCTTATGCATGAGCTTGGCGGCGATGGGGTGGTCGTTGGTGTCGACGAGGTGGGTCGCGGATCGGTGGCCGGTCCTTTGACGGTATGCGCTGTCTGCCTTCCTATGGAGCCGCGCGTCTGGGGCATCAACGATTCCAAAAAGCTCACGCCGGCGCGCCGCGAGTTGCTCTCAGTGAAGATTGCCGAGGTGGCGACGGCGATCGGTTTTTGCCATATCGCGCCTAAGGATATCGATGAGATGGGTATGGCCCGCGCTATCCGTACCGCCGTTGCGGGTGCCGTGGCCGATACGGGGCTTGAACCCGACTGTGTGCTCATGGATGGCAACCCCCTGGGTGCCGTTCCCAACGAGCGCGATGTGGTGAAGGGCGATGCCAAGATCGCCTGCATCGCCGCGGCGTCCATCATGGCCAAGGTCACGCGTGACGAGATGATGGTCGAGTACGACGCCGAGTATCCCGAGTACCATCTGGCCGAGTCGAAGGGCTATGCGAGCCCCGAGCACATCGAGGCCATTCGCAAACATGGACTTTGTCCACTGCACCGCGTGAGCTTTTGCGGAAACTTTCTGCAGACTGAGCGCCTTTTCTAGGCTAATTGTGGAGACAGGGACCTCTGGGGTTTTATAAACCTGCTGGTAGCGGGCCGTATACAGCACCATTGCTGCGTACGGTCCTTTTTTTGACGGCATTTGGTCAGCTTTTGGTTTGCTTCCGGTACTTACCCGCATGAAAGGTGCCCTCATCATCGGGGCAATGCAGCGTGCGGGAAAGGAGACCCCATGAGTGCCGCAAGCAAAAAGAGTAAGACGCAGCAGCTCAAGGAGCGTTGGGAAAACGGCGAGCTCGACTGCGGGGCGATGACGCCCGAGTTTATCAAGGGACTCAGTCCTTGCGAGCTGGGCATGCTGGGCGAGCTGATCACCATCGACTACTTTAACGAGCGCGGCTACACCTTGCTGGAGCAGGGCTATCGTTGCACCGAGGGCGAGGCCGACCTGGTGCTGCTCGATGAGCTCGACGATGTCGTGGTGATGGCCGAGGTCAAGACCAGACGCGTTGCGCTGGATTGCAACACGCGGGTCTTTCCCGAGGAGGCCGTGGACGCCCAAAAGCAACGCCGCTACCGCCGCATCGCAAGTTGCTATCTCATGGAGCATTATCCGCTCAAGGCGATTCGCTTCGATGCCGTGGGTGTCACCATCCGCGGCGGGCATATCGCCGAGATCGAGCACCAGTACAACGCGTTCGATTGGCAGGTGTCGTGATGGCGTTCGAGACGTTTGCCGTTCACGCGGCCTGCATCCGCGGCGTCGAGGCGATTCCCGTCACGGTCGAGGTCTCGCTTGCCGGTGGCGTTCCGGGCATTCAGATGCTCGGTATTCCGAGTATGGAGGTGATGGAGTCACGCGGTCGTATTCGCTGCGCGATGCGCTCCGCCGGGTTCGAGATCCCACGCTCGGGCATTACGGTCAACCTGGCGCCCGGCGATATTCGCAAGACCGGTAGCGGCTTTGATCTGCCCATCGCCATCGCGGTTCTAGCGGCCGATGGGCAGATTCCCCGTGACAACCTCGATCGCTGCCTTATCGCCGGCGAGCTCGGCTTGGACGGTACGGTGCTTCCCGTCAGGGGCGAGGTGGCGTTTCAGCTGCTGGCTCGCGACATGGGGCTGTCTTTTATCGCCGGCAGGTCAGACCAGCATGTGCCACTCGCGGGCGTGGATTGCGGCTTTATCGATCATTTGTCTCAGCTTGCCCATGGCATGGGCGATGCCGCGCGGCACTATCTGGATTCCGAGGACGTCGAGGCGACCTTTGAGCCTGAGCTCGACTATGCCGACGTGCTGGGGCAGGAAGTCGCTAAACGCGGCATGGCGCTTGCGGCGGCAGGAGAACTCGGCTTGCTCATGATTGGGTCCCCGGGATCGGGCAAGACGATGCTCGCACGCCGTATGACCGGCATCCTGCCCGAGCTTTCCGTCGAGGACCAGCAGGAGGCGCTGTGCATCCATTCGGTCTTGGGTGAGAACATCGATGGACTGCTTGCGGGGCATCGCCCCTTCCGCAGCCCGCATCACAGCATTTCGACCGCGGGCCTCATCGGCGGCGGGCGTCCAGTGCATCCGGGCGAAATTAGCCTTGCTCATGGCGGCGTGCTCTTTTTGGACGAGCTTGCCGAGTTTCCCACGGGTGTGCTGCAGACGCTCAGACAGCCTATCGAGCGCGGCTATGTGAGGATCGTACGCGTCGACGGGGCCTTTACCTTCCCGTCGCGCTTTCAGCTGCTGGCTGCGAGCAATCCCTGCTCCTGCGGCTTTTTGGGCGATCGCGAGGTACCGTGTCGCTGCTCGGCGGCGATGGTCGAGCGCTATCGGTCTAAACTGCGCGGTCCCTTGGCCGACCGTATCGACATGATGATCGATGTGACCCGTCCCGACCCTCAAGTGATTATCGAGGGTGCGGAGGGTATGTCGTCGGCCGAGTTACGTGACTACGTTGTGCGCGGTCGCGCCTTTCGCGCCTGGCGCGAGTCCCGTATGGACGATGCGGATGCCGAGGCCGAGGATGACGAGACACGGTCCATTGACGGCGTCGTTTCGACCTTTGAGCTCGATGATGCGGCGGAGAAGTGTGTGCTCGGTCTGTCCAAACGCACGCATCTCACGGGCCGCGGCATCGTGCGCCTGGTGCGTATCGCGCGTACAATCGCCGACGTCGCCGAGAGCGAGCAAGTGACGCAGGATCACGTACTCGAGGCGGCGATGTACCAGGGAAGGAGGGACCAATGATGGCCGAGGGAACCTTCGAGCTGCATCCAGGCGATGCGTTGTATCCCGAGACCGTTTTGGAGCTTTCTGATATACCCCAGACGCTTTATGTGCGCGGCAACCCCGAGGTGCTTTCGACGCCCGCGCTCTCCATCATCGGCGCGCGCAAGGCCTCGCCGTATGGTCTTGCCGTGGCAGAGCTTGCGGCAAAGGTGGCGGTTGAGGCGGGAGTGACGGTAGTTTCGGGCGGTGCGGTCGGTTGTGACCAGGCCTCGGGTTGGGCTGCGGTCAACGCCGGCGGCAAACACGTTGTGGTGCTGGGGACGGGCGCCGACGTGGTCTACCCGCGTTCGAGCGCGGGGCTGATTACGCGCACGCTTGATACGGGCGGCGCGGTCGTGTCGATCTCTCCGTGGGGCATGGGTCCGCGCAAGTTCGCCTTTCCGCGCCGCAATCGCGTAATCGCGGCCCTGTCGCAAGCCCTCTTTGTATCCGAGGCGGGTATGCCTTCCGGGACGTTTTCCACAGCCGAGGCTGCTATGGATTTGGGGCGCGAACTTCTTGCCGTGCCGGGGTCGATTCTATCGCCCGAGTCGCGTGGCACGAATTACCTCATTGCGAACGGTGCCTGCTGCATCGTCGACGAGGAATCTATCGAGATGGCTATCTCACGCATCTACGGAACCCTGCGCTACTCGCGCCCCGATGCTCCCGGCATTGCCGACCTGGATCCAACGCAGCAGACCGTGATGCATGCGCTCATCGCCTCTCCGCTCAAGGTCGACGACATCGCGGCGCTCGTCTCGCTCGATGCTGTCGGCGTACTCAAACTCTTGGGTTCGCTTGAACTCGAGGGTCTTATCGAGCGCATGATGGATGGAAGGTATGCGCCCTCCAAGTTTGCCCTTCACGCCCAGACACCCTTCGGTCACAATGGAAAACGTGTCAATTAGAAAGGTGTTTGCAGATGCAGTTCGATCAGGTGACAGTTATCGGTGGCGGTCTGGCGGGTTCGGAGTGTGCGATCCAGCTGGCAGATCGCGGTTTTGCCGTAAAGCTGTGCGAGATGCGCCCCCAGGTGAGCTCCCCGGCTCACCATACCGATCACCTGGCAGAGCTCGTCTGCTCGAATTCGTTTAAGTCGACCCGTCCGGATTCCGCGGCTGGTTTGTTGAAGGCCGAGCTTGAGCGCATGGGTTCAGTCCTGCTCGATTGCGCCCATCGCGCGGCTGTTCCCGCCGGCGGTGCCCTGGCGGTCGACCGCGTCAAGTTTTCCGAGCTTGTCGAGGCCGAGGTTGCCGCTCGTCCCAATATCGAGGTCGTGCACGGCGAGGTCACGCAGATTCCCGAAGGTCACGTGGTCATTGCCGCGGGCCCGCTGTGTTCACCGGCGCTGAGCGAAGAGGTTATGAAGCTCGTCGGTGGCGATGCCCTGGCATTCTTTGATGCGGCGGCGCCGATCGTCGATGCCTCCACGCTCGATATGGACGTGCTGTTCTCGCAGTCGCGCTACGAGGAGCAGGGGGGCGGCGACTATCTCAACGCTCCGCTCAATAAGGAGGAGTACGAGGCCTTTATCGAGGCGCTTACCACGGCCGACCGCGTGGTGCTCAAAGACTTTGAGGGCGGCGATCTGTTCCAGGCTTGCCAGCCTGCCGAGGAAGTTGCGCGCACCGGCAAGGACGCCATTCGCTTTGGCGCCATGAAGCCCGTCGGCCTCACCGACCCGCGTACCGGACGTCGCCCCTGGGCGGCGATTCAGCTGCGTGCCGAGAACAAGGAGAAGACCGCCTATAACCTGGTGGGCTTCCAGACCAACTTGACCTTTGGCGAGCAGAAGCGCGTCTTCCATATGGTGCCGGGCCTGGAGAACGCTGAGTTCTTCCGCTACGGTGTCATGCACCGCAATACCTTTGTCGACGCCCCGCATGTGCTCGATGGCACCTTTGCCGTGCCCGGTACCGGTGTGCGCCTGGCCGGTCAGATCACCGGCACCGAGGGGTACATGGAAGCCGTGGCGACAGGTCTGCTCGCGGCGCTCAACACCTATGCCGAGGCTATCGGTGCCGCGGGCGTCGAGTTGCCGCGTGTGGGCGCCCTGGGTGCGCTCGTGGGCTATGCGACCGATCCTGCCACCGTGGACTATCAGCCCATGCATGTCAACTTTGGCCTGGTGCCGCCACTCGAGGATGGTAAGCGCCGCAGCAAGCGCGACCGCTACCAGGCCTATGCGGACCGTGCGCTCGAGGCCCTCGATGCCTACTTGGCCACGCGTTCCGACTTGTTTGGAGGCGACCGGTCATAGCCTTTGACCTGTACGACACCGTCGACTCTTTTATCGCCTATATCGCACGCGTTGAGGGGCTTTCTCCCAACACGGTGACGGCCTATGGCTCGAGGCTAGAGCGCTTTGCTGCTTGGTGCGAGCGCGAGGATATTGATGCTTTCGCTGTCGACGTGCGCACCATTCGTCGCTATCTTGCTGAGCTTTCGCGTGAGCAGGTGGCTCCCCGAACGCTTGCGGCGCACCTGTCGGCTATCCGATCTCTCTATCGCTGGATGGCTGCCGAGGGGATTGTCGAGGGCGATGCGGTCTCGGCGATCGCATCGCCCAAGCTGCCACGTGACCTGCCGGGCGTCCTTACGACCCAGCAGGTCGAGGCACTGCTCAAGACGCCTGATACCTCGACGCCCGCGGGACTGCGCGATGCGGCGATGCTCGAGTTGCTCTATGCCTCGGGTGCCCGTATCTCAGAGCTTGCGGCGCTCAATGTGGAATCCATCTCATGGTCCGAGCGCACGCTGCGGCTATGGGGCAAGGGGAGCAAGGAACGCATTGTTCCTCTGTATCGTCGCGCACTCGAGGCGACGCGTCTCTATATTGAGGAGGGGAGGCCGGAGTTGCTCGCTCAGGCAAAGCGCCGTGACCTCGCTACCGGGCCGCATCCGCTGCTTATATCGGCGCGCGGCAATCGCATGAGCGCCGCCATACTCAGGCGGCGGTTCCATACGCTGGCGACGCTCGCCGGCATTCCGGCCGACATCGCGCCGCATGCGATGCGCCATACCTTTGCGACCGACTTGCTCGAGGGCGGTGCGGACCTACGCTCGGTTCAAGAGCTGCTGGGTCATGCGAGCCTGTCCACGACGCAGATCTACACGCATCTCACACCCGATCGGCTTAAGCGAGCTGTGGCTCAAGCCCATCCCCGCGGCGAATAGTGGCTGGGACGTCCCGCGCCGCACTCAGGTGTGTGGTTTTGATTGCGGGTTGGCAGGAAGAAGCATTCCTGCTATCATTCATCGGGTTGCTTCACGGCAACATGTTTTTATCACGCACGCGCGGCTACTTCATACCGTGGTGCCCGGGCTTTGGTAGCACATGTCCGGGTTGGTTTTGGAGGATGACCCCGCGCGGAGGCAAACCACAGGAGGTTTAACATGGCTACCAAGATTAATATCCGCACCCTGCTCGAGGCCGGCTGCCACTTCGGTCACCAGACCCGTCGCTGGAACCCCAAGATGAAGCCGTTCATCTTCGGTGAGCGCAACGGCATCTACATCCTCGACCTCAAGCAGACCATCCTCGACGCCGACCAGGCTTACACCTTCGTCAAGAACGTCGCCAAGGGCGGCAACGTGCTGTTCGTCGGCACCAAGAAGCAGGCTCAGGAGGCCGTCAAGAACGCTGCTGAGCGCGCCAACATGCCTTACATCAACCAGCGTTGGCTCGGCGGTATGCTGACCAACTTCGTTACCATCCGCTCCCGCATCAACCGCATGGAGGAGCTCGAGGCCATGGTCGAGGACGGCCGCATGGCTGTTCTGCCCAAGAAGGAGCAGGCTGTGCTCGGCAAGGAGCTTACCAAGCTCCAGACCAACCTCGGTGGCGCCCGCGACATGAAGGGTCTGCCCCAGGCTCTCTTCGTCATCGACACCAAGCGCGAGGAGAACGCCATCAAGGAGGCTCAGCGCCTGAACATCCCCGTCGTCGCCCTGATCGACACCAACTCCGATCCCGACGAGGTCGAGTACGGCATCCCCTGCAACGATGACGCTATCTCCGCTGTAACCCTTATGTGCGAGCTCATGGCTGACGCCTGCCTCGCTGGCTCCGGCAAGGAGCAGGTCTCCGAGGCCGAGATGGCCGCTGAGCCCAAGGCCGAGTAAATCAGTCTTAGTTAATTCTTTTTCATCTCTTTGAAAGGAACCACAATGGCCCAGATTACCGCCGCTATGGTCAAGCAGCTCCGCGAGATGACCGACTCCCCGATGATGGAGTGCAAGAAGGCTCTCGTCGAGGCTGACGGCGACATGGACGCCGCTGTCGACGTTCTGCGTAAGAACGGCCTTGCCAAGGCTGCCAAGAAGGCTGGCCGTGAGACCAACGAGGGCGCTGTTGCCGCGTTCGTCTCCGAGGATGGCAAGACCGGCGCTCTGCTCGAGCTCTCCTGCGAGACCGACTTCGTTGGCTCCAACGCCAAGTTCACCGGCTTTGCTTCCAAGGTCGCTGAGGTTGTCGCTACCACCGAGCCTGCTGACGTCGACGCTCTGCTCGAGAAGCCGATGGGCGAGGAGACTGTTTCCTCCGAGCTCACCGAGATGATTCACATCATGGGCGAGAACATGAAGATTTCCCGCTTCGCTGCCCGCAAGGCTGAGAACGGCGCGCTCGCTTCTTACATCCACATGGGTGGTAAGATCGGCGTCCTCGTCGAGTTCGCCTTCGAGAAGGCTGAGACCGCTCAGGCTGAATCCTTCAAGACCTTCGCTCACGACGTTGCCCTTCAGGTTGCCGCCGTCGCCCCGATCTGCGCTACCCGCGATCAGGTTCCGGCCGAGACCGTCGAGCACGAGAAGCAGATCTACATGGCCCAGGCTGCCGAGTCCGGCAAGCCCGAGGCTATCCAGGAGAAGATGGCTGTCGGCCGTCTGGAGAAGTTCTACAAGCAGTCCGTGCTCACCGAGCAGGAGTTCATCAAGGACAGCTCCCTCACCATCAAGAAGTACGCTGAGCAGGTCTCCAAGGAGCTCGGCGACACCATTACCGTCGTTGCCTTTGACCGTCTGGTCCGTGGCGAGTAAATAAGCTCTTGTAGCTGGTAATGAGCAGGCTGTGGGTTTTACTCACAGCCTGCTTTTTCATGGCTCTTCTTAGAGCCTTTGATAGAATGTTGAGAGTTCAATCTAAAGGAGGATCGCTTTGTCCGACATCCGATATAAACGCGTGCTTCTTAAGCTTTCCGGCGAAGCGCTGATGGGCGACGGCCAATATGGCATCGACCCCAAGGTTACCGACCATCTTGCTAAGCAGGTCAAGGAGCTGCTCGCCGTTGGCCATGAGGTCGGCGTCGTTGTCGGCGGCGGCAATATTTTCCGCGGCATGGCAGGCGCTGCCGGTGGCATGGAGCGTGCTCAGGCCGACTACATGGGCATGCTGGCAACCGTTATGAACGCGCTCGCCCTGCAGGATGCCTTCGAGCATAACGATGTTCCCTGCCGCGTGATGAGCGCTATCCAGATGAACGAGATCTGCGAGCCCTATATTCGCCGTCGCGCCATCAACCACCTTTCCAAGGGCAACGTCGTTATTTTTGCCGCCGGTTCGGGCAATCCGTACTTTACGACCGACACCGCCGCGGCTCTTCGTGCGTGTGAGATCGGCGCCGAGATTCTGATTAAAGCCACCAAGGTTGACGGCATCTACGATAAGGATCCCGTCAAGTGCGCTGATGCCGTCCGTTTTGACAAGATTACCTATCACGAGGTTCTCGTCCGCGGTCTGCAGGTTATGGATTCCACGGCTACGGCACTGTGCCAGGACAACCGTATGCCGATTTTGGTCCTCAACATCGATGGCGAGGACACCGTCAAGCGCGCGCTTTCGGGTGAGCCCGTCGGCACGCTCGTCTATCAGGAGGATTAAGCATGGCAGAGAACATCACCGCCCATATGGACAAGTCGCTCGAGTCCCTCAAGCATAACTTCTCCAAGGTCCGTACCGGCCGCGCCAATGCCAACATTCTGTCCGACATCACCGTCGATTATTACGGTGTTCCCACGCCGGTCACGCAGGTTGCCGCCGTCAAGACCCCCGAGGCCCACATGCTGCTCATCGAGCCGTGGGACAAGGCACTCATCAATGCTATCGTCAAGGCCATCGGCGCTTCCGATCTGGGTATTACCCCCAACTCCGATGGCACCGTCGTTCGTCTTCCGTTCCCGGCTCCCACTGAGGAGCGCCGTCGCGAGCTCGTCAAGGAGTGCCGCGAGTACGCCGAGCAGGCCAAGGTGTCTATCCGTAACATCCGTCGCGACTTCAACAACAAGCTCGAGCGCGATGAGGAGCTCACCGAGGACGATGTCCGTCGCGAGCAGGCCAAGGTCCAGAAGCACACTGATGAGTATGTCGCCAAGGTCGAGGAGCTTCTGAAGGAAAAAGAAGCCGAGGTCATGGAGATCTAAGGTGCAATACGACGAGCATAAACTGGTCGAGTACTTTGCCGACGCCCCTGCGGGCGTCGGTTTTTCCGACCTTGACCTCAATAACATTCCGCACCATATCTCGTGCATCATGGACGGCAACGGTCGTTGGGCCACGTCGCGCGGTCTTGCACGCACTGAGGGCCACAAGGCGGGTATCGTCTCGCTGCGCGAGATCATTACCGCCTGCGTGCGCCTGGGCGTCGACGTGCTTTCTGCCTATGCGTTTTCTACCGAAAACTGGAACCGCCCGCAGCATGAGGTCAACGTCTTGATGCACTTGTTTGCCAAGACGTTCATCGACGAGTTGCCGCTTCTGAAGCGCGAAAACGTGCGCGTTGTCTTTTTGGGTGATATTTCCGCGCTGCCCAAGAAGACCCGCGACGTTTTTGAACGCGGTCTTGCCGAGTGCGCCGATCACACCGGTATGACGCTGGCGCTTGCCGTCAACTACGGCGCGCGTGCCGAGATTACCCGCGCTGTCCGTCAGATCGCGCTCGACGTTGCCGCCGGTAAGATTGATCCTGCCGCAATTGATGACGACATGGTGGCTTCCCACCTCTATACCGCCGGCCTTCCCGATCCTGAGCTTGTGATTCGCACCTCTGGTGAGCTGCGCCTTTCGAACTATCTGCTGTGGCAGGTGGCTTATTCCGAGTTCTATGTCACCGATACCTATTGGCCCGACTTTGATCGTTGGGGCCTTGTCGACGCCATTTTGGCCTATCAGGGCCGTGACCGTAGGTTTGGTGGACTGAGCAAGACCGAGGAGGCTTAATCGTGTCCGATCGTCCCAAGGCATCTGCTCCCAAGACGCCTGCGCGCAAAGCTACCGCTGCGGGAGCGCCTACAGCGAAGAGCGGGACCGGTTCGTGGCTGGCGGGCTTTATTACCCGTGCCGCCGCGGGTATCGTCTACGCTGTTGTCTTTATCCTGTGTCTGGTTTTGGGTATCGTGCCCACTGCCATCTTTGTTTCTGTCATGAGCGGCCTGTGCTGCTATGAGTTTTTCCGTATGACGAGGCTCGATGGCAAGATGGCTAACGAGCGCATGGGTATCGCTGCCGCCGTACTCTTTCCGCTGTCGGCGTTGGGCGATTCGATGTTGCTGAATGCCCTGCTTTTTGCCCTGATGCTCGCTGTGGGCATTTGGTATGTTTGGTCGCCGCGTACCCGCATCTCTGATGTGGCCGTGACGCTCATGGGTCCCATCTACACTGGCTTTATGCTGTCGGCTATCGTGCTGCTGCGCGATGCCGTGCCCGGTTTTGCCGGCGCCCTGCTTTCGGTGGGCGTTTGCGCGTCCCTTTGGGTCTCCGATTCGTTTGCCTACATCGTGGGTAGCCGTATCGGCAAGCACAAGATGGTTCCCAAGATCTCTCCCAAAAAGAGCTGGGAGGGGTTTGTCGGCGGCATCCTGGGCTCGGTTTTGATTTGGCTCATCCTGTGGGCGACGCACTTCTACAAGCTCAGCCTGCCCTATGCGCTGCTGTGCGGCTTGGTCGTGTCCGTCCTGGGCGTTATCGGAGACCTCATCGAGTCGCGCATCAAGCGCGGTGTGGGCGTTAAGGATTCCGGTAACCTTATCCCGGGCCACGGCGGCATGCTCGATCGTAGCGATTCGCTTATCTTTGGCTGCATTACCGCGCAGCTGCTTTTGATGATCGGAGGCGTGCTGTAATGTCCTTCCAGACGACGTATGGCCCCGATGGACGTCTCCGTGTTGCCATCCTGGGTTGTACGGGCTCTATCGGCACCCAGGCGCTCGATGTGTGCCGCCAGCATGCCGATCGCCTGCAGGTGACGGCGCTGTCCGTTAACTCCAGTACCTCCGAGCTCGTTGCCGCTGCCCGCGAGTTCTCGGTTCCGGCGGTTGCCGTGGCCGATGTCGCTCATGGCGATGACGCCGTGCTGCAGGAGTTGCCCGAGGGAACGAAGCTCGGCGTTGGCGCGCAGGCGGTTTGCGAGCTCGCGCGTCGCGACGATGTCGACTGCGTGCTCGTCGCTATTGTGGGCGCCGCCGGTCTCGAGGCGAGCCATGCGGCCTTGACCTCGAATAAGCGTCTTGCCCTTGCCAACAAGGAGTCCCTCGTCGTCGGCGGCGACTTGCTTATGCCGTTGGCGCAACCGGGCCAGCTTATTCCAGTCGACTCTGAGCACTCCGCCATCTACCAGTGCTATCTGGGGGAGGACCCGCGCGAGGCTCATTGTATTTGGCTCACCTGCTCGGGCGGTCCGTTCTTTGGCCGCACGCGCGACGAGCTCAATCGCGTGACGCGTGCCGATGCCCTCGCACATCCCACGTGGGCCATGGGCGCCAAGATCACCATCGACTCCGCCACCCTCATGAACAAGGGCCTGGAGCGCATTGAGGCCATGCATCTGTTTAACTGCGACCTCGATTTCATTAACGTGGTCGTGCAGCGTCAGTCCAAGATTCACTCTATGGTCGAGTTTGCCGACGGCTCCGTGATGGCGCATCTCGGTGCTTCCGACATGCGTATTCCCATCCAGTTCGCGTTCTCGTATCCCGAGCGTTGGGATACCCCGGCGCCTCGTATCGATTTCCGCGAGCTGGGGCAGCTCACGTTTGATGCTGCCGACATGGATACCTTCCGCTGTCTGGCACTGGCCGAACGTGCCGGCAAGACGGGTGGCACCATGCCGTGCGTGCTCAATGCCGCCAACGAGGTCGCCGTCGATGCCTTCCTGCACGATGGCTGCAGCTTTACCGATATCGATCGCATTGTGGAATCCTGCATGGATGCCCACGATATGCAGGCGGTCGATTCGTTTGAGCAGCTTCGCGACATCGATGCGTGGGCGCGTGAAAAGGCTGCGCAGGTGCTCGCCGCAACCCGTTCCTAACCCATAAGGATTGCTTTTTCGTTTTATGGATACTGTTCTGAGCGTTCTCTCATCGGTCTTTTGGGGCCTGCTGATGCTTTCCGTCCTCGTGTTTTTGCACGAGGGCGGCCACTTTTTGGCGGCGCGTGCCTGCGGCGTCCGTGTGACCGAGTTCTTTTTGGGCCTGCCGTGCCGCTTTGACATACATTACACGTCGCGTCGCATTGGAACCAAGTTTGGCGTGACCCCGCTGCTGCTGGGTGGCTACGCTGCCATCTGCGGTATGGATCCGACCGACGTCTCGTGTGCCGATCGCGTGCTCGCGGCTATCTATCGTCATGGTCGCGTGACCGTGGCCGACCTTGCTGTCGAGCTCGAGCTATCCGAGGAGGTTGTGCTCGAGGCATGCGCCTTGCTCTTGGGTTGGGGCTCTATCGCGCCTTGGTATGAGGAAGGGGAGAAGCCCTCGCCGAGCTACTATCCCACCAAGTATCAGACGCTGCCACGAGATGCGGCGGGGTACACCACCTTTGACGGCCGCCGTTTCGATCGAGAGCATGCGACTACCGAGGGCGATGTGTGGGAGCTGCCGTGCGGCGAAGCCGAGTTCCTTGCGCAAGAGCGTTCGCATACCTATCTGGGCCAGGGTTTTCTCAAGCGCGCCTTTATGCTGCTCGCGGGCATTCTCGTCAATATCCTGACGGGCTTTTTGCTGCTTATGAGCATCTACTCTATTGCGGGTGTCACCGTGCCGATGGATACCAACGTGATCGGTCAGGTTGACGAGGGTTCTATTGCCGCCAAGGCGGGTATCGAGGGCGGCGACGCGATCCTTTCGGTTGACGGAGTATCGTGCTCTACCTGGATGGACGTTTACGATGCCATCGGCAAGGCCGCCGGTAAGGACGATATCGCCATCGAGTACGAGCGTGACGGCAAGCAGCATTCGACCACGGTTGCACTCAAGGAGGAGGAGCGCCTAGGTGTGTATGCCTCTACGCAGGTGGTCCGTTTAGACCCCATCACGTCGGCTCGCCTGTCTTTCTCCTATGTCGTGCAGACAGCGGAGGGCGTGATGCGCCTGCTCCAGCCGCAGCATACGATGGAGATTCTCGATCAGTCTTCTTCGATCGTGGGTATTAGCGTTATGTCCTCACAGGCTGCTGCTGCCGGCCCTGCCACGTTCCTTTCGTTTGCCGCTCTCATTTCGTTCTCGCTTGGCTTTATGAACCTGCTGCCCATCCCACCACTCGATGGCGGCAAGCTGGTCATCGAGATCATTCAAAAGATTGCGGGCCGCGAGCTACCTCTCAAGGTCCAGACGATTGTGAGCTATGTGGGCATCGCGCTCTTTGCGCTGCTGTTTGTCTATATGCTTCGTTCCGACATCCTTCGATTTATTCTGTAGGGGAGTGTTTGGATTGTCTTTATCCCATCCTTTGCCTCGCGAGTTGACGCGCCCCGTGCATGTGGGCGGTGTGCAGATCGGTGGCGGCGCGCCGGTGGTGGTCCAATCCATGACCTGCACCGATACCGCTGATGCCCAGGCAACGCTTGCGCAAGTGTGCGCGTTGGCGCAGGCTGGCTGCGATATCGTGCGTGTGAGCGTGCCCACCGAGGCCGCGCTTGAGGGTTTCCGCACCATCTGTGCCGAGTCTCCGGTGCCAATCGTTGCCGATATCCACTTTAACCACAAGCTGGCCATTGGCGCTGTGGAGGCCGGTGCCGCCAAGCTCCGCATCAATCCCGGTAATATCGGCGATTGGGCCAAGGTCGATGCCGTGATCGATGCCGCGGGCGCCGCTGGGTGCGCGATTCGCATTGGCGTGAACGCCGGCTCACTCGAGCAGGATATCGCCGAGCGCGACGAGCTTACGCAGCCCGAGAAGCTCGTGATGTCGAGCGAGCGCTTCGTCAAGCACTTTGAGGACCGCGGCTTTACGAACATTGTGCTTTCTGCCAAGGCCCATAGCGTGCAAACGACGCTTGATACCTATCGAGCCCTGTCGCGTGAGATTTCCC
This sequence comes from uncultured Collinsella sp., assembly GCA_902467875.1. Lineage (GTDB taxonomy): Bacteria > Actinomycetota > Coriobacteriia > Coriobacteriales > Coriobacteriaceae > Collinsella. The sequence continues at coordinate 34,231 of CABQWP010000006.1, read as the reverse complement.
ACGTTCCGCTTCACCTGGGCGTGACGGAGGCGGGGACCAAGCTCCAGGGCACTATCAAGAGCTCTGTAGGCTTGGGTATCTTGCTTTCCGAAGGCATTGGCGACACCATGCGTGTGTCGCTCACAGCCGATCCGGTTGAGGAGCCGCCGGTCGCCTGGGGAATTTTGCAGTCGCTGGGCCTGCGCCGCCGTGGTCCCGAGATTGTCTCGTGCCCCACGTGCGCCCGCTGCCAGGTTAACCTGATTCCCATCGCCGAGGAGGTCACCGAGCGGCTTAAGAACTATGCCGCGCCGCTTTCGATTGCCGTCATGGGATGTGCCGTTAATGGCCCCGGTGAGGCTTCTGATGCCGACCTGGGCGTTGCCTGCGGACGTGGTCAGGCTCTGCTCTTTTCGCATGGCCAGATCATTGGTAAAGTAGCTGAGGACCAAATTGTCGACGCGCTTATGGCAGAGGTCGACAAGCTTATTGAGGAGAAATAAATGACCCGAGCAATGTATATGTCTAAGCTCTATGCGCCGACGCTTAAAGAGGATCCGGCGGACGCTGAGCTCGCCAGTCACCGCCTGCTGCTCCGTGCCGGCATGATCCGCAAGGAGGCCGCCGGCCTGTATTCCTACCTGCCGCTTGCTTGGCGCTCGATCCGTAAGATCGAGAATATCGTGCGCGACGAGATGGACGCTGCCGGCGCCCAGGAGCTTATGATGCCTATCATGGTCGACGCCGAGTTGTGGCGCGAGTCCGGCCGCATCGACGCCTATGGCAAGGAGCTTGTGCGCTTTGACGACCGTCATGGTCGCGAGTTCGTCCTGGGCCCCACGCACGAGGAGACCGTCACGGCCCTGGTGCGCAACGAGCTGCGCTCCTACAAGCAGCTGCCCGTCAACCTGTACCACATTCAGGACAAGTTCCGCGACGAGTTCCGCCCCCGCTTTGGCCTGATGCGCGGTCGCGAGTTCATCATGAAGGACGCCTACAGCTTCTCCGCCACGCAGGAGAGCCTGCAGGAGGAGTATGACAAGATGAAGCAGGCCTACGCTAACATCTGCGAGCGCTGCTATATCAAGGCCCTGCCCGTTGTTGCCGACTCCGGTGAGATCGGTGGCGATACCTCCGTCGAGTACATGGCGCTGGCCGATGCTGGCGAGGCTTCGCTCGTCTATTGCGATGACTGCGGTTTTGCCGCCGATGACGAGGCTGCAAGCACCAAGGTCGTCGTGACCGAGGGTCCTGGCGACGGTACGCTTACCAAGGTCGAGACTCCGGGCATGGGCACCATTGAGGCAGTTGCTAAGTTCTTTGGGTTCCCCGAGAACGGCACGCGCAAGTCGCTGGCACTCATCGACGCCGAGGGCAAGCCGGTCGTGGCCATTGTTCCGGGCGACCACGAGCTCAACGATTGCAAAGCCGAGCATGTCTTTGGCAAGGGCTATCGCATGATGACCGACGAGGAGCTCCAGACTTATGGTCTGCATAAGGGCTTTATCGGACCGGTTAACCTGCCCGAGGGCATTCGTCTGGTGTGCGACGAGAGCCTGCGTGAGTCCAAGCAGTGGGCCTGCGGCGCCAACGAGGTCGACTATCACTTTACCGGTGCCTGCCCCGAGCGCGACTTTACCGTCGACGAGTGGGCCGACCTGGTCACCGTCGTTGCCGGCGATCCCTGCCCGCACTGCGGCAAGCCGCTCTCCGCAGCCCGCGGCATCGAGGTCTCCCAGGTCTTCCAGCTGGGCACCAAGTATTCCGAGGCCATGGGTGCCACCTTTATGGACGAGGACGGCAAGGAGAAGCCGCTCATCATGGGCTGCTACGGCGTTGGTGTGTCCCGCTCGCTCGCTGCCATCGTGGAGCAGCACAACGACGAGCACGGTATCGTCTGGCCGGTCTCCGTTGCCCCGTACGAGGTCGCGGTGATTCCGCTCGATCCCAAGAAGGAGGAGTGCGCTACCGTCTGCGAGCAGATCGTTGATGGCCTGTGCGCCGAGGGTATCGAGGTTGTCGTCGACGACCGCGACGAGCGTCCTGGCTTTAAGTTTGCCGACAACGACCTTATGGGCTTCCCGTATCAGGTCGTTCTGGGTAAGCGTGGCCTTAAGAATGGCACCGTTGAGCTCAAGGACCGTGCCACGGGTGAGCGCGAGGATGTGGCGATCGACGAGGTCGTCGCCAAGGTCGCCGAGCTTGTGAAGGCAGCACGCCGTTAATCGACGATTTCGCTTGTAGTTCGATATACGGGACGGCCCCGCATTTCTCCAGATCGGGGAGATGCGGGGCCGTCCTTTTATCTTGTGGCATCCTCGATATCTAAAAGGAAAACCCCACAGCCCATGCGAGCTGCGGGGTTTTCCTTGTGCCTCCGATGCGAAATAAATCGCTCAGATATTACTGATAATCGACGACGTCGATCCAGTTCTTCAGGAACTCATCGTTCACGTTGCGCTTACGAGCGAGCTCGGAAGCGGCGACGATGCTCGTCCACTGACGCACGACCTGCATGGGCATGTCGGCGCGGTCGCAGTAGAGCTCCAGGTAGGCCTCAGCCTGATCCTTGCTGTTGAGGGCAAAGAGCAGGTAGGTGGTGGCAACGTCGGCAGCAGGGGAGCCCTGGGTGGCGTGTGCCCAGTCGCACACATAGAGCTGGCCGTCGTCGCCGACGATGACGTTGGAGGGGTTGAAGTCGCCGTGGCAGACCTTGAACTCCTTGGTCATGCCGTCCAGACGCTCCTGAAGGTTGTAGCGCGTGGTGGCATTGAGCTGATCAAGGCTGTCGATCATGCGGGCGTACTTGTCGCGCTGACGGTTGAGCAGCGGGGAGGTGTAGCCGTGGATCTCGATCTGGAGGTCGACGAACATCTCGAGGTACTCACCAAAGCGCTGGGGCTCGGCAGTCATCTTCTCGGCAAGGGTGGTGCCCGGAACCTTCTCGGTCACGAGCGCCCAGCCGTTGGCGTTCTCGAGCTGGGAAACCTCGAGAGCCTTGGGGCTGCGGATGCCGCACTCATTGATGCGGGCAAGATTCAAAGCCTCGTTGAACACGTCGGAGACAGGCTTGGTCTCGTTAAAGACCTTGACGATCTTGTCGCCCAGGTCGTAAACGACCTTGTTGCCACGGCGGACGAGCTCGGTCTTGGAATCGGGTAGCAGCATGGTTGCATCCTTTCAACGATGCGATAGAAGCGACGGCGGGGGTGTGTGAAACACCCGTGCACCCCCGCCGCAAAAAACCGTGCTAAAAACTAGCAGACGGCGTAGTCCTGGGGCTCGCGGCCGTAGTAGGCGTCCAGGTAGAGCTCCTTGATCTCGCTCATGAGCGGGTAGCGCGGGTTAGCGCCGGTGCACTGGTCGTTGAATGCCTGCTCGGTCATCTCGTCGAGGGTGTCGAGGAAGTACTGCTCGTCAACACCGTAGTCGGCGATGGTCTTCTTGACACCGATGAAGTCCTTGAGCTCCTCGAGCTTCGTGATGAAGTTCTCGAAGACCTCCTTGTCGTCCTTGCCCTCGATACCGCAGTACTTGGCCATCTCGGCGTAGTTGTGCAGCGCGTTGGGGTAAGGATACTGGGAGAAGGTACCCATCTTGACGGGAGCCTCGGCGGCGTTGTAGCGCATGACGCGGGTCAGGATGACGGCGTTAGCGATGCCGTGGGGCAGGTGATGGAAAGCGCCGAGCTTGTGAGCCATGGAGTGGTTGAGGCCCAGGAAGGCGTTGGCGAAGGCCATACCGGCCATGCAGGAGGCGTTGTGCATCTCCTCGCGGGCGTGCGGGTCCTTGGCGCCGTTCGTGAAGCTGGAGGGCAGGTTCTCAAAGACGAGCTTGGCAGCGCGCTCGGAGAGGCCCTTGGTGTAGTCGGAAGCCATGATGGAGACGTAGGACTCGATGGCGTGGGTCATGACGTCGATGCCGGAGGCAGCGGTCAGGCCGCGCGGGGCGGTCATGCAGTTGTCGGCGTCGACGATAGCCATGTTGGGGAGCAGCGCGTAGTCGGCGAGCGGCCACTTGATGCCGGTCTCCTTGTCGGTGATGATGGCGAACGGCGTGCACTCGGAGCCGGTACCCGAGGAGGTCGGGACGGCGACGAAGTAGGCCTTCTTGCCCATCTCGGGGAAGGTGAAGATACGCTTGCGGATGTCCATGAAGTCCATGGCCATGTCCTCAAACTTGCACTCGGGGTGCTCGTACATCATCCACATGATCTTGCCGGCGTCCATAGCGGAGCCACCGCCGACGGCGATGATGACGTCCGGCTCAAAGAGAGCCATCTGCTTGGCGCCGCGACGTGCGCACTGCAGCGACGGATCGGGCTCGACGTCGTAGAAGCAGTCGTGGGCGATGCCCATCTCGTCGAGCTTGGCCTCGATGGCGCGGGTGTTGCCATTCTTGAAGAGGAACTGGTCGGTAACGATGAAGGCGCGCTTCTTGCCCATGACGTTGCCCAGCTCGTCGAGGGCGACGGGCGTGGAACCCTTCTTGAAGTAGACCTTCTCGGGAGCGCGGAACCACAGCATGTTCTCACGGCGCTCGGCCACAGTCTTAACGTTGATCAAGTGCTTCACCCCAACGTTCTCGGAGACGGAGTTGCCGCCCCAGGAGCCGCAGCCCAGGGTCAGAGACGGCTTCATGCCAAAGTTGTACAGGTCACCGATGCCACCGTGCGAGGACGGGGTGTTGATGACGATGCGGCAGGCCTTCATGACGTGCTCGAACAGGCTGATCTTTTCGGCCTGGGCGGGGTGCACGTACAGAGAGGCGGTGTGGCCCGGGCCACCGGCGAGCACCAGGTGCTCGGCCTTGTCGACGGCCTCCTGGAAGTCCTTGGCGTGGTACATGGCCAGGACTGGGGAGAGCTTCTCGTGGGAGAACTCCTCCTTGGCGGGGTCGGTGGAGGTGACCTCGGCGATCAGGATCTTGGTCTTGGCGGGAACCTCGATGCCGGCGAGCTCGGCGATCTTGGCGGCAGCCATGCCGGGGATGCGGTGATCGAGGGCGCCGTTCTTGAACATGGCGGCACGCAGGGCCTCCATCTCGGCACCCTGCTTGACGAAGTAGCAGCCGCGCTTCTGGAACTCGGCCTTGACCTGGTCGTAGATGGTGTCGATGACGGTCACGGACTGCTCGGAAGCGCAGATCATGCCGTTGTCGAAGGTCTTGGAGTGGATGATGGAGTTGACTGCGAGCAGAACGTCGGCGGTGTCGTCGATGACGACCGGGGTGTTACCGGCGCCAACGCCCAGGGCGGGCTTGCCCGAGGAGTAGGCGGCCTTGACCATGCCCGGGCCACCGGTGGCGAGGATGATGTCGACGTCGCGCATGACCATGTTGGTCAGCTCGATGGAGGGGACATCGACCCAGCCGATGATGCCCTCGGGGGCGCCGGCCTTGACGGCGGCGTCAAGCACGAGCTTGGCGGCGGCGATGGTGCACTTGGCGGCAGCCGGGTGCGGGGAGATGATGATGGCGTTGCGGGTCTTCAGGCAGATCAGCGTCTTGAAGATCGCGGTGGAGGTGGGGTTGGTCGTCGGGATGACGGCGCCCACGATGCCGATGGGCTCGGCGATCTTGGTGATGCCGTAAGCCTCGTCGCGCTCCAGGACACCACAGGTCTTGGTGTTCTTGTAAGCGTTGTAGATGTACTCTGCGGCGTAGTGGTTCTTGATGACCTTGTCCTCAAGAACGCCGCGGCCGGTCTCCTCGATGGCCATCTTCGCCAACGGGATACGAGCCTTGTTGGCGGCCATGGCGGCCTCATAGAAGATCTTGTCGACCTGCTCCTGCGTGTACGTAGCAAAAAGCGCCTGGGCCTCTCGCATCTGAGCGAGCTTAGCCTCAAGCGCCTCTACGTTGTCCACAATTGCGGGAGTAGTGTTTTCCGGTGACTTTTTCACCATTTGTGTCTCCTTGCGATCGGAGATTTACCCTACGCCTTGCATGATAGCAAGAAATTATTCGGTGAACGGTCAGATTCCCGTAAAAGACAAACTAAAACGCTTCAATCAAATGAACCGTTTCAACTAAAACTATGCCCAATGCATCGCCCCGCTCATTGGGGACAGACTCTCATGAGTATTTCAATGGGAAAACGGGACATCTGTTTGATAATCGCTATTCGCGGGTCGCGGTTGAGTCGGACACACAGGCGGTGCAGCTACTCGATTACATCCATTTCAATCCCGTGTAAGGTGCGTCCGACTCGCTCGAGGCGTACCGTTAGTTACAAGGCATACCAGCTGCGCTATGATCCCTTTGACATCTGCAAACCCTCATATAAGTCTGTCCCCAATGAGTGCAAAAAGGCGCCCTCCGTAGGGGAGGACGCCTTTGGTAAGTTCTATATGAACGCGAGGTCTTTGACCCGGAGAGTCCGAGGTACTTGTTGGTAAGACCTTATTTAGGAGCGCGCAACCTTGCCAGACTTGAGGCAGGTGGAGCAAACGTTCATCTTGCGACGGTGACCATCGACGACGACGTAGACGCGCTGGATGTTGGGGCGGAACTTACGGTTGGTGACGCGGTGAGAGTGGCTGATGGAGCGACCGGCAACGGGGTGCTTACCGCAAACTTCGCAAACTTTGGACATAACTGACCCTCCTTGGGCGACAAACGAACATGTCGCGTTAACAAACAAGCCTGAACTATAGCACAGAAGCAACTCCCTGTGCGCAATCTACACAGAGATATTCCTCTTTTGGCGATAGTGCCCACGCTACGGCCCTGGACGTAGATCCGATTTACGTGCAGCAGGGGGGATTATGCCAGCTCGAACCAAGGTTTTCAAGCTCGTCCCACAAATATATATAGGTTTATGGAGTGTTGGGCTCCGTTTACGGATTGCTCTGTATTTATGCTCGCAATTAAGCTCGAGGTTGGCTACACTATCCAGTGACCATTAAAGGGGTACGAGATACCCACATGGAATTACATTGCTGCCAAAGAGCAGCCCTTCCTGTGGGTGTCTGGTCCGCTTTGAGCGGTCGGGCATCTATTTTTTTGACTGTGTCAGCAGTCAAGACATGTGAGGAAGGAGATCGATGGGCACGACTTCCCCCAAGGCGGTCATCATGGACGAGACCGCCGTCAATCGAGCGATGACCCGCATCGCGCACGAGATTCTCGAGCGCAACGAGGGCTGTGAAGATCTCGCTCTGGTCGGCATCGTCACGCGCGGCGACCTTCTGGCAAAGAAGCTCGCTGAGGAGATCAAGGAGATCGAGGGCGTCGATGTTCCGCTCGGCAGCCTGGACATCAGCTTCTACCGCGATGACTATGCGACCAATTTCGCTCCCGCGATCCACGCTACCAACATTCCCTTCAGTGTCGACGGCAAGCGCGTCGTGCTGGTGGACGACATCCTGTATACGGGCCGTACCATCCGCGCCGCTCTCGACGCCGTCATGGACTTGGGCCGTCCGAGCCGCATTGAGCTGGCTGTCCTCGTTGACCGCGGCCACCGTGAGCTCCCCATCTCGCCGGACTTTGTCGGCAAGAACGTTCCCTCGTCGCATGAGGAGAACGTACACCTATATATGAAGGAAGTTGACGGCCACACCGCCGTCGAGATTAACGACGTCGCGCCGGGTTCCCACGTGGGCTCCGCGCCGCTGGGAGGTGAGTAGTACCGTGGCGTTCAACCATAAGCACCTGATCGACATTACCGAGTACTCCGAAGAGGACATCAAGCTCATCCTCGAGACCGCCAAGGCGTTCTCCGAGGTCAACGAGCGTGCTATCAAGAAGGTCCCCACGCTCAAGGGCAAGACCATCGTCAACATGTTCAACGAGCCCTCGACGCGCACCCGCAGCTCCTTCGAGCTCGCCGAGAAGCGTCTTTCGGCCGACAGCCTTAACTTTGGCGGCTCCTCGACCTCCACGGTCAAGGGCGAGAGCCTTGTCGACACCGTCGAGACCCTCAACGCCTATAAGATCGACTGTATCGTCGTGCGTGATAAGCACGCCGGCGCTCCCTACATCGTCACGCAGAACTCGCCCGCGAGCGTCATCTGCGCCGGTGACGGCAAGCACAACCATCCCACGCAGGCCCTGCTCGACCTGTACACCATCTGGGAGCACAAGGGTGACTTCCACGGTCTGAAGGTCGCTGTCGTCGGCGATATCGCGCACTCCCGCGTCTGCGGCTCGCTGATCCCCGCCCTTAAGATCATGGGCTGCGAGACCTACGCCGTCGCCCCCGGCACGCTGCTGCCGCCGGCGCCCGAGGTCCTGGGCTGCGACCACGTGACGAGCGACCTCGATTCCGTCCTGCCCGAGCTGGACGTCGTCTACATGCTGCGCGTGCAACAGGAGCGCCTCGAGGGTGCCCCGTTCCCGACCATTCGCGAGTACCACAAGCTCTTCGGCCTGACCAAGGACCGCGAGAAGCTCATGAAGCCCGACGCGATCATCTGCCACCCGGGCCCCATCAACCGCGGCGTCGAGTTCGACTCCTATATGGCCGACCACCCGCAACGCTCCGTCATCCTGGAGCAGGTCTACGCCGGTATCTGCGTGCGTATGGCTATCCTGTATCTGCTGCTTGGAGGTGCCGATAATGGCCTTGCTTCTTAAGAATGCCCACGTCGTCGACCCGTCCGTCGAGCTTGACGGTGTCGTTGACGTCCTGATTGACGGCGACAAGATCGCCGAGGTCGGCGAGAATCTCGCCGTCGAGGGGGCCGAGGTCCGCGACCTTTCCGGCAAGTACCTCGTCCCCGGCCTGGTGGACATGCACGTTCACCTTCGCGAGCCCGGCTACGAGGTCAAAGAGGACATCGAGAGCGGCACCCGCGCAGCTGCCAAGGGCGGCTTTACCGGCGTGTGCGCCATGCCCAACACCGATCCCGTCACCGATAACGGCACTGTCGTGGAGTTCGTCAAGTCCCGCGCTGCCGAGGTCGGCCACTGCCGCGTCTATCCGTCGGGCGCCATGACCCGCGGTCTTAAGGGCGAGGCCATGTCCGAGATGGGCGATATGGTCGCCCACGGCGCCGTCGCCTTCACCGACGACGGTCGCGGCGTGCAGGGCGCTGGCATGCTCCGTCGCTGCATGGACTACGGCAAGATGTTCGGCAAGGTCTTTATGAGCCACTGCCAGGACGAGGACCTGGTCGGCCACGGCCAGATCAACGAGGGCAAGGTCTCGACCCGTCTGGCTCTCGAGGGTTGGCCGGCTGCCGGCGAGGAGCTCCAGATCGCCCGCGACATCGAGATCGCCAAGCTGACTGGTGCCAAGCTGCACATCCAGCACATCTCCACCGCCCATGGCCTGGAGATCGTGCGTGCCGGTAAGGCCGCTGGCGTTCAGGTTACCTGCGAGGCCACCCCGCACCACATGTTCCTGACCGAGAACGACCTGGACGAGACCTACAACACCTCGCTCAAGGTCAACCCGCCGCTGCGTACCGAGGAGGATGCCGAGGCCATCCGTCAGGGCGTCATCGACGGCACCGTCGACGTCATCGTCACCGATCACGCTCCTCACACCCCGTGGGAGAAGGCCCGTGAGTTCGAGCTTGCGCCCTTTGGTATGATCGGCCTCGAGACCTCGCTGTCGCTCGTACTCACCGAGCTGGTCAACACGGGCAAGATGAGCATGGGCCGCATGGTCGAGCTCATGGCCATCAAGCCGCGTGAGATCCTGGGTCTCGACCAGGTTCAGGTCAAGGCGGGCTCCGTTGCCGACCTGACCGTGTTCGACCCCTCCGCAACCTGGACGGTTGGCGAGGACGGTTACGAGTCGCGCGCCGAGAACTCCGGTTTTGCCGGCCGCACGCTCACCGGTCGTGCCACCGATGTGTTTGTCGGCGGTAAGCAGACGCTTGCCGACGGCTGCATCTGCTAGCATAGCCTTATCGCTTTTGTGCGCGGCGCCCTTGCGGTGCCGCGCTTTCTATTAGTTTGGACCATGCAACCGCATGGGGGATTGGAGCGTCTATGCCCACACCTTCCACTGCACGCATGCACGACTTCGAGGTCGTCTCGAACCGGGAGATTGCCGACGGCATCTTCTCGCTCGTCATCTCGGCCCCCAAGCTTGCAAGTGCGCTCAAGCCCGGTCAGTTTGTGAACATCGCCGTACCCGGCGATGCGTCCTCGCTGCTTCGCGTGCCCCTGAGCTACTACCGCGCCGACGCCGAGGCCGGCACCGTCGAGCTGTGGTACGCCGTCGTGGGCGACGATACCCGTCGTTTGTCCCAGATGGGCTCTGGCTCCACCTCTAACCTGCTGGGCCCCGGTGGCCGTGGCTGGATGGTACCCGAGGGCACCAGGAAGGCCCTGCTCGTCGCCGGTGGCATCGGTGTTCCGCCCGTGCTGTGCCTTGCCGACAAGCTTTCCGAGCAGGGTGTGGCCGTCGACGTGTGCCTGGGCTTTGGCACCGCGTCCAAGGCCGTGGGTGTCGATGAGTTCCGCGCGCTGGGCGCCACGGTCAACGTTTGCACCGATGATGGCACGCTGGGCACGCACGGTTTTTGCACCGACCCGGCAGCCGAGCTGCTCGGCGAGGGCGGCTACGACTATGTGGCCAGCTGCGGCCCCGCTGTCATGATGAAGAAAGTCGCCGCCGCTGCCGCCGAGGCCGGTGCGTACTGCGAGGTGTCGCTTGAGCGCATGATGAGCTGTGGCTTTGGCGCCTGCAACACCTGCAATGTCGAGACGGTCGACGGTATGAAGGGTGCTTGCATGTGCGGCCCCGTGTTCGATGCTTCCAAGGTGGTGGTCTTCTAGTGGGTACCGTGAACATGGCCGTCGATTTCGGCGGCGTCAAGATGCAGAACCCCATCAACACCGCAGCCGGTACCTTTGGCTACGGTTGGCAGTTCCAGAACTTCTTTGATGTTTCCCAGCTGGGCGCCATCACCACCAAGGGTTGCGCTGCCGAGCCCTGGCCCGGCAATCCCGCGCCCCGCATGGCTGAGATTCCCGGCGGTATGATCAACTCCGTGGGCCTTCAGAACCCCGGCGTGGCTGCCTTTGCCCGCGAGTCCGGTCCGTGGCTCGAACAGCTGTCCAAGGACGGCTGCCAGGTCATCTGTCAGGTTGCCGGCCACTCCGTTGACGAGTTTGTCCGCGCGCTCGAGATGTATGTCGAGCTGTGCCCCTGGGCTGCCGGCTACGAGATCAACGTGAGCTGCCCTAATATCGCCGCCGGCGGTGCCGCCATGGGCTCTACGCCCGAGGGCGCCTCATCCGTTATGGCTGCCTGCCGCAAGGTGACCGATAAGCCGCTGTTCGTGAAGATGGCGCCGGTCAACGTCGCCGAGATTGCCAAGGCCCTCGAGGCTGCCGGCGCCGACGGCCTTTCGGTCATCAACTCCATTCAGGGCATGGCCATCGACGTCCATACCCGCAAGTCCCGCGTGGCCAAGCCCAAGGGCGGCCTTTCGGGCCCGCTGTGCCACCACATCGCCGTGCGCATGGTCTGGGAGGTTGCCCAGGCCGTCGATATCCCCATCAACGGCGTCGGCGGTGTCATGACCGGCGAGGATGCGGCCGAGTTTATCCTGGCCGGCGCCACCTGCGTGTCGGTCGGCATGGCCAACTTCGTCGATCCGTGCGCTTCGCTCAAGATCGCGCACGAGCTCGAGGCCTGGGCTGAGTCCCAAGGCGTGAAGGACATCAACGAACTGGTAGGTGCTTTCGAATGCTAGAGACCGATGCCCGCGACCGCGTAATCGTCGCTCTCGACTGCGACCGCGAGCGTGCGCTCGAGCTTGCCCACGAGCTTTCGGGCCATGCCGCCTGGCTTAAGGTTGGTATGACGCTCTATTACGCTGAGGGCCCCGAGATCGTCAAGACCTTTAAGGACCTGGGCTTTAAGGTCTTCCTTGACCTTAAGTTCCATGATATTCCGCATCAGGTTCGCGGTGCCGCCCGTTCGGCCTCGCTTGCCGGTGCCGACCTGCTCTCGGTTCACGGCTTGGGTTCGGGCGCCATGCTCGCTGCCTGCCGCGAGGGTGCCGAGGAGGCGCGCGAGGACCGCGCCAAGCTCGTCGCCATCACCGTGCTCACGAGCATGAATCAGGATGCCTTGAGCGAGATTGGCGTCGAGTCGCCGGTGGCCGAGGAGGCCGCCCGCCTGGCAAAGCTCGCTCAGGCCAACGGCATCGATGGCATCGTGTGCTCGCCGATGGAGGCTCACGACATGCGTGAGCTGCTGGGTCCTGATGCCCTGATCGTGACTCCGGGTGTGCGTCCGGTGGGTGCCGCCTTAGGCGACCAGTCCCGCGTGGCGACGCCTTCCCAGGCTATCGAGCGTGGCGCAAGCCACATTGTGGTGGGCCGTCCCATCACCGGCGCCGACGATCCGGTTGCCGCCTTTGACGCCATTGTCGCCGAGCTGGTCGAAAACATCGCGTAAAAGATTCCCCTAAGTCACCACTTTTGGGTCTCATTAGCACAAAATAGCCCCTGTGCCTGCGTAAACTTTCCCATCCTTTGTGTGGAATCGCAGGTCAGGGGCTTAACTTTGGGCGCAGTATATTGCACTTTTTGCGGGTATCGTCTAACCTATGGAGCCGCGATTGGGTATTTTGTACGTTCTACGTGCTAAAATGCCAATTATTGAATCAGATATAACCCAACTATTTGGAGGTACGAATGGCACTCCCTCAGCTTACCGATGAGCAGCGCAAGCAGGCTCTTGAGAAGGCTGCTGCCGCACGTCACGCTCGCGCCGAGCTTCGCGAGCAGATCAAGAAGGGCGAGAAGCCCCTCGAGTCCGTGCTCAACTCCGATGACCCCATCGCTTCCCGCATGAAGGTTTCCACCCTCATCGAGTCTCTTCCTGGTTATGGCAAGGCCAAGGCCGCCAAGATCATGGAGGAGCTTGGTATCTCCGCTACCCGTCGCGTCCAGGGCCTCGGCGTCCGTCAGCGCGAGCAGCTCCTCGAGCAGCTGACCAAATAAGTGAGCGCTCAGGATTCCAAGCTCTTTGTGATTTCTGGACCGTCAGGCGCAGGGAAGGGTACGCTCGTCACTCGTGTGCGCGAGCGCCGCTCGAACCTGGGCCTGACGGTTTCGGCTACCACGCGAGCACCACGCAAAGGTGAGGTCGACGGCGTCAACTACTTTTTTCTGACGCGCGAGGAGTTCGACCGCCGCGTGGCAAACGGTGAGTTTGTTGAGTGGGCCGAGGTCCACGGTAACTGCTACGGCACGTTGGTGAGCGAGGTCACATCCAAGCTCGCCTCTGGCGCATCTCTGATTTTGGAGATCGATGTCCAGGGCGCCCTGCAGGTGAAGGAGCGTTTCCCCGAGGCCGTGTTGATCTTTATCAAGCCGCCTTCGCTTGAGGTACTCCGCGAGCGCCTGGTCGGTCGCGGTACCGAGACGCCCGAGACGATTGAGCTGCGTATGGCAAACGCCGCCGATGAGCTTGCCCTTGCCGACCGCTACGACGAAGTCGTGGTAAATGACGATCTCGACCGCGCGACCGATGAGCTCGTTCGCGTTCTCGATATGCATGAAAGGATCTGAGGTCCGTGTCCGTTGTAAAGCCTTGCATTGACGATCTTCTGGAGAAGACCGATCACAACCGCTTCCTGCTCGCTTCGCTTGCCTCCAAGCGCGCCTGCGACATCAATAGCATGCTGCGTGGCCAGCACAACCGCGTGCTTGCCGTCCAGGATGTCGATGACATCACCATCGGGCTTTCCGGTGCCGACACCATCTCGATGGCTATGGACGAGATTGTCGACGGCGACATCTCTTACGACGAGGCCCGTTACGAGAAGGCGCTCGGCCACAAGGTTGCTGAAGCCTAAATGGCGGCTCGCGTCTGCCTGGTCCACTATCACGAGGTTGGACTGAAGGGTAAGAACCGCGCACATTTTGAGCATATCCTCATGGATAACATCAAGGCGGCCTTGGCCGCCTTTTCCGTGAATGCCGTGTCTCGAATTTCCGGTTATATCCTCGTGACCTTTAACGAGCATCAGGCCGACGAGGCGGCGCGTGTCATTCGCACCGTTCCCGGTGTTGCTCGTGTGTCTTTGGCGTATCACACCAATCGCGACCCTCAGGAGTACTGTGCCGCCGCCGTGAAGGCGCTGCGCGAGTTTGGTTCCTTCGATTCGTTTAAGGTGCACGCCAAGCGCTCCAATACCGACTATGAGCTCACCTCGATTGATATCAATCGTCAGGTGGGCGAGGTGTTGTGCGAGGCCTTCCCCGATAAAAAGGTTCAAATGCACGACCCCGATGCGATGGTGCACGTACTGGTGGTCCAGGGTAGCGTTTATGTGTACGCGCGCTCCGAGCGCGGCGTGGGCGGTCTGCCGGTGGGTTCTGCCGGCAAGGTCGTGACGCTGCTGTCGTCGGGTATCGATTCTCCGGTGGCGACCTGGATGCTCGCGCGTCGCGGCGCGGTGTGCGTGCCGGTACATTTCTCTGGTCGTCCGCAGACGCCCGATACGAGCGAGTATTTGGTGCAGGACATCATCCGTGCGCTTGAGCCGGGTGTCCAGATCGGCCGCCTGTACGTGGTGCCGTTTGGCGACTGCCAGCGTGAGATTTCGGTCACCTGTCCCAGCAATCTGCGCGTGATCATGTATCGCCGCATTATGTATTCGGTTGCCGAGCGCATTGCACACATCGAGGGCGCCAAGGCCATCGTTACAGGCGAATCGCTTGGGCAGGTTGCCTCCCAAACGCTTGAGAACATCATGGCCGTCAACGAGGCCGTGAAGATCCCCGTGTTCCGCCCTCTCATCGGTTCGGACAAGCAGGAGATCATCGCGCGCGCCGAGGAGATCGGTACGTTCGATATCTCGACTGAGGCCGCTCCCGACTGCTGCACGCTCTTTATGCCGCGCCGTCCCGAGACGCACGCTAAACTCGATGCCGTGCATGAGGCCTGGGAGTTGTTCGATCACGAGGAGATGATCGAGCGCCTGCTCAAGCAGACCGAGTACATCGACTTCGAGAGCAACACGTATAAGGCCCCCAAGACCTTAAAATGCAAACATTCGGAGCTTGCTCCGCGTGAGATTTACCAAGATCACGAGTAAATTTGTGCATAGACCGACGATGCGCCTGCATCGTCGGTCTTTTGCTATCTGGGCATTTTGCGGCTAAGTGTTCATTTGCTGACGTGTGCCTGAATAAATGGACAGATTTGTGCAAGGTTTTGGTCGGTTTTTGGTTTGACCGCTAAAACCGGTTTTGGAGCGTAGCTGTTGCGGAGTTCCTTTCCTGACACGATGGTGTTGGGAGGTTTTGCTATGGCGCAGCGCGAACAACACGAACGGGTCAAAAAGATGGACCGCTTGGCGGACAAGCTGTTCGGTCATAAGGCGGTGTTCGTGGCGATACTGGTCGTCATTGCGATGGCGAGCGGCTTGGCGATGGCGAACCTTGGCGGCGGTGCCGGCGGCGTGTCGTTTGAGCGCACTGACGGTTCAGACTCGTTGGTGGAGCCGGGATCCGGCGATGCCTCGAGCGGAAAGACATCCGAAGGCTCTTCGTCTAAGGCGTCTGCCGCGGCAGAAGTCTATGTCGATGTTGATGGCGCTGTTGTGTCGCCCGGTGTATATCGCGTCAAGGACGGCGCGCGGGTGGCTCAGGCGATAGATGCCGCCGGCGGGCTGGCGCCCGAGGCAGACGTTACGGGGCTCAATCGGGCATCCAAGGTCGTCGATGGGCAGAAGATTCACGTTCCAACGGTGGGGGAGCAGCAGGCGTCCATTGCGGAAGCCGGTGTTGATGGTGGGGCTTCCGCATCATTGGGCGTGAGTGGCGCAACGGGCCTAGTCAACATCAATACGGCAAGCGCGGCAGAGCTGCAGACGCTCTCGGGCATCGGTCCCTCCATGGCAAAGTCGATTATCGATGAGCGTACAAAGAACGGTGCTTTTGCCTCGGTTGACGATCTGATGCGTGTGTCGGGAATCGGCGAGAAGAAGCTTGCCAAAATCAAAGATTGCATCTGCGTATGAGTGCGACCGAGCGCGAGCATGTGATGCCTCCGCGGCCCCTGATGCCGAGGACGATGGCCCTGTGTGCCGGCATGTGCATGAGCTGCGCCTCGGTGCTCAACGTGGCCGCTGATGCGCTGCTGAGGGAGCAGGCGCCGGCGGTCGGGCTGCTATGGGCCATTCCCGTTGCGGCGGCGGTATTCGTTGTGCTGGCTCAATCTTGTGCGCGGCTTGCCCCTTTGAAGCGGTGGTTGTATGCCGCGTCCGTCGGTCTCGTGGCGGGAGCGGTCGTCTCGGCGTGGTGGGCTGTGGGTGCGCTCAGCGCCTCGAAGGCGCTCGACGGTCGAGCGGCAAGCGGCCTCGAGTTTATCGTGCAGGGCGATCCATCCATAAACGACGACGTGTATTCCTATACCTGCGAGGCACGCGCGGACGGTAAGAACTTGGCAACGGTTCGCCTATCGTGCGACCGCGAGCTCAAGGTCGGGGCGTACGTGCGTGTTATCGGTCGCGTTTCACGTTTTGAGAACGATGCGTATGGACGATCGCGCGTGCTCCGAGGCGAGGTGCGCAAGGTTCAAGCCGTTCGGATTGTGTCGGCCGATGAGGGCTCTCCGGGACCGCTGCTTCGGCTGCGAAATGGGCTGCTTGCGTCCATCGCGCCTGCGACCGACCCGGCGCGTGCACTCATAGCCGGTGTCGTCTGCGGTCGTTCGGCCGAACTGCGCGCCCAGCCGGCGGGCGACTGGTTTTCGGTAACGGGAACGGCGCATCTTATCGCCGTCTCCGGCAGCCATTTGGCTATCGTGGGATTTGTAATCGAGGGTGTATTGCAAAAGACTCGCTGCTCACGCGGTGTTCAGCGGGCGATATTGGCGATGGCGCTTGTGGGCTACACTGCCTTTACGGGCGCGTCTCCCTCGGCCGTGCGCGCGTGCTGCATGGTGTTCGCGACGCTTGTCGTAAACGGCGCGGGGCGTCGCCGGCACGGCGCATCGGCACTCTTCGTAACCATGTCCATCTTTGTGCTACTGCGGCCGACGGTGCTGTTCGAGATGGGCTTTCAGCTCTCGTGTGCCAGCGTCTTAGCCATTCTGTGCTTTTGCCCCTATGCGACCTACGCTTTGGGTGAGCTGGGTGTGCCATCGGGCGTTGCCAGCATGCTTTCCGTCACGCTGTGCTCGCAACTGGCAACACTTCCCATTACCATTCCTGCCTTCGGTACGTTCTCGCTCATTGCTCCGCTGGCAAATGCAGTCATCGGTCCGGTGGTGAGCGTACTGCTCGCTGTGTCGATCGTGCTGGTTCCCTTTTCGCTCGTGGAACCGTTGCGGATTTGGGCGCTCGTTGTGCCCATGGTTGCCGCCCGTTGCGCACTGTTCTTCGAGCAGCTGTTTGCCGCCGTGCCTGGTGCATCTGTGAGTGTGCCGCCCGATAGCATGTGGATTTACCTAGTGCCGTGTTTGCTGGCGGTTCTGTTGGTCTGGTGGCCGCGTCCCCGTGCACGTCCTATGGCGGTGGGGCTTTCATGTCTGGTGCTCTTGGCTGCGATTCCGTACGTCTACTGGGATCGATTCGCTCCGCCTTCGGTGACGGTGCTCGATGTGGGCCAGGCGGATGCGATTCTTATCCGCCAGGGCGACGCATTAGCACTCGTCGACTGCGGGCTCGATGAGCGCGTGGTAGCGGCGTTGGTTCGCAATAACGTGCACCATATCGATGCCGTCTTTGTGACGCATTGGGATGAGGATCACTGGGGTGGTCTACCTGCCGTGCTCGAACAGTTTTCGGTCGGAACGATTGCCGTGGCGGCGGATGCGTTGGAGGATGCTCCTGCCGAGGTATTGAATCGACCTGGCGTTGAGTATCGGCAGGTGCGCCGTGGGGATACGGTCGACATCGGCTCATTTTGTGCCCGCGTGATGTGGCCGTTCGAGTCCGTAGATGGCGAGGGAAATGAGGACTCGCTTGTCCTGCTACTCTCTTATGTTCAGGAAGGCAAGAGCCTGCGTATGCTCCTCACTGGTGATGCCGAGCTCGACCAAGAACGGGAATTCGTGCAGGAGGTGGGGGATATCGATGTCCTTAAACTTGGGCATCACGGCTCCAAGGTTTCAGTCGATGGTGAGTTGCTGGATGTCCTGAGACCCGAGCTTTCCCTCGCGAGCGCCGGCAAGGGGAATCGATACGGTCATCCGTCGGATGCCTGCATCGATGCCGTTCAGGAAGCGGGCGGTGCGTTCGCATGCACCATCGAACACGGTGATATCACCATCAGCCCGACCGCAAAGGGCTTTGCGATGCGATGCCAGCGACCGTGACGACGTCGATGGCGTGTGGTGGGCCCCTGGGCTAGAATGGCACGGAACGAATACGAAGGCCTGCGGGAGGGGAGCGTAATGTCCGAAACCGGTCTGCTGCCGGCATATCTGATCGTCGGTACCGACGGCGTCAAGCGCGATCACGCCGTCTCGCGTATGAAGGCGCGTCTGGAAAAGTCGGGAATGGTCGAGTTCAACCTCGACGAGCGCGACATGACCAAGGACCCCGATATCGAGTCCATTATCGGATCGCTTAACACCTTTCCGATGAGCAGCGAGTTTCGCTTGGTAATCCTTGATGGCTGCTCAAAGCTCGCTAAGGCGGTCTCGGAGCCGCTTGTCGACTATCTGGCGAGTCCCAGCCCCACGACGGTCTGTCTCGTCATCGCCGACTCGCTTGCCAAGAACACGCGCCTGTATAAGGCGATCGCCAAGATCGACAAGAAGGCTGTGATCGATTGCTTCGGCACCAAGCGCTGGGAGCTACCGCGCCGCGTGCAGCAGATGGCGACGCAGCACGGCAAGTCGATCACGACGGCGGCCGCCGAGGAACTCGTCTCGCGTTCGGGTGAAAACACTCGCATGCTCGATAACGACTTGGCTAAGCTTGCCCAGATGGTCGAGGTGCCCCAGATTGAGCTTGCCGACGTTGAGCACTGGATTGTACGTACGGCCGAGGTTCAACCCTGGGACTTTCTCAATGCGGTCTCGGCCCGTGACATGCGACGCTCGCTCGAGCTCTTCAATCTACTGCCCGCCAAGAGCTACGTGTGGACTTACACATTGCTGTGCGGCCGCATCCGCGAGCTTATCGTTGCCAAGGCGCTCGATGCGCGCGGACAGGGTCGTGAGCTGGCCGCAACACTTAAGCTCCAGTCCTGGCAGGTCAAGAATCACCTGACCTGGGCACGTCGCTTTTCGATGGCAGAGCTCGTTGCCGCGCTCGAGGGCGCGGTCGATGTGGAGCTCGCACTGAAGGGTTCGGCCGATTCTCAGACCGCGCTTTTGCTCTGGATTACGAACATCTTGAGAAAATCGTGATGATACCTGCCTATTTGACAAATTCGTTCTATCCCTTTGAGGGGGAGCGTGCTATAGTAGGCGCTTGCATGACCTCACCGTGTCTCAGAGGTGTCATACATTTTTTGCAAGGAACTCGAAAGGAACTCCAGAAGTGGCAAACATCAAGTCTCAGAAGAAGCGTATCCGCACCAATGAGGCAGCTCGCATGCGTAACAAGGCTGTCAAGTCCGAGCTCAAGACGCTGACCAAGCACGTCCAGTCCGCCGTCGCCGAGGGCGACGCCGAGAAGGCCCAGGCTGCCCTCAAGACCGTCACCAAGCGTCTCGACATGGCTGCCGCCAAGCATGTTATCCACAAGAACCAGGCTTCCAACCGCAAGTCCGGTCTTGCCAAGCTCGTGAACAGCATCAACGCCTAAGTTGTAAATTTCACACCACACAGATTACGCGCATAAATGGAGCCTGTTTTATGGAACAGGCTCCATTTTTTGTACCGCTCGGGTAAGATAGTCCGCATGAATACTTCAATTGACATTTCCCACATCCGCAACTTCTCGATTGTTGCGCACATCGACCATGGCAAGTCCACGATTAGTGACCGCATCCTCGAGCTCACCCATACCGTCGACGAGCGCGACATGGAGTCGCAGCTGCTCGACACCATGGATATCGAGCGCGAGCGCGGCATTACGATCAAGTCCAATGCCGTTCGCGTGTCCTATGACGCCGACGATGGCGAGACGTATCAGTTCAATCTGATCGATACGCCGGGCCACGTGGACTTTACCTATGAGGTCTCGCGCTCGCTGGCAGCCTGTGAGGGCGCGGTGCTCGTTGTCGACGCCACGCAGGGCGTCGAGGCGCAGACCGTCTCCAACGCGACGCTCGCCATGAACGCCAATCTGGACATTGTGCCGGCCATCAACAAGATCGACCTGCCCTCGGCCCATCCCGATGAGGTTAAGACCGAGATCGAGGATGACCTGGCGATTCCTGCCGATGATGCCGTGTGTGTCTCGGGCAAGACCGGCGAGGGCATCCACGATCTGCTGGAGTCCATTGTCTTTTTGATTTCGCCGCCTAAGGGCGATGCAAACGCTCCGCTCAAAGCGCTCATTCTGGATTCGTACTTTGACGAGTATCGCGGTGTGGTGGCCACGGTGCGCGTTTTTGACGGCTCCATCAAAAAGGGCGATACCCTGCGCATGATGCAGGCAGAGGGCGACTTTTTGGTCGACGGCGTGGGTGTCAAGCGTCCTGCCGAGACCCCGGTTGACGCGCTGACGGTTGGCGAGGTCGGCTACGTGGTCACGGGCCTGAAGGACCCCGAGGCCGTTCGCGTGGGCGATACCCTCACGTGGGCGTCGAATCCCTGCCCCGAGCCGCTTCCCGGCTACCGCGAGGCTAAGCCCATGGTCTATACGGGCCTGTTCCCGATCGATAACAAGGACTACGAGAACCTGCGTGACGCGCTCGATAAGCTGCACGTCAACGACCCGTCGTTGGTGTGGGAGCCCGAGACCTCGGTGGCGCTCGGCTTTGGCTTCCGCGTGGGCTTCCTGGGCCTGCTGCACATGGAAGTCGTCAAGGAACGCCTGGAGCGCGAGTTCAACCTGGACCTCATTGCCACGAGTCCCTCGGTCGACTATCACGTCTACAAGACCGACGGCGAGATGATTGATGTCCGTAGCCCGCAGGATCTTCCCGAGGCCACGCGCATCGAGCGTATCGAGGAACCCTACCTCAAGGCTAAGATCATCTGCCCGCCCGAGTATACGGGTGCCGTCATGCAGCTCGCTATCGAGCACCGTGGCATTACAACCGACATGATCCATCTCACGAGCAAATCGGTCGAGATGCGCTTTGACATGCCGCTCGCCGAGCTCATCCTGGACTTCTTTGACCAGCTCAAGAGTCGTACCAAGGGCTATGCCTCGCTCGACTACGAGTTCAACGAGTACCGTCCCTCCGAGCTCGTTAAGCTCGATATCTTGCTTTCGGGCGACGAGGTGGACGCGCTGTCGTTTATCGTCCACAAGGACAAGGCCTATGGTCTGGCCCGTGGCCTGTGCGACAAGCTTAAGGAGATCATCCCGCGTCAGCTGTTCGAGGTGCCCATCCAGGGTGCTATCGGCAATAAGATCATTGCCCGCTCCACCGTCAAGGCGCGTCGCAAGGACGTGCTTGCTAAGTGCTACGGCGGCGATATCTCGCGTAAGCGCAAGCTGCTCGAGAAGCAGAAAGAGGGCAAGAAGCGCATGAAGGCCATCGGATCGGTCGAGGTCCCGCAGGAGGCCTTTATGGCGATCCTCAAGGTGGACGAGTAGGTCTATGGCGCTTTCTGAATACAGCAAGCGGCTGCTGGGCGCCTATGCCGAGCAGCCGTTCCTTATGGCTCCCATGGCGGGCGTGACCGACCCTGCCTACCGCATCATGTGCCGCCGTCGCGGTGCCAACCTTGCCTACAGCGAGATGGTGAGCGTGGCGGGCCTTGCCTATGCCAGCAACAAGACCTGGCGCCTGGTGCTACCGGCCGACGAGGAGCAGCAGATTTGCGTGCAACTCTTTGGCTCCAAGCCCGATCAGTTTGCGAGCGCCGTCGCTGCCGTCGAGGAGCGCGTTGGCGATCGCCTGTCGCTCATCGATATCAATATGGCATGCCCCGCCCGCAAGGTTGTTACCAAGGGCGAGGGCTCGGCGCTCATGCGCACGCCCGACCTGGCGGAGAAGATCGTCGAGGCCACGGTGGGCGCGGCGCACGTGCCCGTGACCGTCAAGATTCGCAAAGGCTTTTATGCCGAGGACCGCAATGCCGCGACATTTGCCCAGATGCTTGAGGGCGCAGGGGCTGCCGCAGTCGCCGTGCATGGCCGCTGCGCCACGCAGCTCTATACGGGCCAGGCCGATTGGTCGGTCGTCGATGAGGTTGCCGACGCCGTTGAGATTCCCGTGATCGGTTCGGGCGACGTGTTTACCGCCGAGGATGCCGCGGAGCATCTGCGCAACTCGGGCGCCAGCGCGGTGTTTATCGCGCGCGGTATCTACGGGAACCCGTGGGTCTTTGGTGATGCTCGCGCTCTTGCGCTCGATGGCATACCGGTGCCGCCGCGCAGCTCCGTCGAGCGCCTGGACGCCCTGCGTGAGCACCTGACGCTGACGTACGAACTGCTGCCGCTCATGTCGCGTGCCCGCACGTACGCAAGCTGGTACTTAAAAGGCATGCCCCATGCCGCCGCTTGGCGTGCCCATGTGGTGCGCTGTTCCACTTACGAGGAGTTTATGACGCTGGTCGATGAGATCGAGCGCGATGTGGTGGCCTGCGAGGCCGCCCTTGCCGCTGGCAAGTCGGTGCCTGCTCATCCGCTGGAGGCCTAATAGTGGCCGTTACCGCGCTGTATGTGCACGTCCCGTTTTGCGCCCAAAAGTGCCGGTACTGCGACTTTGACTCGCGCAGTTTTGCTCCGTGCGACCTGAGCGCTGCGCTCGATGCCTATTTTGAGCAGTTGTTCGCGCGCCTCGATGCTTTTGGCAAGGCTGGTGCCCTTGACCAGATCCGCACCGTCTATGTTGGTGGTGGTACGCCGTCGCTGGCGGGGGAGCGCCTGGTGGAGCTGGCGCGGCGTATTCGTGCGTGGTGTGCCCCCGTTGAGTTTACCTGCGAGGCTAATCCTGAGTCGCTGACCGCCGAGCTTGCCGCTGCGCTTGCCAAGGTTGGTGTCACACGCGTCTCTCTGGGCGTGCAAACGCTCGATAACGCCGAACTTACCGCCATCGGCCGCATTCACGATGCCGATCGGGCGCTCGCTGCCATCACGACGGTTAAGGACGCTGGGCTCGATGTGTCGTGTGACCTTATGTGCGGACTTCTCGGGCAGACCGCAGCGAGTTGGAAGCGCACGCTCGATGGCGTGCTGGTGGCGGCTCCGCATCATGTGTCGGTCTACCCGCTCACGCTTGAGGAGGGGACTCCCCTTTATCGCATGGCGTGCCGCGACGAGTCGGTCGAGCCCGACGAGGATTTTCAGGCCGCCTGCATGGATGTGGCACGCGAGCTCCTGGGTGCGGCCGGCTACCACCCCTATGAGGTGGCAAGCTATGCGCTCGACGGCCATGAGTGTGCCCATAACATTGCCTACTGGACCGGACGGGGTTACCTGGGTCTGGGTCGCTCTGCCGCGGGCATGCTCGACGCCGAGGATTTCGACTGTCTTGCAGGTTTGTTCCCCGGCGTGTCTTCTCGAGGCGATTCGTACCGTGTGCGTCTGGTGCAACGTGACGATGACGCGACGGCGTTCGAGGCCGAATATCTGTCGCAGCGTGAGGCTGCGGCTGAAGACCTGATGCTCGCTTGTCGCATGACGCGTGGTATTGCGTCCGACCTGTTGGTTCGTGCGGCTTGCGTCATCCCAACGGGCGAGCTGGCAGCTGCCTGCGATCGCGCGCTCGAATTGGGTCTTGCCACGTGGGTTCCCGAGACGCTCGAGGTCCATGAGGGACCCTTCACTTCGGCAGACGTCCTCGCGGGCCATGTTCGAGCTCGTCTGGCGCCGACACACCTGGGCTGGCTCGATGGAAATGTTCTGTTCGAGCTGTTTTGGGATCTAGCTTAGGCCGCTCGGGTAGAATTACCGGAATATATACGCTGCTGTGAGCAGGAGGTTGCCGCGCATGGCGACGATGAACGAAAAAGATTACTACGAGATTCTGGGCGTCTCCAAGGACGCCACCTCGCGTGATATTCAAAAGGCCTTTCAGCAAAAGGCCCGCAAACTCCATCCGGACGTCAACAAAGAGCCGGATGCCGAGGAAAAGTTTAAAGAGGTTTCCGAGGCCTACGCCGTGCTTTCGGATGAGCAAAAACGTGCGCGCTACGACGCCATGCGTTCGGGCAATCCCTTTGCCGGTGCTCCTACGGCTTCGCCCTATGGTGGCGGCTACGCCGGCAGCACGGGTTATGGCAATCCTTTTGAGGGCGGCTTTCCTTTTGGCGGTGCCTGGAGCCAGCAGCGTCGTGGGCAGGCTGCCTATAATCCCGAGAACGGTGCCAACGTGGTCGTCGATATCAAACTCGACGCCAAGGAGGCCAAGGGCGGTGCCCGCAAGACCGTCCGCTATACGCGTTTCGATACGTGCGGACATTGCGGCGGCTCGGGCTCCGTTTCGTCTGAGCATGCCCATACCTGCCCGAGCTGCGGTGGCCGCGGCCACATCGACGTCGACCTGTCCTTCCTGTTTGGTGCGAGTACGTTCCAGTCGGTCTGCCCCGAGTGCGGCGGTTCCGGTAAAGTCGTGGCCGATCCCTGCCCTGATTGCGGCGGCAGCGGTCGTACTCGCGTAACCTCCGAGCAGACGATTGAGTTTCCTGCCGGCACGCACGATGGCGACGAGGTCCGCATTGGCGGCATGGGTCATGCTGGCACCAACGGTGCCGCGGGCGGCGACCTGGTCGGCCGCGCCCATGTTGAGGCCGAGCGCTTGGAAGGCAAAGCTCGTACCGGTTTTTACCTGATGGGCATCGTGGCGCCGTTTTTGGTACTCTCGGCCATCTCGGGCGTGTTCTCGGCCTTTGCCGTGATGTGCTTTATTCCGTTTACCATGGGCCTGTTCATGGTGCTTTCGGACGGTGTGCTTCATCGCAGCCTGCTGTGGTGGAAGCGCGGTGCGATGCAGTTTGCCAACGGTTTTGCCAACGGCTTCATGTTCGCGCTCGTGTCGGTTTGGTTCGCAAGCTGCTCGCAACGGGCCATGCTTTCGCCGTACCAAATGCAATAACATCAAACCCTCTGTTTGCGGCCGCCCCAGCTTGGGTATAGGACGCACAGTGACAATAATGAAAGTCGGAAGGATTCGGTCGTGTCGGAAAATAGGGATTACTACGAGGTGCTTGGCGTCGACAGGGATGCCGACGCGCGGACGATTAAGCGCGCGTTTCTAAAGAAGGCCCGTACCGTACATCCGGATGTTTCGGACGACCCCGAGGCCGAGGCCAAGTTCAAGGAGCTCAACGAGGCCTATTCCGTTCTTTCCGATGAGCAGAAGCGTGCTAACTACGACCGTTACGGCACTGCCGACGGCCCTGGTGGTTCGGGCTACGTCGATATCAACGATATCTTTGGTGGCATGGGCATGGACGACTTGTTCTCGTCGTTCTTTGGCGGCGGTGCCGGCGGTGGCGCCCGCAGCCGTCGTGAGCGTCGTCGCGGACGTGACATGGCCATCTCGCTTTCGGTGACGCTTGAGGAGGCGGCGCTCGGCTGCAAAAAGACGATCAGCTATGATCGCCTTGCTCCTTGCGAGGACTGCAATGGAACCGGTAGGGCAGAGGGCGCGCAGGAAAAGCAGTGCGGCCGCTGCCACGGTACGGGCTACGTCACGACGGTTCAGCGTTCGTTCCTGGGCCAGGTTCAGTCTTCCTCGCCTTGCCCCGACTGCCATGGCGAGGGCACGGTTATCGACCATCCCTGCGAGACCTGCGACGGCCAGGGCCGCACGCCTTCGCACGAAAAGATTGACATCGATATTCCCGCCGGCGTTTCGACCGGTCGCCAGCTGCGTGTGAGCGGCTTTGGCGAGGCCGGCCTTCGCGGCGAGCCTTCGGGTGACCTGATTGTCAACGTGCGCGTTGCCGACCATGAGCGCTTTAAGCGCAACGGTGACGACCTGTACCTGGTGAGCGATATCTCGATTGCGCAGGCTGCGCTCGGCTGCGAGATCGAGGTCGAGGGCATTATGCCCGACGAGGTCGTTAAGGTGACGGTTCCCGCCGGCGCCCAGTACGGCGACACCGTGAGCGTCAATAATTACGGCATGCCGCGCATTGGCGGTGGCGGTTCGCGTGGCCGCCTGATCGTGCAACTGCGCGTGGTCGTTCCCACCAATCTTTCCAATAAGCAACGCGAACTGCTCCGTGCTTTTGCCGATGAGATGGGCGATGACGTCGCTTCCGGTAAGAAGTCGGTGACCGACCGTATCAAGAGTGCCCTCGACGATATCCTCGATTAAGGAGTCCGCGTGCTCGCACCCCATATTTCCGTCGTCAACCTCGGCTGCCGTGTCAACCGGGTTGAGTCTGACCGTATCACTGCCGACCTTATGCGCTTGGGCTTTGCTATTGTGGAGCCTCAGGATGCCGATCTGATCGTCATTAACACTTGTGCCGTTACGGGCGAGGCCGAGGCCAAGACCCGTAAGGCCGTCCGTCATGCGCTGGCCCATCCAAACGAGCCCTATGTGGTCGTGACCGGATGCGTGGTCAATTTGCATCCCGAGGAGCTGTTGGAGCTTTCGGATCGCGTGATCGCCGAGCCGTCCAAGATCGATGTCGCCGAACGTGTCTGCGAGGTGCTGGGCGTTGAGTCCGATAGCGTTCCCGCCTGCAGCGATGGCGACGTGGTCGATGCGCTCGGTCGTTCGCGGCTGGGCGTGAAGATCCAGGACGGCTGCAACCATCGCTGCACCTATTGCATTGTGTGGAAGGCACGCGGCCCCGAGCGCTCCGTGCCCGTCGAGTCCGTGCTCGAGCAAGTTCGCGAGGCCCAGGAGGCCGGCGTGCCCGAGGTGGTGCTGACCGGTGTGAACCTGGGTGCCTACGATGGCAAGAGCGCGACCGACGAGCATGTCGAAATCGATGAGCTGCTCGAGGCCATCATGGAGCGCACGTCTATTCCGCATGTGCGCATTTCCTCGGTCGAGCCCATGGATATCTCTGAGCGCCTGCTTAAGGTTATGGCGCGCTATCCGCAGCGTATCGCCCCGTTTTTGCACCTGCCCGTGCAGTCCGGCTGCACAGCGACTCTGCATCGCATGGGCCGTCCCTATAGCGCCGAGACCTTTGAGGACACGGTGCGTATGATTCGCGCCAACTTGCCCCAGGCGTCTCTTTCGTGCGATGTCATCGTCGGTTTTCCTGGTGAGACGGACGAGGAGTTCGAGGAGTCGCTGGCGCTGTGCCGTCGTGTGGGTTTCTCGCGTATGCACGTGTTCCGCTATAGCAAGCGTCCCGGTACCCTTGCTGCCGATATGCCCGACCAGGTGCCGCCCGAGGTTATGGCCGAGCGCAGCCGTCGTATGCGAGCCGCGGCGCAGGAACTCGCCATTGCCGACGCTCGTCGTCGCGTGGGCACCGTCGAGCGTGCCGTCCTCGAGTACGGCGACAACCTGACGCTCGGTTCGTTCCATCATGCCCGTCTTGACGATACCTGTGGACTTACAGCCCCGTGCCTGCTCGATGTTGCTATCATCGGAGTCGATGATTCCGGCTTGGTCCATGCGCGCAGGGAGGTTCATGGAAGCCTCGAAGATTAGACTTACCGTTCCCGAGGGAATTGATCCCTCGAGCGTTTTGGGCGCCGGCGACGGCGTCCTTCGTGCGCTCGAGAGCTTGGTTCGCGCCCATGTGGTCGCCCGTGGCGATAGCATCGCCGTGAGCGGTGACCCGGATGAGGTCGAACTCGTGGCGCGTTTTTTCGAACATGCTTTTCGCGAGGCGGCCGCCGGGCGCACGCTGTCTGCCGACGATGTCTCTCGCTGCCTGGCCGTCTTGCGCGACGGTGAGCACGAGGCTACGTCGCTTCGCGATGACATGCTGCTTTCGTATCGCGGCCGCGTCATTCGTCCCAAGACGCTCGGGCAAAAGCGCTACGTGGATGCCATTCGCTCGCATACCATCACCTTTGGCTTGGGTCCAGCCGGTACCGGTAAGACCTATCTGGCCATGGCGCTCGCCGTTGCCGCGCTCAAGCGTCACGAGGTGGGCCGTTTGATCTTGACGCGTCCGGTTGTCGAGGCGGGGGAGAATCTGGGCTTTTTGCCCGGTACCCTTGAGGAAAAGATCGACCCCTACATGCGTCCGCTCTACGACGCCCTTTTTGACATGATGGATCGCGAGCGCACCGATGAGCTTATGGAGCGTGGCGTGATCGAGATCGCCCCGCTTGCCTACATGCGCGGCCGCACGCTGAGTGATGCCTTCGTGGTGCTCGACGAGGCGCAAAATACCACGCCCGAGCAGATGAAGATGTTCCTGACACGCCTTGGGTTCAACTCCAAGTTCGTGATTACCGGCGACCTGAGCCAGCGCGACCTGGTGGGTCGTCGTGGCGGTCTTGCTGACGTTGAGCAGATTTTGGGCCGTGTCGACGATGTCGCATTTTCTCACCTCGAGCGTGCCGACGTGGTGCGCCATGCCCTGGTGGGTCGTATCGTCGAGGCATATGAAGCTTATGATGACGTGCGCGAGCAGCGCCCGCGCGACCGAAAGGAGTCCCGTTGAGTGTATTGATCAGCAACGATGCCGAGCTCGATACGCTGCTCGACGCGCAGGAGGTGGAGCACATCTGCGAGGTTGTGCTTGCCGCCGAGGGCGTTGAACGTGGAGTCGAGATTTCCCTTTCGTATGTCGACGAGGACGAGATGCACGAGCTCAACCACGAGTGGCGCGGTATCGACCGCACCACCGATGTGCTCTCGTTTGAGTGCGATTCGGCCTTTGACGATGACATTCCCGCCGATGAGACGCTCGAGCTCGGCGATATTATCTTGGCCCCGCAGGTTATTGCCCGTCAGGCCCCCGGTTTTGGCAATAGCCCCGCTGACGAGTGCCGTCTGATGCTCGTACACGGAATGCTGCACCTGCTGGGCTATGACCACATCGAGGACGACGAGGCCGAGGTCATGGAGGCCCGCGAGGACGCCATCCTGCGCGATCTGGCGCTCGAGCGCGGCGAGGACCCTAAGCTAGTCCACGTCGGCCCCATCACCAACCACGCCCACGACTAGGAGCCGTCTATGATTCCCGGATCGAACAAGGACCATCCGTCCTTCTTAAAGTCGTTTTCCTACGCCATGGAGGGCTTCGTCACCGCCGTCAAGACCGAGCGCAACATTAAGGTCATGCTCGTTGCGGGCGTGTGCACCGTCATTGCCGGCTGCGTCGTGGGGCTCGACATTGCCGAGTGGGCCACGATTATCATCTGTTGCGGCCTGGTGATTCACGGCGAGCTGTGCAACACCGCTATGGAGGCCATCGTCGACCTGGCGACCCAGGAGCTCCATCCGCTGGCCAAGCGTGCGAAGGACATCGCCGCCGCTTCCGTATACATACTTTCCATCACCGCCGCGATTGTGGGCGTGCTGGTATTTGCCCACGCGCTCGGCTTTATTTAGAAGGGGATTCCCATGTCCGACAATATGCAGCCTACCGATGAAGTTTTGGATGACGAGGTCCTTGACGCGGTGGATACCGAGGAGCTCGAGGATGTCGAGGAGTTCGACCCGTTTGAGGGCATGAGCGACGAGGAACTCGACTCCCTGTGCGACGAGGACGACGGTCCTATGGGCTTTGGCGACGTGGAACCCGGTTTCCGCAGCGGCTTCGTGGCCCTGGTCGGTCGTCCCAACGCCGGCAAGTCCACGCTGCTTAATGCCTGCTATGGCAAAAAGGTCGCCATCACCTCGCCGGTGGCACAGACGACCCGCCGCCGCATGCGCGCCGTCGTCAACCGTCCCGGCTACCAGCTGGTCTTTGTCGATACCCCGGGTATTCATAAGCCCAAGGACGGCCTGGGGTCCGAGCTCAACAAGAGCGCACTGTTCGAGTTGAACGATGTCGACGTCGTCGCGTTTTTGATTGATGCCACCAAGCCGATCGGCAGGGGAGACGCCTGGGTTGCCGAGCGCGTCAGATGCGCTCGTTGCAAGAAGGTCCTGGTGCTCACCAAGGCCGATGAGGCCGACCCCGCACAGGTCATGGAGCAGCTTAAGGCTGCCCACGAGCTTATGGAATATGACGACGAGATTGTGACGTCGTCGGTCAAGAACTTCAACGTCGATGCCTTTATCGAGACCGTTGCGCACTTTTTGCCCGAGGGTCCGCGTTGGTTCCCCGAGGACATGGGTACCGACGCTTCCGATGAGACGCTCGTTGCCGAGTTTGTGCGCGAGAAGGTCTTGCGCCGCACCCGTGATGAGATCCCGCACTCCGTTGGCGTGATCTGCGATGCGCTCGAGCAGACCAAGAAGGTGCTGCGCGTGCACGCCACCATTTACGTCGAGCGCGAGGGCCAAAAGGGCATCATCATCGGCAAGGGCGGCGAGATGATCAAGCATATCGGTATCGACGCCCGTCGCGATCTTGAGCGCATTTTTGGCACGCAGGTCTTTTTGGAGCTGGACGTGAAGGTCAAGGCCGGCTGGCGTGACGACGAGGCCCAGATTCGCCGCTTTGGCTACAACGCCGAGGACTAAGGACGCGCGGCGCGCATGGCAGGCTCCCGGACATATCGCACGAAAGTGCTCGTGCTCGATAAGACTAAGCTCAAAGAGACCGACCTGATCTTGACGATGCTTGACGAGCGGGGGCGGCAGGTTCGTGCCGTGGCAAAGGGCGCCCGCAAACCCGGCGGACGCCTGGCTGCGCGCTGCGAGCTGTTCTGTACGGTAGATATGCTGCTCGCACATGGACGGTCACTCGACGTGGTTTCCCAGGCCGAGCTTATGGAGGCGCCGCTCGGCGTTGCGCCCGATTACGAGACGACCTGCGCCGCAAGCGCGATCGCCGAGGTCGCGCGCGTGTGCTCGTTCGAGGACGCCGAGGACCCGTTTACCTTTGCTATAACGCAGCGAGCGCTTGCCCTGGTGGGCAGCGGGCTCGACACGGCGCATATGGATCTACTTGTGGCGGCATATGTCTTTAAGCTGCTGTCGCACGTTGGCTATCGACCCGATTTTTCGGCCTGCGTGCTGTGCGGAGACCCCATGCTGTCGTATTTTTCGCCCCAGGCGGGCGGCCTCATGTGCGGGTCGTGCGCGTCGAGCGTTCCAGGTGCCGAACTGGTGTCGACCGGTGAGGCCGCATGGCTGCGCGCCCTCATGTCCATGAGCTTCGATGCGCTTTTGGCCGAGCGAATCGACCCGCATACCGCAGCCTTTTTGCTGGGGCTTTCGCATGTTTGGGCTGCGACGCACACCGATCAGCGCCTCCGTGCGATGGAATTCATGTTGGGTCGGTGATGATGCGCAATCGCGGGCTGCTTGTGGTAACATACCGACCTGTTGGTACCTCGACCTTGGTTGCTCGCTCCACCGGCGGCTTCCCAGTCCGAGGCGAATCGAGTCGCCCGATGGCGACGCAAAAAGAAAGGTGAAACAATGACTGTTTCCAAAGAGCGCAAGGCGGAGCTGACTGCCCAGTTCGGTAACACCCCGGTCGACACCGGCAACCCCAAGGTTCAGGTCGCCATCCTGTCCGAGCGCATCAAGGAGCTGACCGAGCACATGAAGTCCCACCAGAAGGACTTCCACACCCGTCGTGGTCTGCTCATGCTCGTCGGTCGTCGTCGTCGTCTTCTCTCCTACATCAAGAAGAACGACATCGTCGAGTACCGTGAGCTCATCAAGGCTCTGGGCATCCGCGACAACATCCAGTAGGATTTGTACATGCTAAGAGCGTCCTGCGCAGCGGGGCGCTCTTTTTGTGTAAGGGCGCGAACAATCACGCTCTGAAGCGTGGCGGGGGCAGGGGGTCCGCGTCACATGAGAAGCCCGCAGGCAAGGGGCCTGTGGGGTAAAGGAGAACAATGACACTCGTATCCAAGACCTTTGAGCTGTACGGCAAGACCTACACCTTTGAGTCGGGCGAGCTTGCCAAGCAGGCCACCGGCGCCTGCCTGGTCAAGCAGGGCGACACCACGATGCTCGATACCGTGGTCGTCTCCAAGGAGCGCAAGAACTATGACTTCTTCCCGCTGACCGTCGACTTCAACGAGAAGATGTACGCTGCCGGCCGCATCCCGGGTGGCTACCTCAAGCGTGAGGGCCGTCCCAGCGAGAAGGCCACGCTCACCGCGCGCATGATCGACCGTCCGATTCGCCCGAGCTTCCCGGACGGCTTCCGCAACGAGGTGCACATCGTCGCTACCTCGCTTGTCGCCGACCAGGTCAACCCCTTTGACGTCATCAACGTCATGGGTGCTTCCCTGGCCATGACGCTCGGCGGCGTGCCCTTCGAGGGCCCGCTTGCCTGCGTGCGCATCGGCCGTAACGTGGAGACCGGCGAGTTTATCGTCAACCCCACCTACGAGGAGCGCGAGAACTCCGATCTGGACTTGGAGCTGGGCGGCTCCGCCGACTTCATCTCGATGGTCGAGGCCGGCGCCGAGGAGATCTCTGAGGACGACATGCTCGCCGCCATGAAGTTTGGCCAGGAGGCCCTTGCTGCCTTCTGCCAGGCTCAGGATGAGTTCGTCGCCGAGTGGGAGCAGGTCAACGGCCCCATCGTCAAGAAGGAGTACCCGCTCGACCAGCCCGTCGAGGAGGTCCAGGAGCGCATCTTCGCCCACTACGACGAGATGGCAGCCGCCTTGCGCGACGCCGACAAGCTCTCCCGTATCGGCAAGGTCGAGGCTCTGAAGGAGTCCATCCGCGCCGAGTTCACCGAGGAGGAGCAGGCTGCTTGGGAGCGCGAGATCCCCGTGGCGCTCAAGAAGCTCGAGAAGAAGGCCATGCGCAACATGGTCGTCGAGACCGGCGAGCGCGTCGACGGCCGTGCCGCCGACGAGATCCGTCCTATCATGGTGAAGGACAACTACCTGCCGCTCGTTCACGGCTCCGGCCTGTTCCAGCGCGGTCAGACTCAGGTGCTCTCCGTCCTGTCGCTCGGTATGCTCAACGAGGGCCAGCGTCTGGATACCATCGAGCCCACCGAGGGCAAGCGCTACATGCACCACTACAACTTCCCGCCGTTTTGCACCGGCGAGACCGGCCGCATGGGCAGCCCCAAGCGCCGCGAGATCGGTCACGGCAACCTGGCTGAGCGCGCTCTGCTTCCGGTGCTTCCCGACGAGAACGAGTTCCCCTACGCCATCCGCGTGGTCTCCGAGGTCATGGAGTCCAACGGCTCCTCTTCGATGGCTTCGACCTGCGGTTCCACGCTCGCCCTTATGGACGGCGGCGTGCCCATTAAGCGCCCGGTCTCCGGTATCGCCATGGGCCTGATCCAGGAGGAGGGCAAGACCGTGGTCCTGTCCGACATCCAGGGTCTCGAGGACTTCCTGGGCGACATGGACTTTAAGGTCACCGGCACCACCGAGGGCATCACCGCCCTGCAGATGGACAACAAGGCCACCGGCCTCACCTTCGATATCCTGGCCCGCGCTCTGCAGCAGGCCAAGGAGGGTCGCGCCTTCATCCTGCAGAAGATGCTCGATGTTATCCCCGAGCCGCGCCACACTACGCGCAGCACCGCTCCGCGCATCGTTTCCATCCAGGTTCCGACCGACAAGATCCGCGACGTCATAGGTTCCGGCGGTAAGGTCATCCGTGGTATCCAGGATGAGACCGGCGCTTCGGTCGACATCCAGGAGGACGGCACCGTCTTTGTCGGCGGCACCGGCGAGTCCGTCGACCAGGCCGTCGAGCGCATCAAGCTCATCATCAAGGTTCCCGAGCCGGGCGAGGAGTACACCGGTCGCGTGGTCTCCATCCAGCCCTTCGGCGCCTTCGTTAACCTGCTGCCCGGTAAGGACGGCCTGCTGCACATCTCCCGCGTCGCCAAGGGCCGCGTGGAGAAGGTCGAGGACGTCCTCAACGTGGGCGACGAGGTCAAGGTCGTTGTCATCGAGGTCGACGATCGCGGCAAGATCTCGCTCGATCGTCTTGACAAGCCCGAGGCCCCGGCTCGCGCCGAGGGTGCCTCCGAGGGCGACGGCGAGCACTTCCAGCGTCGTGAGCGTCCGCGTCGCGAGCGCTCCGAGCGTAGCGACCGTCCGCGCCGTCCCGGCGACAACGGAGGCCGCAAGCCCCGCCGTCACCACGACGCCGAGTAGCAGCTCCACATAAGCAGTTCAACAAGGGCGACTCCGCAATGGGGTCGCCCTTTTGCTTGCGCCCGGGAGGGACGCATATGAAGTTTCCTGCTCTTCAGTCCTGCGCAAGACGGAAAGCACATTAAGTGCTTTCCTTTGCGTGCGGAACTCGCGACAAACTT
>CABQWP010000005.1 GCA_902467875.1 uncultured Collinsella sp. | reverse complement strand
GTGGTTCTCGACCGTGACGCCGCTGACCGAGGTCGGTCTGCTGCCGATCGGCTCGCGTCCCGCCAAGCGCGGTCTGGGCGCCAAGTCGCTCGATGACCTGCGTACCATCCCGTGGATCTTCAGCTGGAGCCAGGCGCGCATTAACCTGGCCGCTTGGTACGGTCTGGGCACCGCCTGCGAGCAGCTTGGCGATCTTGACCAGCTCAAGGCTGCCTACCAGGAGTGGCCGTTCTTCCGCACCTTTATCGACAACATCGAGATGTCGATTGCTAAGACCGATCAGCGCATCGCCAAGATGTATCTGCATCTGGGCGACCGCGATGATCTGTCCAAGAAGGTCTTTACCGAGATGCAGCTCACCCGTAAGTGGGTCCTTGCCATCGTCGGTGATGAATGGCCGCTGCAGCGTCGTCGCGTGCTCGGCTGCGCCGTTCGCGTGCGTAACCCCTACGTCGACGCCCTGTCCATCGCCCAGGTCCGCGCCCTTCGCGAGGTGCGTATGAACCAGGACGAGATGGCCGAGGAGAAGAAGGCCGAGTACATGAGCCTGATTCTTTCGACTGTGACCGGCGTCTCGGCAGGACTGCAGAACACGGGGTAATCGATAGCCCTGTGGCTCTCACCGGGACCCGATGGGTTTCCCTCTGAATGCGTCCTCGCACTTGAAGCCCCCTTATCCTGCTCCTTCGGAGCTGTGGATAGGGGGGCTTCGTGCTGCGGAATGCATTCAGAGGGAAACCCATCGGGCCCCTTCGTCCTCGGTCTTCTGGGATTAAAGCTGAGGAGAAGAATGATGCATTGGGCGCTTCGCACCTTACAGCTGTGACGGCCGCGGTCCCGTTTGGGATCACGGCCGTTTTGTTGTGGGTCAAATATGAACGTTGTGTTAATGAGTCGGTGGACGGTGGTGTTTTTCGGTGAGCGGCGTATCCTTCCAACGGTTTATCTAGTGTGTCAGTTGAAAAGGAAGAGGGCGCTCGTCATTGTTTGAATGTGAACTGCCGTTTGACCACAAGACGTTGCATCTGGAGCTCGAGGATAAGAACTTTGCGGGTGTGATGGAAGGTCATCAAAACGAGTTTAAGACTACAAAATCGCAGGAAGAGCTGGTGGAGGAGTCGCTTGCCAACCCTTATGGCTCGCCTTCGCTCGAGGAGCTTTGTGCTGGCAAGAAGGATATTGTCATCATTAGCTCCGATCATACGCGTCCCGTTCCCTCGTGTGTGACGATGCCTATTCTGCTGCATCACATCCATTCCGCTGCGCCCGAGGCTCGAGTGCGTATTTTGGTTGCTACGGGTATGCACCGTCCGTCGACGCACGAGGAACTCGTCAACAAGTATGGCGAGGAGATTGTTGCCAACGAGGAAATCGTTATGCACGTCGCGACTGACGACAGCATGATGAAAAAGATTGGCACCCTGCCTTCTGGTGGCGAGTGCATCATCAACAAGATTGCCGCCGATTGTGATCTGCTGCTTGCCGAGGGCTTCATTGAGCCGCACTTCTTTGCAGGCTTTTCTGGCAGCCGCAAGTCCGTCCTGCCTGGCATCGCCAGCTACAAGACCATCATGTACAACCACAACGGTCAGTTTGTGAACGATTCCCATTCGCGTGCAGGCAACCTGTGCCACAATCACGTGAGTGAGGACATGTTTGCCGCTGCCGAGATGGCTCACCTTGCCTTTGTGCTCAACGTGGTGCTCAACGGCAAGCACGAGGTCATCGGCTCCTTTGCCGGCGACATCCACAAGGCGCACGAGGCTGGCTGCGAGTTCGTGAAGAGCCTTGCCGGCGTTGAGCCCGTCGAGTGCGAGATTGCCATTACCACCAACGACGGCTACCCGCTCGACCAGAACATCTATCAGGCCGTGAAGGGCATGTGCTCTGCCGAGGCTACGCTTCCCGAGGGCGGCGTGATCATCGATGTCGCCGGTTGTGCCGACGGTCACGGTGGCGAGGGTTTCTATCACAACATCGCCGACAATGATCCGGCAGAGTTTGAGCGCGCCTGCATCGACCGTCCTAAGGACGAGACCCTGCCCGACCAGTGGACGAGCCAGATCTTTGCCCGCATCCTGGCGCATCACCCTGTGATCATGGTTACCGACCTGTGCGATCACCAGATGATCAAGGATATGCACATGACGCCGGTTAACACCCTCGATGAGGCGCTCAAGCTCGCCTTTGAGATGAAGGGTGCCGATGCCAAGGTGGCCGTCATTCCCGATGGCCTGGGCGTTGTCGTCGCACAGCACTAGTACGCGGCCTAAACGAATCGTTTATAACCGACAAGAAAGATAAGGTTTTATGCTTACCAAACTCCTCTGCGAATTCGGCGCAACGGCCCTCATGATCATCTTTGGCGTGGGCGTGCACTGCGATACCGTGCTTAAGGGCACCAAGTATCAGGGCTCCGGCCACATGTTTGCCATCACCACCTGGTCTTTTGGCATCTCAGTCTGCCTGTTTGTCTTTGGCGGCGCCGTGTGCATGAACCCCGCCATGGTGCTTGCCCAGTGCATCGTAGGCCTGGTGCCGTGGAGCAGCTGCATCCCCTTCATGATTGCCGATATGCTCGGCGGCTTTGTGGGCGCCGTGATCGCGTGGTTGATGTATGCCGATGAGTTCAAGGCTTCCGATGGTGTCGTCGACCCCATTGCCCAGCGCAACATCTTCTCGACTAACCCCACCACCGAGGGCACCAACTATGCTCGTAACTTCTTCTGCGAGGCTATCTGCACCTTCGTGTTCATCAGCGCCATCCTTGCTGCTGCTAACCGTGCTGGCGAGAACGTTCTGATGCTCGCCATCTGCGTTGGCCTGATCGTTTGGGCCGTTGGCATGGGCATGGGCGGCATCACCGGCTTCGCCATGAACCAGGCTCGTGACCTTGGTCCTCGCATGGCCTATCAGGTGCTGCCGATCAAGAACAAGGCCGACAACAACTGGAAGTACGGCCTGCTCGTTCCTGGCATCGCTCCGTTTGTCGGTGCCGCTCTGGCCGCGCTGTTTGTGCATGGTTTCTTGGGCATGTTCTAGTCTGAGGCTACATAGGTTGTCCGCTGTCCGCATGGGGTAACTTCCCAGCGCGTCCTCGGACATGCAAAAAGGCTCGCTGCGCACTTTGTGCGGCGAGCCTTTTTGCGTCCTGCGGAGTGCGCTGGGAAGTTACCCCATGCGGACAGCTGCGGGGTCTTTGTTGCGTTCGTACAAGCAACCCAACATATATATCTGAATTTGGATGGGAGGGGCTTGTTGCTGGTAGGGGCGTTGGGCTGCTGTCGACACTTTGGGATGCGTGGCGGCTTGGGTTGGGGCGATGCTTTGGGATGAGGTTCTTACTTAGTTGAAGAGGGGCTTTGTGGCTGAGAGGTAGTCTTTGGCTACTTCGGCCTTATCTGCTTGAAAGTTGTGCCAGGCCCACCATTGGACCATTCCTACGAAGCTTGAGGCTATGTGGTGCAGTAGAAAGCTGCGGTCCATGGTGGCGGCGGGGCCGTTTGGGTCGGTAGGGATGGTTTCGGCTGCGCGCGACATGATGGTCTTGCGTAAGCAGTCGGCGAAGACGCGTGAGCCAGCGCCGGCTACGAGGGCGCGTACGCCCTGACGACGATCCCAGAGGTTGTTGAGGATATGCTCGACTTGCACGAGTGGGTCGTCGAGCGGCGTACCATCGTCGTCGAGGGCGTGGGTGCAGATGTCGCTCACGAGCTCGGACAGTAGGTCGTCTTTGCTCTTAAAGAGGCCGTAGAATGTCGCGCGGCCTACGTGGGCGCGCGCGATGATGTCGCCGACGGTGATCTTGCCGTAGTCCTCTTCGCGCAGCAGCTCGGAGAACGCCGCGACGATCGCAGCGCGGCTTTTTTCTTTGCGGGCATCCATGGCTATGCATCCACGTGAACGAGCAGGCAGCGGAGCGTACCGGAGCAACCCTCGTAGGGGCGCTTTCCGGCGCCGTAGCCGACGGCTTCGATGCGGTAGCGTGAGGGCATTTGGTCGGACGTACGCAGCGCGGTGACGATGGCGGCGCCCGTGGGCGTCACGAGCTCGCCGGCGACCGGTGCAGGCGTGAGGGCGATATTGCCCGCCTGGCACAGGTTGACGACAGCGGGGACGGGAATGGGCATGAGGCCGTGGGCGCAGCGAATGGTGCCGTGACCCTCGGAGAGCGACTCGACGACAATGTCCTCGATACCCAGGTCATCGAGACAGATGGCGACCGAGCAGATGTCGACGATGGAGTCGATGGCGCCTACCTCGTGGAACATGACGGTCTCGGGCGTTTTGCCGTGGGCCTTGGCCTCGGCGGCGGCGAGCGCGGTAAAGATGGCGAGCGCACGACGCTTAGCGCCATCGCTTAGCTGCGAGCCGTCGATGATGGCGGTGACGTCCGCCAAAGAACGATGGTGATGGTGGTGGGCGTGATGATGGCCCTCGTGGCCATGGCCGTGGGTCTCATGATCATGCTCATGGCAGTGTTCGTGCTCACCATGGTCATGATGGTGGTGCTCGTGCTCGGCAGCTGCTTCGTTGCCGTAGAGCCAGGCCATATCGTGATCGTGGTTCTCGAGCTCCTCTGCCAGCTGAACGTCAAAGTCGCAGGCGTCGATGCCATGCTTGTTTACGCGTGTAACGGCAACCTCAAACCCGTCAACCGGCAGTGTGGCGAGCTGTTCGCGCAGGTGCTCCTCGCTGGCGTCCAGATCGAGCAGGGCCGCGACGGTCATGTCGCCGCTGATGCCCGAGGTGCCGTCGATGATAAGCGTGTGCTGATGATTGGACATGGAATGCTCCTTAGCGGGCGCGGGGTGTGCCGGCGCTCAGATGATTGATAAGACTTGCCTGGTAGGCGGCGCCAAAGCCGTTGTCGATATTGACGACCGAAACGCCGCTGGCACAGGAGTTGAGCATGGCGAGCAGCGCGGCTACGCCACCAAAACTTGCGCCGTAGCCAACGCTGGTGGGAACGGCGATGACCGGACAGCTCACCAGACCGCCGATAACGCTCGCCAGCGCGCCCTCCATGCCGGCGATGGCAATGACCACCTGTGCCTGGGCGAGTTCCTCGGCATGCGCGAGCAGGCGGTGCAGGCCGGCGACGCCTACGTCGTAGAGGCGGTCGACCTCGTTGCCATAGAACTCGGCCGTCAACGCGGCTTCTTCGGCGACGGGCAGGTCGCTCGTGCCGGCGCAGGCGACAACGATGCGTCCGTTGCCGGTAGGGGAGGGCTTGCCGCCCACGAGGGCGAGCTGGGCGTCCGGGACATACCCCAGGTCGCTGTCGTTGCCGAGAAGCTCAGCGGTGTGCGTGGCTTTTTCGGCATCCAGGCGCGTGACCAGGATGCGCTCCTGGCCGGCATCGCGCAGCGCTTCGATAATGGCGGCAATTTGCTCGGCGGTTTTACCGGCACCGTAGACAACCTCGCCGGCTCCCTGGCGCACTCCGCGCGAAAGATCGAGCTGTGCAAAACCCAGATCGGCGGTTGGCGCCGTTTGGATGCGCGTGAGGGCGACTGCCGGGGTGACTGCTCCGCCGGCAACATCGCTCAGCAATTGCTCAAGATCTTGCTTATCCATATATGTTCCCTTCGACGGCGCAAAGTCTAGCACTCAAAGGGTATGTTTCCGAACACTAAGACAAAATTGTTCGGAAACTATAGGACAGACTGATTCAATTGTTAGACGGATCGGCTAGTCACGCAGGATGATGTCCATGGCGAGCATCAGGTTGCGCTCGTCGATGGCAAACGGGGCGGCTTCGCGCGTCTTGGGCTTGGCGCAAAACGCGATGCCCGTGCCCGCAGCCTGAATCATGGGGATGTCGTTGGCGCCGTCGCCGATCGCGACGGTATGGGCCATGTGGACACCGCACTCAACTGCCCAGTCCAGCAGCTGGATGAGCTTGGATTCCTTGGTCACAATGTCTGCCGCCAACTTACCCGTGAGCTTGCCGTCTACGACCTCCAGGCGGTTGGCCAGGCAAAAATCGATGCCCGCAGCGGCCACGATTTTATCGGCGACCTCGTGAAAGCCGCCGCTTACCACGCCGACCTTCCAGCCCTTGCTGTGCGCCGAGCGCACAAGCTCCAGCGCACCGGGGGTAAACGTCACGCGCGCAAAGGAGCGCTCGAACACGCTCTCATCCAAGCCGGCAAGCAGCCCCACGCGCTCCTCGAGCGCCTGCTTAAAGTCGAGCTCGCCGCGCATGGCGCGCTCGGTGATCCGCGCTACTTGCTCGCCCACGCCGGCTTCCTCGCCCAACAGGTCGATGACCTCCTGGTTGATGAGTGTAGAGTCGATATCCATAACGATGAGGCGTGCGGTCATGGCGGGCCTTTCCGAGTGCAGTTGTATTGGGGCACATTGTCGCACGTGGCGCGCCTTGGCGACGGCCACGGTGCCTCAATTGTTTCGTCTCCGTCAAGTCTTTGGGCAGGAGCTACTTTTCCGCGGCACATCGACGCAGGTGCGATAAGATAGAACGCCATGTCCGGCTGCGCGGTTTACGCAGGCTGGGCAAATCTGTACGACGCCGCCCGGAACGACACGGGGCGGCACAGATCCATAAAGGAGGATCACTGGTATGAGCCAGACCCGTCCCATCGACGAGCATTCCATGCACACCCGTACCTGCGGCGAGCTTCGCCGCGAGAACGTGGGCGAAGAGGTCACCCTCACCGGTTGGGTGAGCCGTCGCCGCGACCACGGTGGCCTTATCTTCTGCGACCTTCGCGACCGCGAGGGCATCACGCAGCTCACCTTCGACCCCGAGCACTCCGACGGCGACGCCTTTAAGATCGCTGAGACCATGCGTCCCGAGTGGCCCATCAAGATCCACGGCGTCGTGCGCGCTCGTGGCGAGGAGACCACCAACACCAAGCTCGCGACCGGCGAGATCGAGGTCCTGACCGACCACGCCGAGGTGCTCAACACGTCCGTCACCCCGCCGTTCCAGATCGAGGACGGCATCGAGACCAGCGAGGACACCCGTCTGCGCTATCGCTATCTGGACCTCCGTCGTCCCGAGATGATGGCCAACCTCAAGCTGCGCTCCGACTTTACTTTTGCCATTCGCGAGGCGCTGCACAACCGTGAGTTCATGGAGGTCGAGACGCCCTCCCTGTTCAAGTCCACGCCCGAGGGCGCCCGCGACTTCATCGTTCCCAGCCGTATTCAGCCGGGCAACTTCTACGCTCTGCCGCAGTCCCCGCAGCTTCTGAAGCAGCTGCTCATGGTCGGTGGCGTCGAGCGCTACTACCAGGTTGCCAAGTGCTTCCGCGACGAGGACCTGCGTGCCGACCGCCAGCCCGAGTTCACCCAGGTCGATATCGAGATGTCCTTCGTGGACCAGAACGATGTCATGAGTGCGCTCGAGGAGGTCCTGGCCGACGCCTTCGGCCGCATGGGTGTCGAGATGCCCACGCCGCTGCGTCGCATGGACTACTGGGAGGCCATGGACACCTATGGCTCCGACAAGCCCGATACCCGCTATGGCATGCACCTGGTCGACCTGACCGACATTTTTGCCAACTCCAAGTTCAAGGTCTTTGCGACCGCCGCAAACGAGGAGGGCTCTGTCGTCAAGGCCATCAACGCCAAGGGCGCCGGTGCCTGGGCACGTGCCAAGATCGATAAGCTTGCCGGCGTGGCCTCCACGTTTGGCGCCAAGGGCCTGGCTTGGATCGCCTTCCGCGAGGACGGCTCCATCAACAGCCCCATCGTCAAGTTCTTCTCGGATGAGGAGATGGCGGCTCTGCGCGAGCGCATGGACGTCGAACCCGGCGACCTTGTGATGTTCGCCGCCGGTCCGCGCCTACTCTCCGACGAGATCCTGGGCGGCATGCGCTCCCATATGGCCAACGCGCTCGAGATCAAGCGCGAGGGCCACGACTTCCTGTGGGTCGTCAACTTCCCGCTGTTCCACTGGGATGAGGACCGCAAGGCCTATGCTGCCGAGCACCAGCCCTTTACCCTGCCGACCGAGACCGACATCGCCAAGATCGAGGCCGATCCGCTGGCAGCCGGTTCGTGCACCTACGACTTTGTCATGGACGGCTTTGAGGCCGGCGGCGGCGGTATGCGTATCCACAACGCCGAGATGCAGATGTCCATGCTCAAGCTCCTGGGCTTTACCGAGGAGCGTGCCGAGTCTCAGTTCGGCTTCCTCATGGAGGCTCTCAAGTTTGGTGCACCCCCGATGGGCGGTTTTGCTCTGGGCCTGGACCGCGTGTGCATGCTGCTCACCGGTTCCGACTCCATCCGCGACGTCATGGCGTTCCCCAAGACGGCCAGCGGCTCCGACCTTATGTCGGGTGCTCCGAGTGCCGTTAGTGGCGCCCAGCTCAAGGACGTCAGCCTGCGCCTGATGTAGGCAAGCGGCTACATATTGCCCGTAACGAGGGAAGGACGCGTGCCTTCCCTCGTTTTTTATTCGTGTGAGATGAGCGCTGTGGACCCTGTGGGCAAAAAATGCCAAATATGAGTACTGTTGTAAAAGAGGTGTCATATTTTCCGGCCTGCTCTGAGCGAAAATGGGCTCAAAATCAATTTATCTAACCCCCTTTAAAGGGCGTTTGACGGCTTTCAACTTCTTCGGATCGCTCAAAGTAGGCGATATGCTCTCGATTTTGCTGCTACTAAATTGGTGACAGTACTCATATTTGTCACTTTTTGCCCACGGGGTATCCGAAAGGGTCCTCGACAAGTATCTAACGCTACAATAACTACCACGTGGCTGGGTTTTGCCGGCCGAATGTGCGATGCCGTGGGAGGGGACATGGTCGAGTTTACAAAGACGATTAAAGATCCGTTGGGACTACATGCCCGCCCGGTTGCGCTGCTCTATGACATCATTGCCAAGCATCGTAGCGACGTGTCAGTCAGCATCGGCGATCGCCACACG
Source organism: uncultured Collinsella sp. (assembly GCA_902467875.1). Taxonomy (GTDB): domain Bacteria; phylum Actinomycetota; class Coriobacteriia; order Coriobacteriales; family Coriobacteriaceae; genus Collinsella. Next base: position 55,379 of record CABQWP010000005.1, on the reverse strand, counting down.
GATGGCCGCGATGTCATGGGGCTCATGGCCCTCTATGGTGAGTGCGGCGAGAGCGTCGTCTTTCGTGTTTCGGGCGTGGATGAAGCCTCCTGTGTCACATCGATCAGAAATCTCTCGCTTTAAGCATGACAGGGCGTGGTAAAGGATGGTCCTTTGCCACGCCCTTTTGTTTCGTATAGGAAACTTTTTCGAAATCTGAATGGGGGCCCTTTCCAAAAAGTTAACCACGTGCTAGTTTACTATAGCGAACATAGACGTGGTTAACTTTTATCGCGTCGATGTTGAGGACGAACTGACGTTAGGAGCAACTCATGTCTTGCGGACCGCAGATGCCGGCCATGCCGCTTTCGATGGTAAAAGCGGGCGAAACCGTGCGCGTGTCTCGTGTAAAGGGCAATGAGGACATGAAGCACCACCTCAAGGACCTCGGCTTTGTCGAGGGCAACGAAATCCACGTGGTGAGCTCGAGTGGCGCCAATATCATCGTCACGGTGCTGGGTGCACGCTTTGGCATCGATTCCAAGGTTGCCATGCACATCATGACCGTCGGTTAGTCCGCAGCATTTCATAAAAACCGAAAGGGGGACAAGAGGATGAAGACGTTGGGTGACGTTAAGGTGGGCGAGAGCTCTACCATCGTCAAGCTTCACGGTGAGGGTGCGCTTCGCCGCCACCTTATGGACCTGGGGCTCATCAAGGGCACATCGTTCAAGGTCGTGAAGGTTGCACCGCTCGGTGATCCGGTCGAGATCAACGTGCGCGGCTACGAGCTTTCCATCCGCAAGGAGGAGGCGGCCGTCGTCGAGGTCCAGTAAGGGCGCGGACGTATATTTCTGCAGATAAAGTTAGGTTTTTCTAACTTAATGCTGCAACTTTGAAGCACATTATCCAGCCTGTGCGGAGAAAGCAGCGCAGGCACACAAGGAAGAAGGATTGAATGGCGGATTCTCAGATCCATGTCGCGCTGGCGGGTAACCCCAACTGCGGCAAGACCACGCTTTTCAACCTGATCACCGGCGCCAACGGCTACGTTGGCAACTGGCCCGGCGTCACGGTTGAGAAAAAGGAGGCCAAGCTCCTAAGCGACAAGAACGTTACCATCACGGACCTCCCTGGCATCTACTCGCTTTCCCCCTATAGCCCCGAGGAGCAATGCTCGCGCGACTACCTCATGAGCGGCGAGCCCGATGTTGTCGTCCAGGTGGTCGACGCCACCAACCTCGAGCGCAACCTGTACCTGGCGCTTCAGGTTATCGAGACCGGCCTGCCCGTGGTCGTCGCCCTCAACATGGCCGACTTGGTCGAGAAGAACGGTGACAAGATCGACACCGACAAGCTGTCCAAGAAGCTCGGCTGTCCGGTCATGATGATCTCGGCTCTTAAGAACAAGGGTATCAAGGAGCTGTTCGAGCAGGTCAAGAAGTCCGCTGCTTCCAAGGGCCAGGTGCCGGAGCACAAGTTTGATTCTTCTATTGAGGACGTTCTGGACCACATCGAGAACAACCTTCCGGCGAGCGTTCCCGCCAACAAGCGCCGCTATTACGCCGTCAAGCTGTTCGAGCGTGATGCAGACGCCTGCAAACTCATCAACCTCACTAAGGAGAAGGCCGCTCGCGTGGAGCAGCTGGTCGCCCAGTGCGAGCAGGACTGCGACGACGATGCCGAGTCCATTATCACCGGTGAGCGCTATGGCGTCATCGCGCACATCATCGACGAGTGCATGACCAAGGCTCCGGCCAAGATGAGCACCTCCGAGAAGATCGACCGCGTGGTTACCAACCGTATTCTGGGCCTGCCGATCTTTGTGGTCATCATGTTCTGCGTGTACTACATCGCCGTTTCCACCCTGGGCGGCACGGTGACCGACTTCACCAACGACCAGCTCTTTGGCACCGACGGTTGGTACGTGCTCGGTCAGGGCCGCGACGCCTACGATGCAGCCGTCGAGGCTGCGGGCGACAACGCCGACTCGGTCGACCCGGCGCAGTACGGCCCCTATGTCCCGGGTATCACCACCGTGGTGCATGACGCCCTTGTGGCGGGCGGCACCGAGGACGGTGGCCTGGTCGATTCGCTGGTCTGCGACGGTATCGTCGGCGGTTTGGGTGCCATCTTCGGCTTTGTCCCGCAGATGTTCTTGCTCTTTGTGATGCTGTCTTTCCTGGAGGACTGCGGCTACATGGCTCGCGTCGCCTTCATCATGGACCGCGTGTTCCGCCGCTTCGGCCTGTCCGGTAAGTCCTTTATCCCCATGCTCGTGTCCTCGGGCTGCGGTGTCCCCGGCGTCATGGCCACCAAGACCATCGAGAACGAGAAGGACCGCCGCATGACGGTCATGACCACCACGTTCATTCCCTGTGGCGCCAAGCTGCCGATCATCGCCCTGCTCATGGGCTCCATCATCGGCGATTCTTCCACCACCGCCGCGTGGATCAGCCCGCTCTTCTACTTCCTGGGCGTCTTTGCCGTCATCGCCTCGGGCCTCATGCTCAAGAAGACCAAGCTCTTCGCCGGTCGCCCGACGCCGTTCGTTATGGAGCTCCCCGCTTACCACTTCCCGGCGATCCGCTCTTGGGCGCTGCACGTGTGGGAGCGCTGCTGGGCCTTTATCAAGAAGGCCGGTACGGTCATCTTCGCGTCCACTGTCGTGGTTTGGTTCCTGTCCAACTTTGGTAGCTACAACGGTTCCTTTGGCTTCCTGCCTGCGATGGACGGCATCCCCGAGGAGTTCATGGACTACTCCGTGCTTGCCATGCTGGGCAACCTGGTCGCCTGGATCTTCGCCCCGCTCGGCTTTAGCACCTGGCAGGCAACCGCGCTGACCGTCTCGGGCCTTGTGGCTAAGGAGAACGTCGTCGCAACCGCCGGTTCGCTGCTGTCCGTCGCCGACGCCGGCGAGACTGACCCGAGCCTGTGGACCGCGTTCGCCGGCATGTTCCCGACCATGGGCGCTTGCGTTGCCTTTGGCGCTTTCAATCTGCTGTGCGCTCCGTGCTTTGCCGCCATAGGTACTATTCGCAACCAGATGGATTCCGGCAAGTGGACTGCGATTGCCATCGGCTACGAGTGCGCCTTCGCTTGGGTAATCGGCCTGTTCATCAACCAGTTCTACAACCTGCTTGTCCTTGGACAGTTTGGTATCTGGACGATTGTGGCCATCATGCTGCTGGTTGCGATGCTCTTCCAGATCTTCCGCCCCATGCCCAAACATGCATGGACCGACGAGGACGAGACCAACACTGCTTCCGCCGCAGTTTCCGCCTAGTTCCGAATAAGGATTAGCCCCTTTTCATGAGCCCGGGTGTCCCAGCGACCCCGGGCTTTTTGTGCATGGGAGACAGATTGCTTTGCCCCAGAAGTTAAGATGTGGCGTTTCCGCAGATAAAACCGACCAAAATAAACCTGTCCCTTTTTGGTAGGTGGAGAATGGGGTAAAGTAAGTGCTGGTTAACTAGAGGAGGCTTGCTATGGCACCTATCGATATTGTTGTACTGGCTGTTATCGGCGTTGCGTTTGTCGCCGTGTGCGTGCGCATCTACCGCAAGGGCACCTGCGCCGACTGCGCTCAGGGTGGCGTTTGCACGGGGCATTGCTCCAACAAAAAGACGTGCGCTGCACTTAAGGGCGTAGACAAAATCGCCGAAGACTTGGGTCGCGGTATCAAATAAGGTCCGGACATCCAAGCGCTCCGCGGGCATCCGTTCGCGGGGCGCTTTGTGCATTTGAGGGAGAGCACGGCGAGTCGAAGAGTATTTTTGGGGTATCGTTAACTGGACTATTAATTGGCAACTTATCTATAACGGAGTAACCGCATGAGCGCTCGCGTAACCATGAAGGACATAGCCGCCGAGCTTGGCGTTTCCATCAATACCGTGCACAAGGCTCTGACGGGAAAGGCCGGCGTGAGCGAATCCGTGCGCGCCAAGGTGAACGCTAAGGCCGAGGCCATGGGCTATCACCGCAACACAAGTGCCTCAAGCCTGCGCCGCAAGGATATCAATCTGGTGTTTTGCCTGCCCCGCGCATCGCGCGAGGGAGCGTACTTTTTCCGTTACCTGTGGGAAGGCTGCAATCGCTTTGAACAGGAGGTCATCGACCGGGGCATTACGGTTGAGCGCGTTGAATTTGGCGTGGGCGGCTACGCTGATGCACTCGAGCAAATCGACGAGCGTCTGCAGGTGGGCGAGAAGATTGATGGCTTGCTCGCCTATGCGCCGGGCGACGATCGTGCGACTGAGCTTTTGGGGCAGATCGCCGAGGCGGGCGTGACGATTGAGCTTGTCGACGGCGACCGTCCGCATTTGAATCGTTTGGGTGCGAGCTTGGCCGATTATTCGACGGCAGGCAGCCTTATGGCCGAGCAGGCGGCAAACCTGGTCCATGCTTCTGGGGCCGACGCCCGCGTGCTCCTTTTGACAGGCGACCCATATACCGATTCGCACTATCTAACCGCCCGCGCCTTCCACAATTACCTGCGCGAACGTGATATTCCATGGCAGGTTGAGGATCTTGCAGGTGCCCATGCGCAAGTCAAACAACTCGAGCATGAGCTCGAAAAGCGCTTGAGTGCGCCGGACGCCCCCGAACTTATCTGTAGCGTTTTTGCCGTTGGTTCCGAAGTGGTTGCCGACGCGCTCGTCTCGACCGGCAAGGCCGGTCGGGTCATGGTGATCGGCAACGACCTGTTTCCCGAAAGCGCCCTGGCCTTGCGCCGCGGTATCTTTACCAATATTGTCTATAAGGACCCGACGAGCCTGGCGTATCGCGGCGCCAAGACACTGGGCGATTATTTGCTGTGGGGAAGGACCCCGACGGAGCCCGTCCAGAAGGGCGCCGTCGAGATGGTATTTGCCAGCAATGTCGACCGCTACTGCGAACTTGCGGGTATTTAGCCGATTGAGCAGGTACCCCCTCTTGCGACGTGCATTTTTGGGAGTATTCAGCATTGGCATGCCCTGAATGAGGTGCAGAACGACTGTTTTAAGTGCCCCCGATGGCGTAATTTGCCATCGGGGGCACTTTTTATGCCGATCGGGCGCTATCTGCGTTCCAAATAGGACGCTGAGGATGGCGCACGGCGCGCTCCAATGCTGAATACTCCCAAAAATGTACGTCGGGACATGACCCACCTGAGCAAAAGCGCTCAAGTTCGGTGTTCGGGGACGCCAACCGGTCCGCAATGCATGCAAGTCACAGCTCCGGCAACCGTTGAACGGGCAAAACCTACCGTTCACCCCATGGTTGTTAGGTGAACGTTCACCTTTTGAGTCGTAATGGATTAGTATGGTGAACGTTCACCTAGAGGATGACGAGCGTATTGTGCGCCCGCTCCGCAAACAAAGGGGTTGTTTGATGAAAAACTTTATGGACGATCAGGATTTCCTGCTGAGCACCAAGACCGGCGAGGAGCTGTTCCACAACTTTGCCGAGGGCATGCCCATCGTCGACTACCACTGCCACATTTCTCCCAAGGAGATTTGGGAGGACAAGCGTTTCGAGAACATCACCGAGGTTTGGCTGGGCGGCGACCACTACAAGTGGCGCCTGATGCGTGCCAACGGCGTCGACGAGCGCTTTATCACTGGCGACGCCCCTGCTCGCGAGAAGTTCCAAAAGTGGGCCGAGACCCTGGGTCGCTGCGTCGGCAACCCCGTCTTTGAGTGGAGCCACCTGGAGCTTAAGCGCTACTTTGGCTACGAGGGCGTCCTCAACGGCAAGACTGCCCAGGAGGTTTGGGACCTTGCCAACGCCAAGCTCGCCGAGGCCAGTTTCACCTGCCGCAACCTGATCAAGCAGTCCAACGTCCGCATGATCTGCACTACTGACGACCCCGCCGACAGCTTTGAGTGGCACAAGAAGATTGCCGCCGATGACAGTTTTGACGTTCAGGTCGTTCCCGCCATGCGCCCCGACGCCGCTCTGCGCATCGAGCGCGGCCAGGAGTTCGCCGACTACTGCAAGCACCTTTCCGAGGTTGCCGGCATTGAGGTCAGCGACTTTGAGGGCATGAAGTCCGCCATCTCCAAGCGCTACGATGTTGCCCACGAGCTGGGCTGCCGCGCCTCCGACCACGCACTCGACTACGTTATGTACGTCCCGGCTACCGCCGACGAGATCGAGGCTATCTTTGCCAAGGGTCTGGCTGCCGAGCCGCTTACCGAGGAAGAGGTCCTCAAGTACAAGACTGCCTTTATGCAGTTCGTTGCCGGCGAGTATGTCCGTCTGGGCTGGGCCATGCAGCTGCACTTTGGCTGCAAGCGCGACAACAACCGCGCCATGTTCGCCAAACTCGGTCCCGACACCGGCTACGACTGCATCTCCAACTACACGCCGTCCGACCAGCTCGCCGATTTCCTCAACTCCATCCAGGAGACCTGCGGCCTGCCCAAGACCATCCTGTACAGCCTGAACCCCATCGATAACACCATGATCGATACCGTCATGGGTTGCTTCCAGGAGGCTCCGACTGCCGGTAAGATCCAGAACGGCTCCGCCTGGTGGTTCAACGACAACGAGGTCGGCATGCGCGAGCAGCTTACGGCTCTGGCTAACGAGGGCGTGTTGGGCAACTTTGTGGGCATGCTTACCGATTCCCGCTCCTTCCTGTCCTATCCGCGCCACGAGTACTTCCGTCGCGTGCTGTGCAGCGTGATCGGCGAGTGGGTCGAGCAGGGCAAGTACCCGGCCGACATGGAGCTGCTGGGCGAGGTTGTGCGTGACATCAGCTACAACAATGCGGTCCGCTACTTTGGCTTTGACCTGGACACCGTCGAGGCCTAAGCCCGCATCGAATCACATTGAACCCTGGGCGCCGTTGCCACACGCGGCGCCCCGTTTTGCTTGCACGCTAACAGACATCTAAGGAGACACATAGATGGAGAACATCAGCTACGATGCGCTCGAGAAGATCGGCTACAAGGGCTATCTGCTGCCCAAGGATGCTCCCGAGAAGGTCCTGCAGTTTGGCGAGGGCAATTTCCTGCGTGCCTTCGTCGATCGCTTCTTTGACATGGGCAACGAGGCCACCGGCTGGAACGGCAAGGTCGTCATGGTGCAGCCCATCAGCGGTGCCTTTGGCTTTGCCGACGGCATCAATGCCCAGGACGACCTGTACACCGTGCTGGTGCGCGGCAAGGAGAACGGCAACACGGTTGACGAGTCCCGCGTGATCAGCGCCTGCAGCCGCTGCCTTAACCCGTATCGTGAGGACGACTACCGCGCCATGATGGAGGTCGCTGTCTCCGACGACCTGGAGATCGTCGTCTCCAACACCACCGAGGCCGGTATCGCCTATGACCCGTCCTGCAAGGCCGACGACATGCCACCTGCGAGCTTCCCCGCCAAGCTTGCCCAGGTGCTCCACACCCGCTGGGCTGCCGGTAAGCCGGGCGTCATCGTCCTCGCCTGCGAGCTCATCGATCACAACGGCGAGGAGTTGCTGCGCATCATGAACCAGTATGTGAGCGACTGGGGCTGGGAGGACGAGTTTGCGCAGTGGATGGCTAACGACTGCACCGTCTGCACCACGCTTGTCGACACCATCGTTCCGGGTCGCATTCGCGATCCCAAGGAGGCCGCGGCGGTTGCCGAGCGTCTGGGCTACGAGGATCCCTTCCTGGCCGTGCGCGAGCCCTTCCAGATGTGGGGCATCCAGGGCGACGAGTCGCTTGCCGAGAAGCTTCCCTTTGTGAAGGCTGGTCTTCCGGGTGTCTTTGTGACTCCCGACGTCACCCCGTACAAAAAGCGCAAGGTCCGCATCCTCAACGGTGCCCATACCGCCTTCGTTCCGGGTTCCTGGGTTGCCGGCTTTGATATCGTGCGCGACTGCATGCATGACGAGACCATTCGCGGCTTCATGAACACCATGCTCTACGACGAGGTCATTCCGACGCTTGCCGCCGACTTGGATGTCGAGGACTGCAAGGCCTTTGCCGCCGCCGTCGAAAACCGCTTCGACAACCCGTTTATTGATCATGCGCTGCTCTCCATCTGCCTCAACTCCACGGCTAAGTGGCGCGCTCGCGACCTGCCCACGCTCAAGGACTACGTTGCCGAGACCGGCAACCTGCCCAAGTGCCTGGCGACGAGCCTCGCTACGCTCATCTCCTTCTACACGCAGGAGCTCGTGTCCCGCGAGGGCGACGGCCTGCACCTGCGTCGCTCCGACGGCACCGAGTACACCGCTCAGGACGACGCCTTCGTACTCGATTTCTACGCCGCCCACGCCGGTGCCGACGATGCCCAGCTGGTGCACGACGTGCTCACCAACGAGCAGATGTGGGGCGAGGACCTTACGCAGATCGCCGGTCTTGAGGAGTTTGTCGTCAGTGCGCTCGCCGTCGTGCGCACCGAGGGTGCCAAGCAGGCCTTCGCCAACGCTCAGGCGTAAATTTCCGGCGCAGACGCGGGCGCGGGACGGCGTGCCCGCGTCTCGACTTCTGCTCAACCTGTAGGGTTAGGACCATTTGCAATGAACACTATCCAGATCAATCCGGCCGACAACGTGATCGTCGCGCTGTCGCCGCTTGCCAAGGGCACCGCCGTCGCGGTTCCCGGGGTGGGCGAGGTCGTGGCCGCGGAGGATATTCCGCAAGGCCACAAGATGGCTGTGCGCTCGATTGCCGCCGGCGAGGACGTCATTAAGTACGGCCTTCCTATCGGACACGTGACGGGCGATGTCCAGCCCGGTCAGTGGCTCCACACGCACAATGTGAAGACCAACCTTTCGGGCGAGGTCGAGTACACCTACAACCCCACGCATCCGGTCGTTGAGTCGGTTGAGCCCGAGACCTTTATGGGGTTCCGCCGCGCCGACGGTCGTGCCGCGACGCGTAATGAGCTATGGATCATCCCCACGGTCGGCTGTGTCAACGAAGTCGCCCGTGCCATGTGTGAGCAGGCCCAGGATCTGGTCGATGGCTCGCTGGAGGGTGTTTACTACTTCCCGCATCCCTTTGGCTGCTCGCAGACCGGCGCCGACCATGCCCAGACGCGTCGTCTGCTGGTGGCGCTCTCGCGTCATCCTAATGCGGCCGGCGTGCTGTTCCTGTCGCTCGGTTGCGAGAACTGCACGCATCAGCAGGTGCTCGACGAGCTCGGTGACTTCGACCACGAGCGCGTCCGCTTCCTCACCTGCCAGGACGTCGCCGACGAGCAGATCGAGGGGCACAAGATTCTGTCCGAGCTGGCTGACCTGGCCAAGCAAGCAAAGCGTGAGCCCATTCCGGCCTCCGAGCTGGTCATTGGTCTTAAGTGTGGCGGCTCTGACGGCCTTTCGGGCATTACCGCCAACCCCACGATCGGTCGCGTGAGCGATATGGTCGTCGCCCGCGGCGGCACGTCGGTGCTTACCGAGGTGCCCGAGATGTTTGGCGCGGAGAGCATCCTGCTTGACCGTTGCGAGAACGAGCAGGTCTTTAACGCTGCCTCCGACATGCTCAATGGCTTTAAGGACTACTTTATTAGCCATGGCGAGGTGGTCTACGAGAACCCGAGTCCCGGTAACAAGGACGGCGGTATTACCACGCTCGAGGACAAGAGTTGCGGCTGCGTGCAGAAGGGTGGATCTGCCCCCATCGTCGACGTGCTGCCGTATGCCGGTCAGGTCACCAAGCATGGCCTGAACATGCTGTGCGGCCCGGGCAACGACATGGTATCCACCACGGCGTTGACGGCTGCTGGCTGCCACGTGATTCTGTTCTCGACTGGACGCGGCACGCCGTTTGGCGCGCCGGCGCCTACGCTCAAGGTGTTCACCAATCAGCGTCTGTGCGACCACAAGGCCAACTGGATGGACTTTAACGCCGGCGTGATTGCCACGGGTGAGCGCACGCTCGACGAGGCCGCCCGCGATTTGTACCAGCTGGTGCTACAGACGGCGAGCGGTAAGCTCACGAGTGCTGAGCGCCGTGGCTGTCACGAGATCAGTATCTGGAAGGACGGCGTCTGCTTGTAGCGGCAAGTGCGCCCAAGCATAGCGAGATGTCATCGGCCCCATCGGGAGTGTTCCCGGCGGGGCTTTTTCGTTTCGTGGTTAAGTGAATATGTTGGAAAATCTGATAAACGTTCACCTATCTCATGGCTGTCCAGCATGGCACCCTTACCAGCAGAAAATAGGTGTGAGGATCTCAATTGTGTCCGTTCAGCGGTAAAAATCGACCGTTCAAGGATATTATTCAAGTGAACGTTCACCTGTCGTAAGCAATCGCGCATAATCTAACTAAACGTTCACCCTGAACGCTGGGCAGACAGATGTCAGTGTGGACTCCAATGTCTTGCTGCAAGACAATCGAGAAAAGAGAGGGAGCTCGATGACTAATAAGATCGGAAAAAAGCGTAAGATCACATTCTGGACGCGCTTGGGCTTTGGTATGGGCGGTATGCTCAATTCCGGTGCCCTGACCTTTACGCACAGCTACATGGTGCTGTTCCTGTCCACGGAGTGTGGCCTGTCCGCAGGCGAGGCTGCACTGATCAGCTCGTTTGCCATCTATGTCAACGCCATTCTTTGCCCGCTGATGGGCTTTGTGGCCGATAACTTCTATGCCACCAAGATTGGCCGCATCTTTGGTCGTCGTCGTTTCTGGATCTTGCTGGCCATCCCGATGATGATCGCCGAGCCGCTCATCTTCGTGGCTACGCCGTTTGGCTTCCCGTACTACTTTGTGCTGTACTTGATCTACAACGTCGCGTACACGTTCTGCACCGCCAACCTGTCGCCGCTTACCATCGAGATGACCGACGACTTTAAGGAGCGTACGTACCTCACCGGCTACAAGCATCTCTTTGGTAACGCCGCCGGCTTCCTGATGGCTGCACTTGTGGGCTTCGGCTTTGGCACCTTCGGCGAGACCAACCCGTTCAGCTACTTCATCATCGCTACGATCAACGCTTCGGTCATGGCAATCTCGCTGCTTTGTGTGTACCTGTCCACGTGGGAGCACACCCCCGAGGAGGTCGCTCAGGAGAAGATCGAGAGCGTCGGCGAGGGTATCAAGAAGTTCTTCATCGACGTAATCTCCACCTTCCGCAACAAGTCCTTCCGCAAGGTCCTGTACGCACAGGTCTCCACGAAGCTCGCTGCTGCCTGCTGGTCTGCCTGCCTGTCCTTCTTCATCGTCTACTGCCTGCAGATTCCTAAGTCCTACGAGTCCGTGATGGAGATGCCTGGCAAGGTCGTCGCTATCGTCTGCACCGCCATCTGGGTCGCTCTCATGGCCAAGAAGGGCTTCCACAAGTCTTGGTACCTGGCCAACGTCGGTTGCGCTGCGTGCATCATCGCCTACAACTACTTCGCCTTTGGTCAGATCAATGGCACCTCCACGGTCGCCATCGCCATGATCGCCTACCCCATCATCTTCGCCATCTGGAAGTTCTTCTACGTCGGCTTCCAGTACCTGCCCGATGTTCTGCTCAACTACATCCCCGATGTCGATGAGCTCATCACCCTGCGTCGTCGCGAGGGCATCTACAGCTCCGCTCAGCAGCTCTGCCAGCAGATCGCCCAGGCTATCGCCGTTAACGCATGGGCCATCGTCCTTGCTGCCTCCGGCTTCATTCAGACCGCCGGCAACAGCGACGCCGTGACCCAGCCCGCCACCGTGCCTCTGTACATCTGCGGCTACATGCTCATCGGCTGCGCCGGCTTCTTCCTGCTCGCGGCTGTCCTTGCCCGCGGCATCAAGATTGACAAGGAGCAGTGCGACGTCCTTTGCGACGAGATCCGCCGCGTCAAGGAGGGCGGCAAGATGGCCGACGTCAAGCCCGAGGTCAAGGCGCTTTGCGAGGAGCTCTCCGGCTTTAAGTACGAGGACTGCTTTGCCCACAACAACGTTGGCTTCCAGGACGGTAGCGTAACCCCCGCCGAGTAAGGCCGACATATCGTCCAAATCACAGGGCCGTGCCACCGGAATTCCGCCGGCAGGCACGGCCCTTTTTCAACAGCGTACAATTTGCCTTTAGAGCATCTTTTTGAGGGAGAAATCCATGGAGACGAACGTTATCTGGCGCAACGCCCGCGCGGCCGTGATCGAGCTTGACGACGGCGGCTACTTTACCTGTGCCGATACGTGGGAGATCTTTGTCAACGACGAGCCCGCCGGTACCACGAATACGGTCGAGACCTATGTCGACGGCCTGACCCCCGGCAAGCGCAACCTGGTTCGTTTTGTTTGTGGCGAGCGTGAGCTGAGCGTAGGTGTCACCACGCCGGCTGAGCCTTTTACCATCAACGTTCGCGACTGTGGCGCCAAGGGCGATGCCGAGCATGATGACACCACCAACATCCAGGCTGCCATCATGGCCTGCCCCAAGGGCGGCCGCGTGCTGATCCCCGCCGGTAGTTATCGCATCAAGTCCCTCTTCCTTAAGAGCAATATCAACATCGAGCTCGCCGAGGGAGCGGTGCTGCTGGCCCGCCACGATCGTGCCGCGCTTGCCTACATTCCGGGAACGGTCACAGGCGACGAGGGTGCTGGGTATGCTGGCACCGATATGCTGCCCCTGGGCCGCTGGGAGGGCGAGAGCTTCTCGACCTACTGCTCTACCTTTACGGGTCTGAGCGTGCACGACGTGTGCATCTATGGTCGCGGCGCGATCGACGGTCAGACTGATTTTGCCGAGGACAACTGGTGGAACAAGGACTTTAAGAACATCTTTCGCCCGGAGGAGGGCCGCGAGGTCGCCCGCCCGCGCATGATCTTCCTATCCGAGTGTGAGAACGTGAGCTTGGCCGGCTTCACCGTCCGCAACAGCCCGGCGTGGAACATCCACCCCATCCTGTGCGAGCACGTCGATGCGCTCTGCCTGTCCATCGAGGGCCCCAAGAACTCCCACAACACCGACGGTTTCGATCCCGAGAGCTGCGGTTTTGTTCGCATCCTTGGTTGTCAGTTCTCAGTGGGTGACGACTGCATCGCCATCAAGAGCGGCAAGCTGGGCATTGAGCCCGAGCTTCGTCCCGCCACGCACGACGTGCTGATCTCTCACTGCTACATGCACGATGGTCACGGCGCCGTGGTCCTGGGTTCAGAGGCTGCCGGCGGCATCAAGGACCTTACCGTGAGCAAGTGCCTCTTTGAGCGCACCGACCGCGGCCTGCGCGTCAAGACCCGCCGCGGGCGCGGCAAGGATGCCGTCAACGAGGGCATTACCTTTGAGCACATTCGCATGGACGAGGTGCTCACGCCCTTCGTGGTCAACTCCTTCTACTTCTGCGACAAGGACGGCAAGACCGACTACGTGCAGTCTCGCGAGGCACTGCCCGTCGACGACCGCACGCCCGGCTTTGGTGCCACGACGTTTTGCGATATCGAGGCCACTAACTGCCACGCGGCCGCTGCCTACATCACGGGCCTGCCCGAGAGCAAAGTAACGCGCCTGACGTTCCAGGATGTCCACGTGACCTTTGCCGACGATGCTGAGCCCTTTGTTCCGGCCATGGCCTGCGGCGTTGAGCCCATGGTGCGTCAGGGCATCATTGCGCAAAACGTCAAGGTGCTCGACCTGCAAAATGTGGTGATCGAGGGCCAGGACGGCGAGGAGCTGCAGCTCCAGAACGTCGACAAGGTTGTCCGTTCCTAACTCGGGTTGATGACCAGGGCTGCATTGTCGGATAAATCGGCAATGCAGCCCTTGTGCGATACGGCCGTGTGCGCTGCGCTGCGCATCATGGTGAAAGGGAATACATGCTCAATAAAACGATTCCTGTCGGGGTCGATGGCTCGTCTGCCACGATTACGTCTTATGTTTTTGCCCCGACCGAAGATGCTTATGCTTTAAAACCGCTGCCTGCAGTTGTGGTCGTGCCAGGAGGCGGCTACGATCACGTTTCGCCGCGCGAAGGCGAGCCGGTAGCGCTCCGTTTGTTGGCGATGGGCTACCAAGCGTTTGTACTGAACTATTCGGTTGCTCCGGCTGTCTATCCGCTGGCATTACAAGAACTCGCGCGGGCGGTCGATACCGTCCGAAGCCATGCGGCAGAGTACTGTGTCGATCCTGATCGGATTACGGTCATGGGTTTTTCGGCCGGTGGGCATCTAGTTGGCTTGCTCGGGGCGCTCTGGGACCAACCCTGGCTTGCAGAGTCGATTGCGGCATCGCCTGAGTCGATTCGGCCTGACACACTTTGCTTGGGCTATCCGGTCGTAAGCTCGGGGGCCTATGCTCATCGTGGTTCATTTGAACACCTAACGGGTGCCGATGGCGCTTTGGCTCAAAAGTTGTCGATCGAGAATATGGTGGGCGAGGGCTTCCCCCGTACGTTCTTGTGGCATACCGCCGAGGATGCATCGGTACCAGTTCAAAATAGCCTCCTTCTTGCGCAGGCTCTTGCCGACCACGGGATTGGCTTTAGCCTACATGTCTTTCCGCATGGAAAGCATGGGGCATCGCTCGCCACGGCCCTAACGGCATTTAAGGGCTGCGCCGAGCATATTCAGCCACAAGTTCAGGGCTGGCCTGAGCAGTTCGCTTCCTGGGAGCGTGATGGACGATGAGCGAAAGTATCTATACGCTGCGCGTTTCGAGGGCTGCGGCAGGAGTGTATCCAACGATTTCCGATGCCTTGGCGGCAGCCGATCAGCTCTATCCGGATGCCGAGCAACCGGTGATGATTCGCGTCGATCCGGGCGAGTATCGCGAGCGGGTTGAGATTCATCGCTCGCATGTGACGATTGAGGGAGAGACGGCCGATAGCGTGCGTATCGTGGGCGGCTTGGGCGCCAAGATGCCCTCGGGGGACGGATCGGGCATCGACGGAATGCTCGGCACCTTTAGGACCTATACCGTTTTGGTCGATGCCGACGACGTACGGCTCGAGAACCTCACGATCGAAAACGATGCGGGCGATGGGCGCGAGGTCGGTCAGGCGATTGCCCTGTATGCCGATGGCGACCGTCTGGTTGTCGATGCCTGCTGCATTAAGGGGCACCAGGACACACTGTTTTTGGGTCCGCTGCCGCCGCATGAGGTCAAACCGGGCGGGTTCATAGGACCCAAACAGTATGCGCCGCGCCGGGTGGGGCGCCAATATTTCCGACGTTGCCGGATCGAGGGCGATGTCGACTTTATCTTTGGCGGCGCGCGTGCCTACTTTGAGGGGTGCGAGATTCGCTCGCTCAACCGCGATATGGATGTCAACGGGTATGTAACGGCAGCCTCCACGCCTAAAGGCGAGCCGTACGGATTTGTGTTTCATGGTTGTTCGTTTACAGCTCCGGATGGCGTGGCGCCGGATTCGGTCTACCTGGGCCGTCCTTGGCGCGAATGGGCGCAAACTGCGCTGATCGATTGCTGGCTGGGGCGACATATCAAGCGCGAAGGCTGGTGGGATTGGAATAAGCCGGCGGCGCACAGCTGCGCGCAGTATGCTGGCGCAATCCTGCATGGGCCGGCGGGTGATACTACCGACTGGGTGCCGTGGGCAAATAAACTCGATGTGATGGCTGCCGCCGGGTACGCCCGCGAACAGGTGCTTGCCGGTGCGGACGGCTGGGATCCCGAGGGCGGCGACGGTGATGCGGTGGAGACGGCTGGGCTATCTGCCAATGGCCGCACCGTGCACATCGAGACGTACTGCGAAGACGAGCCTGCGCTGCGTGCCCGGCTGAAGCGCGAGGGGCGCTCTGCCGCATTTGCGGGCCAGACTCCTGCAGATTTTGAGGCATGGAAGATTGCGACCAGGACTCGCCTGTGCGATGTTTTGGGCCTTTCGCTTATGGACCGCGCCCCGATTGAGATTCGTGAACTCAGCCGTGTGCGGGTTGCCGGCGGCATCGTGCGCACCCATGCGATGCTGCAGGTGGAGCGCGACGTTTGGATGCCGTTCTACCTTCTCGAGCCGCAGTCGCCTAAGCTCGATGCGCGCGGCCGCAAGTGTTGCTATATCTGCCCGCATGGCCATCAGGGAGCGGGTGCTGCAAGCGTAGCCGGTGTTGCGGGCGTGCCGGCTGTCGATGATGCCGTGCGTAAGTTCAATTACGACTACGGTCTGCGTTTGGCACGCATGGGTTACGTAACCGTCTGTCCTGATGCGCGCGGTTGGGGATACCGTCGTGACTGGAAGGGCCAGGGCGACGACGAGAACAGCTACCTGCGCGGTACGTGTCTGAATCAAGCACGTATGGCCGAGCCACTGGGTCTTACGGTCGCGGGCCTCAACGTCTGGGACAACATGCGCTTGATCGATTACTTGGAGGCGCGCGGCGACATTGCCATGGATGACTTGGGTTGCTTTGGTTTTTCGGGTGGCGGCTACATGACGTTGTACCTGGCCGCACTCGACCCGCGTGTGCGCAAGGCGTTTGTCTCGGGCTATCTGTATGGTGTCGGTGATTCGCTGCTGCATCTCAATGGCAATTGCAGCTGCAACTACACACCCGGACTTTGGCGCTTACTCGACATGGGCGATATTGCCTCGCTCATCGCGCCGCATCCGCTGTTGGTGCAGAGCTGCGAAGAGGATCATCTGAACGGTGCGCGCGGGCTGAAAAATGTTGACGAGCAGCTCAAGATCGTGCGCGATGCCTACAAGTTGCTGGGTCGCAGAGATGGCCTGCGGCACGAGGTGTGTCCGGGTGAACACCATCTGGGCGTGGCACATCTTGCCGAGGATATCGAATGGCTCGATTCGCACGTTGCGGAATGCGCCCCCGTGCATAGCCCCTCGGCATGCTGCGAATAAACGGTACGTTCCTGTATGACCGCCGATGGGCGGATGAGGAGAAGATTATGGAAACGAAGAGCTTGAGTGAATCGACCATTTGCTGCTTTGGCGACTCAACGACCTGGGGCGACAACGGCTGCGGTGGGGGAGGCAACGACATCTCGTGGACCTCGCATTTGGGCGCGTTGCTGGGAGGCGCGGTCATCGAGAACTTTGGCATCAAGGGTTCGCGTATCGCCATCAAGGCCGACCGCAGCGATTCGTTTGTCGAGCGCCTGGACGGCATCGGCAATGCGGCTGATATCTACATCGTCTTTGGCGGCGTCAACGACTTTAGCCGCAACGTGCCGCTTGGCGAGTTGGGCAGTACCGATGTGCACGAGTTCTATGGTGCACTCGATTACCTGATCCGCACCATCACGGCGCGTTCGCCCCAGGCAAAGCTTGTGTTTATGACGCCGTGCAAGACGAGCGGTAAGCACGAGAAGGATATCCCGGCAAGCGATGAGCTCAATCACCTGGGGTTGACGCAGGTCGCCTACGTAAAGGCGATGCTCGAGGTCTGTGACCGCTACTCCGTTCCGGTGATTGACCTGTATGCGCAAAGTGGCATCAGCCCGTTTTTGCCAGAGCACCGCGAGCTCTATATGCCGGACGGTCTGCATTACAGTCCTGCCGGCTATGAGCGCCTGGCGCATCGCATCGCCGCGGGTCTCACCGCCGTTTGCCGCTAAAAGCCTGCCGTTTGCGGGGAATATAGGGTTAACGTTCACCCTATATTCCCCGTTCGCGTTACACTAGGGGTAACGTTCACCTATCGTTTATGTCAGAGGGGACAGCAATGGGTTGCAATCAAATCCTGGACCGTTATATCGAGCAGTTGATCGAAACCTCTACGCCGCAGGCGCCGGCTTGGAATATCGAAAAGATTCGCGCCGGCAAGGAGAACACCTGGAACTATATCGACGGCTGCATGATCAAGGCGCTCATCGAGCTGTACGAGATCACGGGTGAGCAGCGCTACCTGACCTTTGCCGATGACTACATCGATTTCTTTGTCCAGGACGACGGTACCATCAAGCATTACAACCCGCAGGATTACAACCTCGATAACGTCAATGCGGGCAAGACCCTCTACAAGCTGTATGACCTGGTGGGCAAGCCCAAGTACCGTGCCGCCATGGACACCATCTACCGCCAGCTCGAGACCCAGCCGCGCACCAAAGAAGGCGTGTTTTGGCACAAGGCCGTCTATCCCAACCAGATCTGGCTCGATGGCATGTATATGGCCCAGCCGTTCTACATGCAGTACGAGCTGAGCTTCCACAACCGTCGTGCCTGCTCGGACAGCTTCCATATGTTCCAGGTCGTGCATGACCTGATGCGCAACCCCCTCAACGGTCTGTACTATCACGCTTACGACGCGAGCCGCAAACAGTTCTGGTGCGACCCGGTCACCGGCCTTTCGGCTAACTTCTGGCTGCGCGCCGAGGGCTGGTTTGCCATGGCACTCATCGATACCTGGGAGCTCATGCCGCCTTCGATGTCAGCCGAGAAGGACGAGATTCGCAAGATGTTCCACGACCTGATCGACGCCATGCTGCCGTATCAGGACGAGAAGACCGGCATGTGGCATCAGGTCATCAACCTGCCCAATATCGCCCCCAACTACCTGGAGGAGTCGGGCAGCGCCATCTTTGCCAACGCCATCATGAAGGGCGTGCGTCTGGGCGTGCTGGGCGAGCGTTACTACCAGTACGGCCGTCGCGCCTTCGACGGCATCTGTGAGACCTGCCTGTCCGAGCATGATGGCCAGCTGGCGCTCGACAACATCTGCCTGGTCGCGGGCTTGGGCAACACCGCGCACCGCGAGGGCACGTTTGATTACTACATGAGCGAGCCCGTGGTCAAAAATGATGCAAAGGGTGTGGCGCCGCTGGTGCTTGCCTATATCGAGACCATGCATCACGACAAGCTGGCCGGTAAGCGCGATCCGCTCGCCCCCTCGGGCGTGTGCTCCATCGAGGACCCGTTTGGCGGATACACCCCGGGTATCAACGCTCATAAGGGATGTGAATAGCATGGGGGCTGTTACTCCGGGCGTACGTTTGCACGACCTTCCGCAGGGGACCGTCGAGGAACGCATTCGCATGGCGGGAGAGCTGGGCTTTTCGTGCATTCAGCTGCCGAGCAAGGTGCTCTACGCATCGATGGGGATCGATCGAGGCGGCCTGACCAGCGAGCTTGCCGATCATTTGCGTGCGGTGCTCGACGAGGCGGGCGTTTCGGTCGCCGTGCTCGGCTGCTATAAGAATTTGGCGACGCCCGATCGCCAACAGCTCATGGATAACTTTGCCGAGTACGAGGCGTGCCTGAACTTTGCCAAGATGCTCGGCGGCTGCCCGGTGGGTACCGAGACCGGTCGCCCCAATGCACAGAACCGCGTTGCTGACGACCGCATGACCGATGGGGCGCTCAATGCGTTTGCAGACGGGCTTGCACACGTCTGCGATCGGGCCGAGGCCGTGGGTGGGCAAATTTTGATCGAGCCCGGTTGGAACGAGACGGTCAACACGCCGGATCGCTGCCGCGAGGTGCTGGAGCGCGTCTCGAGCCCGTCGCTCGGCGTGATCTATGACCCGGTATCGCTGCTGCACCCCAGTGTTGTTGACGAAGCGCAGGAAATTACCGCGCGCATGCTCTACTTATGCGGCAGCAAGATCCGCGTGCTGCACGCCAAGGATTATGAGGTCGTCGACAACGAGGACGAAGCCGGTTGGTGCGACGGTACGGGTTCGCGCCTGGTGTGCCATGGCGTGGGCGAGACGGGACGATACGACTTTGAGCCCGTGGTGGCCTGGGCGGCTGCCGCCTGCCCTGGGATTCCCTGCGTGGTCGAGAACAGTGTGCCGGCGACGGGGGCTGACTGCCTGGCGACACTCGAGCACATGTCCGCTCGCTGCGGGGCTTTGCATCGCGAGTTATAGCATTGGCTTTTGCCGTGTCGGCAGATTGAGATTACCTGTATGGGGGCGGCGGTGAAGGGTCTTTATCGTCGCCCCATTGGATTGCATTAAAAAGGGGAGTTGCGTGGCTATCCACATTGTCGAAGAGGCGAATCGTTGCCTGGGTTGTAAAAGGGCGTTCTGTCAGCTTAAGGGCTGCCCAGTTCAGACGCCTATTCCGCAAGTCATCGACCTGTTCAAACAGCGTCGTCTAGAAGAGGCGGGCGAGCTACTGTTCCAGAACAATCCCATGAGCGCGGTCTGCTCCATGGTGTGCAATCATTCGGGCCAGTGCGAGGGCGCTTGCATTCAGGGCCGCAAGGGCACACCCGTACATTTCTCGAGCATCGAGCACTACATCTCCACAGCGTATTTGGATCGTAAGGAGTGGACGCCCGCGCCGTCGTGCGGCAAACAGGTTGCTGTGGTCGGTTCCGGTCCTGCCGGTATTACCGTGGCCATTAAGATGGCCCAGCTGGGCTGTGCCGTCACGGTATTTGAACAGCGCCCCGAGATCGGCGGTGTACTGGAGTACGGTATCCCCGAGTTCCGCCTGCCCCGTGCGCTCGTGCAAAAGTACCGTCACGTGATGTGCTCGCTCGGCGTGCGCGTGCGCCCTTCGACCACCATCGGCGGCGCGTTGCACATCGATGACCTGCTGCGCGACGGCTACGATGCGGTCTTTGTTGGTACCGGTACCTGGCGAGCTCGAAAGTTGGGTATTCCCGGCGAGTCGCGCGGCAACGTGCTGTTTGGCATCGATTACCTGGTCGATCCTGCGAGCGTGGCAATCGGGCAGAACGTGGCGGTCATCGGTGCCGGCAATGTTGCCATGGATGTTGCCCGCACAGCCCTGCGCTCGGGCGCTCGCAAGGTCACCGTGTATGCCCGCTCGCGCCATATCTCGGCCATCGATGATGAGGTGGAGCTGACCGAGCTTGACGGTGCCGAGATTGTGTGCGGCAAGGCGATCTGTGCCATCGACGATAACGGTCCGGTCTTCGAGACGGCTATCTTCGACGAGGAGAATAACGTGGTGGGGTACGAGGAAGAGCTCGACCATGCGTCTGCCGACACAGTTGTGATTGCGGCTTCGCAGGTGCCCAAAGACAAGCTTGTGCTTACGACGGGTGGTCTGGAGACCGACCATCGCGGCCTGCTTTCGGTCGACGAGAACGGCATGACCACCGTGCCCGGCGTCTTTGCCGCCGGCGACGTGGTTAACGGCCCGCTGACGGTTGTTCACGCCGTAGCCGGCGCCAAGCTCGCCGTCGAAGGCATGACCAGCTACCTGGGTCTCTAACACATCCCATCCATCAGTTGCGGTGAAATACGGACTGTTTTGGCTGTCAAAGGCCTTATCTACTCCGTATTCCACCGCAACTTTTTGTGGGGTAGGCTAGAGACGCTGCATGCGGTACCCGACACCCATGTGTGTCTGAATCATCTTGGGGTGAGAGGGGTCTGCCTCGATCTTCTTGCGCAGGGTGCGCATGAACACGCGCAGGCTCGCCAGATCGCTGTCCCAGCTCGTGCCCCATATCTCGTGGGTGATGAAAGTGTGGGTGAGCACCTTGTCGACGTTTTTCGCCAGAAGGACGAGCAATTTGTACTCAGTTGGGGTGAGCGAGAGCTCGCGTCCGTCTTTTGTCGCATATCCCGCGGCGTAGTCGATATGCAGCGGACCGTTGTCAAACGTGCTCGCTTCTGCCGACTCGCTCGACGCCATCGAGGAGCGCCTCAAATTCGCACGGACGCGCGCGAGCAACTCATCCACAGAAAAGGGCTTGGTGAGGTAGTCGTCTGCCCCTGCGTCAAGTGCTGCAATCTTGTCGGAATCTTCGGTGCGCGCCGAAATGACGATAATGGGGACTGCCGACCAGCTTCGGATCTTCGTGATGACCTCGATACCGTCAATGTCGGGAAGGCCGAGGTCGAGCATGATGAGGCTGGGGCCGTGCGACACCGCATCCATGATGGCGGCCTGGCCGTTGCAAACCTTGCTCACGACATAGCCGTGGAGGTCAAGCGCGGTCGAAACGAGGTTTTGAACGGTCAAGTCATCTTCTACCAGGAGGATGCGTGGCTTAGCGGCATTATTCATGAATCTCGATCTCCTCGGCGGGCAGGGTAAAACGGAAGACGGCCCCATGGGGGTGGTTGTCGCGAACTTCGATGACGCCGCCATGCGCCTCCACGATGGAGCGGCAGAGCGACAGCCCAAGGCCGATGCTTCGACGCGAATCCACGGGCCGCGTATTGTTTGAGGTGAAGAAGCGCTCAAAGATATGAGGTTTGTCGCAGTCTGCCACACCCGGCCCATCGTCTGCGACGTCCACCACGACGAACGCACCCTCGCGACGTGCGCTGATGGTGACAGTCGAGTCCTCGGGCGTGTATTTGAAGGCGTTCATGATGAGATTCGTAAGCACCTGCATGATGAGATGGACGTCGATGCGTACCAGCAGGATGTCGTCAGTGTGCTCGATGGTGACGGCACGTCCATGCGATGCTTGGGCGACATGGCTGAGGGCGGCCTCGATGACCTCGTCGATGAGCTCGGATGTTAAGTTGAGGCGAATGGTGCCGTCCTCGACGCGTGTGATGGCGAGGAGGTTTTCCACGGTATCGATAAGCCAGAGGGAGTCGTCGTAGATGGCATCGGCAAGATCGCAGCGCTGTTCGAGGCTGAGCTTCTCGTCGCTCTTCCGAAGGATTGCCGCAGATCCGGATATAGCCGTGAGGGGTGTCCTCAAATCGTGGCCGATGGAGCGCAAAAGGTTGGCGCGCAGCTGCTCGTTTTTCGCCAAGACCGCAGCCTCTTCGCGCTCTTGCGCCGCCCGGTCGCTTTCGAGCGCCAAGGCGCATTCACCTACGATAGATAGGACGATCGAATGCTCGAAGGCTTCGATCTCGCGCCCCTCCAGGGCGATGCCGATGACACCGAATACCTTGTCGCCGGTGCGAACCGCGAGGTAGAGACAGTGTGCCTCAGGCAGGGTCCGCGTGCTTGCGCCCGCGCGCTTGTTGTTGGTGTAGGTCCAGGTTGCAACGGCGCGCTCGTAGTCGGTGAGCAGCGACGCGGATCGGTTTTCGGTGCCAGCGGACTCATAGAGCGCTTTGCCGAGCGTGCCGTGTTCGGCGGTGTAGAAGACCACGTCGAGTTTTAGCAGTTTGACGAGTTGGTTCATGGCGACGCGGGCGCACTCCTCCGCGCTATGGGCTTGCTGCAAGAGCTGGTTCGTTTCGAGGAGTACGCGCGTTTTGAATGCGTTCTCGGCGGAGGTACGGGCGTTGTCGGCGATGCGCGCAGTTAACTCGCCGGCGACCATAGCGGTAGCGAACATGATGCCGAACGTGACCAGATAGCTTCGGTCGTAGCTGGCGAGCGAAAACAGAGGCGTGACGAAGCAGAAGTTGTAAAGCACTACAGAGAGCACGCTTGATACGATCGTGCAGATACGCCCCGTCGTGGTGACGGCGGTCAGCAGGGCCGTGAGGATATAGAGGGATATGATGCTGGAATCGGCAAATCCCAGATGGCGGAAAGCCGTGCCGATCGCCGTGGCGACAAGAGAGAGGGCCAGCGTGCGAAGCACGTTTCGGCTGCTGGGCGGCTGCAGGGCGAGCGCATGCCGGCGTCCTTTGGGCCGGGAGGGCGGAGTCGACTGGTCTGGAATGATGTAAATGTCGAGGTTCGGGGCGAATGCTATGAGCTGTTCTACGAGAGATTTGCGGCCAAAGAGGGCCTGACGGACGCTGCTGTGCTCGCCCGTGCGTCCCATGACGATCTTCGAAATACCCGACAGGCGCGCGAACTCGGAGATCTGAAACGCGACGTCGTCGCCATAGACGGTTTCCATATGTGCTCCGAGCTGCTCGGCTAGGGCGATATTGGCTGCAAGCTTGGCGCGCTCATCATCGCTCATGGCTTGCGTGCGCGGGCTCTCTACGAACAGGGCGACGAGCTCGCTGCGAAACGCTTTCGCCATGCGTGCGGCGGCACGGACGATGCGGGGATTGGTCGGCGCCGGGGAGACACAGACCAAGATACGCTCCTTGGTGTAGTAGTCACGGTTTCCCAGCACGCGTGCGGCGTCTGTGAGGTGACCGGTGCGATCGGCGCAGCGGCGCAGCGCGATTTCTCGGAGTGCGGTGAGGTTCTCGACGGTAAAAAAATGCTGTTGCGCTCGGTCGGCTTGTGCGGGACGGTAGACGAGGCCGGCGCGAAGGCGCTCAAGTAGGTCTTCGGGCTCTATGTCGACGAGCTCGACCTGGTCGGCATCATCGAAGATACGGTCGGGGATTCGTTCGCTCACGACAACGCCGGTGATGGATGCAACCATGTCGTTTAGGCTCTCGATATGCTGAACGTTTACGGTCGTATAGACGTCGATGCCCGCATGTAGAAGTTCCTCGACGTCTTGATAGCGTTTGTCGTGGCGAGACCCCGGCGCATTCGTATGGGCGAGCTCGTCGACAAGGATGAGCTGAGGGGCGCGTTCGATAGCCGCATCTAGATCGAACTCGCTGAGCGTAATGCCGTTGTGCTCGATGAGTTTACAGGGCACGTTCTCAAGCCCTTGTGCAAGATGGGCAGTTGCCGGACGTTCGTGCGGCTCGATGTATCCCGCGACGACGTCGACACCCCGCCGCTTGGCGGCGTGGGCGGCTTGAAGCATCGCATAGGTTTTGCCTGCGCCAGCAGCGTAGCCAAAGAAAATCTTGAGGTGTCCCCGGCTGGTTCGAGCGTCATCGGCGACCTCGCCTTTCTCAATTGCCTTGAGGATGAGGTCTGGATTGACGCGAGTGTCCGATGCGTCGCGCTGCATAGCGTAGCCTTTCTGAAGCGTTGTCCATGCGTGCATACGCGGCGAGGACGCCACTGTATGCTCGCGAGGTCGAGTATAGGCGCACTGCAGCCGCAATAGTGCTTTCTACCTGCATCTTTACGGCATCTTAAGGTCGTGAGCCCCGGCCCTCACGCCTCTTTAATCCCTAGAAGCGTTTACTGTCCCCAGACGCTTGCGAGGGTAGGCGTCCGAGACATCGGACCGCGCGTGAAAGGGGCGGTAAATGGACATCCTCATTCCCATCATCGGAGTCGTCTGCATTGGACTCCTTATCTATTACATCTACATTCTGATGAGGAGTGATTCGTAAACTATGGACGCTGCGATTCAGTACATCTTGTACTTTGCCGTGCTCATCGTCCTGGCCGTTCCGCTCGGTCGGTTCATGGCCCATATCATGGATGGTGAGCATACGTTCCTGTCGTCTGTGATTGCTCCTGTGGAGCGTGGCGTCTATCGTCTGCTTCGCATCGACGCGGCAGAGCAGATGGGGTGTAGGCGCTATCTGGCGAGCGTGCTGGTCTTTTCGGGGATCGGCCTCGTGGTTCTTGTGGCACTCCAGACGCTTCAGTCCTTCTTGCCGGGCAATCCCCAGCACCTGCCGGGTGTGTCATGGGACCTGTCGTTCAATACGGCTGCTTCCTTCATAACCAACACCAACTGGCAGTCCTACTCCGGTGAGACCACCCTGTCCTACCTTGTGCAGTTCATGGGCCTCACCGTGCAGAACTTCGTTTCCGCTGGCACCGGTATCGCGGTCATGTTCGCGCTGATCCGCGGCTTCCGTCAGGTCAAGGAGCAGGGTCTGGGTTCCTTCTGGGTTGACCTCACCCGCACCGTCCTGTATGTGCTCATCCCACTGAACCTCGTGTTCGGCATCTGCCTGGCTGCCGGTGGCGTCATCTCCAACTTCCAGCCGGCTCAGAAGGCTGAGCTCGTAGAACCCGTCGCTGTTCAGCCTAATGCAGACGGCGGCTGGAGCGTCATCGACGGCGCCCAGATTGAGGGCGACACGGTCAAGGTCGACGGCAAGGTTGTCGAGGGCGCGCGCGTGGTCACCGAGCAGTTCCTGCCCCAGGGTCCCGCGGCTCCTCAGGTCGCCATCAAGCAGTCCGGCACCAACGGCGGCGGCTTCTTCGGCGTGAACTCCGCCCATCCGTATGAGAACCCCAGTGCCTTCACCAACATCATCGAGATGACCAGCCTGCTGCTGATCCCGGCCGCCTGTTGCTTCGCCTTCGGTATCGGCGTCAAGAACACCAAGCAGGGCAAGGCCATCTTTGCCGCCATGTTCATCCTGCTGGTGATCTTCACCGGCATCATCGCCGTCAACGAGCATGCGGGCACCCCGCAGCTGGCCGATGGCGGAGCGGTCAATATCGAGATGACCGACGGCCAGGCCGGCGGCAACATGGAGGGCAAGGAGAGCCGTTTCGGTATCGCCTCATCTTCTACCTGGTCCGCTTTCACGACGGCTGCTTCCAACGGCTCGGTTAACTCCATGCACGACTCCTACACCCCGCTGGGCGGTTTTGTCCAGATGCTCCAGATTGCTCTGGGCGAGGTCGTCTTCGGCGGCGTGGGCTGCGGCCTGTACGGCATGATCGGCTTCGCCATCCTCACAGTGTTCATCGCCGGCCTCATGGTCGGACGCACGCCTGAGTTCCTGGGCAAGAAGATCGAGCCGGGCGAGATGCGCTGGGCAGTTGTCCTGTGCTTGGCAACTCCGTTTGCCATTCTGGTGTGCTCGGCCATCGCCTGCATGGTGCCCGGTCTTGCCGACCAGCTCAACAATGGTGGCGCGCACGGCTTCTCCGAGGCGCTGTATGCCTTCACCTCATGCGGCGGCAACAACGGCTCGGCGTTTGCAGGCATGAACTGCAACATTCCCTGGATCAACGTCATGCTCGGCCTCGAGATGCTGTTCGCCCGCTTCATGCCCATCATCGGTACGCTGGCTATCGCCGGCTCGCTGGCCAAGAAGGGCAAGGTCGCCGAGAGCGCCGGTACCCTGTCTACCACCAACGGCATGTTCGTATTCCTGCTCGTGTTCATCGTTCTGCTGATCGGTGCCCTGAGCTTCTTCCCGGCCCTGGCGCTTGGCCCCGTTGCCGAGTTCTTCCAGATGATTGCGTAAAGGAGGGCGCAGATTTATGACTATGCAAAAAGACATGATGGGCCGCGCGGTCCGCGACTCGTTTGCCAAGCTGGATCCTCGCGTCCAGATTCAAAACCCGGTCATGTTCCTGGTGTGGCTTTCCGCCGTCATGACCTCCGTCCTGGCCGTCGCTTCCATTTTCGGTGTGCAGGACGCGGGTGTGCCCACCTACTATGTGGTCGCCATCGCGGTCATCCTGTGGCTTACCGACCTGTTCTCGAACTTCGCCGAGGCGCTTGCCGAGGGCCGCGGTAAGGCCCAGGCCGATTCCCTGCGTGCGGCCAAGAAGGATGTCGAGGCCCATCGCATCGAGTCCGTTGAGGACAAGGAGCACTTCACCGTCGTTCCCGGCACCGAGCTCACGCGCGGCGACCTGGTGATCGTGCGCGCCGGCGAGCAGATTCCCGGCGACGGCGACGTCATCGAGGGCGCTGCTTCCGTTGACGAGTCCGCCATCACCGGCGAGTCCGCCCCCGTGGTCCGCGAGGCCGGCGGCGACCGCTCTGCCGTTACCGGCGGTACCACGGTGCTGTCCGACTGGCTCATCGTCAAGATCTCCAGTGAGCCCGGCCAGAGCTTTCTGGACAAGATGATCGCGATGGTCGAGGGTGCCGCGCGCAAGAAGACCCCTAACGAGATCGCTCTGGAGATCTTCCTGGTGGCCCTCTCCATCGTCTTTATCCTGGTCACGCTGGCCCTGTATTGTTACTCCTGCTTCTCGGTCGGTCTTAACGACATGGACAACCCCACGGCCGTGACCACGCTCGTGGCGCTGCTCGTGTGCCTGGCTCCTACTACCATCGGCGCCCTTCTTTCCGCCATCGGCATTGCCGGCATGAGCCGTCTGAACGAGGCCAACGTGCTGGCCATGTCCGGCCGCGCCATCGAGGCCGCCGGCGACGTCGACATCCTCATGCTCGACAAGACCGGCACCATCACCCTGGGTAACCGCCAAGCCGCCGAGTTCATCCCGGTCGACGGCATCGATCCCGCGGAGCTGGCCGATGCCGCCCAGCTTTCCTCGCTGGCCGACGAGACCCCCGAAGGCCGTTCCATCGTCGTGCTCGCCAAGGAGCAGTTTGGGCTGCGCGGCCGCACACTCGAGGATAAGGGCATGGAGTTCATCCCCTTCACCGCGGCGACCCGCATGTCCGGTGTGAACTACGCCGACAGCGAGATTCGCAAGGGTGCGGCCGATTCCGTTCGCGCTTATGTGGAGGCTGCCGGAGGAGTGTTTTCGAAGGAGTGCGACGAGGCCGTCGAACGCATTGCGAAGGTGGGCGGCACCCCGTTGGTCGTGGCAA
Source organism: uncultured Collinsella sp. (assembly GCA_902467875.1). Classification (GTDB taxonomy): domain Bacteria; phylum Actinomycetota; class Coriobacteriia; order Coriobacteriales; family Coriobacteriaceae; genus Collinsella. The sequence goes on along the minus strand of CABQWP010000005.1, from coordinate 27,396 downwards.
AGGACCGACGTGTGCTGGGCGTCGTCTACCTTAAGGACATCATCAAGTCCGGCGTGAAGGAAAAGTTCGCCGATCTGCGCCGCATGGGTATCAAGACCATCATGGTGACGGGTGATAATCCGCTGACGGCCGCCGCCATCGCCGCCGAGGCCGGTGTGGATGACTTCCTGGCCGAAGCGACGCCCGAGGGCAAGCTCGATAAGATCCGCGCGTTCCAGCATGAGGGCCATCTGGTCGCGATGACCGGAGATGGCACCAACGACGCGCCCGCTCTGGCCCAGGCCGACGTCGCCGTGGCCATGAACACGGGAACCCAGGCTGCCAAGGAGGCCGGCAACATGGTCGACCTCGACTCCAGCCCCACCAAACTCATCGATATCGTGCGTATCGGCAAGCAACTGCTCATGACCCGCGGCTCGCTCACGACCTTCTCGGTCGCCAACGACGTCGCCAAGTATTTCGCCATCATCCCGGCGCTATTCTCGCCGATCTACCCCGGGTTGGACGCCCTCAACATCCTGGGGCTCACCAGCCCGTTGACTGCCGTGCTGTCCGCCATTATCTACAACGCGCTGGTCATCGTCGCGCTGATTCCTGCCGCCCTGAAAGGCGTGAAGTACCGCGAGCTTTCGTCCGGCCAGCTGCTGACCCACAACCTGCTCGTGTGGGGCCTGGGCGGTATTGTGGCGCCGTTCGTATTCATCAAGATTATCGACATGCTGCTGGCCTTGTTCGGCATTGGCATGATGTAGACGGAGGTATGTATGTTCAAAGGTATCGCATCGCGCGCACTTGGCGTGTTCGCGCTGTTTACCGTTGTCTGCGGTCTGGGCTATACGCTCGTCGTGACCGGCATCGCCCAAGTTGCGTTCCCGTATCAGGCGAACGGTTCGCTCATCAAGGTCGACGACAAGATCGTGGGCTCCGAGCTGATCGGCCAGAACTTTGAGGATGAGGACCACATGTGGGGCCGCATCCAGAACGTGTCAATTGTCGAAGGCGAAGACGGCGAGCTCATGGCGTACGGTGCCCCGTCCAACCTGTCCCCGGCGAGTGAGGAGTATCGGCAGCTGATAGATGCGCGCGTGAAGAAGATCCGCGCCGCCAACCCCGATGCCGATATGGACGCTGTGCCCGTCGACCTGGTGACGTGTTCGGGGTCCGGCCTCGACCCGGAGATTTCTCCGGATGCCGCCGAGTACCAGGTCCCGCGCCTTGCCAAAGCCACGGGCAAAAGTGAGGACGAGGTGCACGACATCATCGCCGCGTGCACCAAGGGTCGTTTCCTCGGCGTGTTCGGCGAGCCCACGGTCAACGTGCTCAAGGTGAACCTTATGCTGGACGGCGTGCTGTAGGTGAAGGAGCGGCGGATGAGGGCATGACTGACTATCTGAGCCCTCAATTCCACCCCGCCCATCAGTTGCGGTGAAATACGGACTGTCTTGGCTGTCAAAGGCCTTATCTACTCCGTATTCCACCGCAACTTTTTTGTGGGTCGATACGTAGGCAGGGGAGTGCGTGCGGTCGGGTGTTGTGCAGTTGCTGGTACGATAGGTACGTTAGCAACTGCCGCCCAGCGGCTCAAACGAAAGGAACCCTGTATGGAGTCCTCCGCCTATCCGATGCTCTTTAGCCCGATCAAGGTCGGTACGACCGAGGTCAAGAACCGCGTCTTTATGCCGCCGGTGTCCACCAACCTGGCCGATCATGGCTATGTGACCGACGACTTGGTTGATCATTACCGTGCCCGCGCCAAGGGCGGCGTAGGCCTCATCATCACCGAGGTCGTGACGGTCGAGCCCACCTATACCTATCTTCCGGGTGACATGTGCTGCTACGACGACACGTTTATCCCCGGCTGGGAAAAGCTCGCCGCGGCCGTCCACGAGTATGGCTGCAAGATCATGCCGCAGCTCTTCCACCCCGCCTACATGGCCTTTAACATTCCGGGCACGCCGCGCCTGATTGCTCCGTCCTTTGTGGGACCGTCCTATGCCCGCGAGGCACCGCGTCCTATCACGGTCGACGAGATCCACGAGCTCACACATCAGTTTGGCGACGCTGCCGTGCGTATGCAAAAGGCTGGCGTCGATGGCGTCGAGGTTCATGCGGCACACGCCCACGGTATGCTCGGCGGCTTTTTGACTCCGCTCTACAACAAGCGCACCGACGAGTACGGTGGCTCGCTCGACGCTCGCATGCGCTTCTTGCTCGAGGTCATCGCCGAGATTCGTGAGCGCTGCGGCAAGGACTTCATCATCGACGTCCGCATCTCGGGCGACGAGTACACCGACGGCGGCCTGACCCTCAACGACATGATCTACGTCTCGCGTCGCCTGGAGAAGGCCGGCGTCGACATGATCCATGTGTCGGGCGGCACCACCATCAAGCGCGGCTCTGCGATCCCCGCCGCCGGCACCCAGCAGGCCTCGCACGCCGCCTGCTCGCGCGAGATCAAAAAGCATGTCAACATTCCCGTTGCCACGGTCGGCCGCATTAACGAGGCATGGATTGCCGAGGAGCTGATCGAGGACGGTGCCGCCGATATCTGCATGATGGGCCGCGCCAACCTGTGCGATGCCGAGTTCTGCAACAAGGCGGCCGCCGGTAACGCCGACGAGATTCGTCCCTGCATCGGCTGCCTGCGCTGCCTGAACGGCATCATGTTCGGCAAGCGCATCTCCTGCACCATCAACCCCGATGTCGAGCGTGACGAGGCTGGCTACGAGCCTGCCACCGAGGCCAAGAACGTACTGGTTGTGGGCGCCGGTCCCGCGGGCATGGAGGCGGCGTTCATTGCCGCCAAGCGCGGTCACAACGTGGTGCTCGTGGATAAGCAGGACGAGCCGGGCGGCGAGATGCGTATCGCAGCCGTTCCGCCGGCAAAGCAGGAACTCACCCGCGTGATCAAGTATCAGTATCGTCGCCTGGCCGAGGCCGGCGTGAAGTGCGTATTTGGCACCGAGCTTACTGCCGAGGACATTCAGCGTGACTACGCGGGCTACGAGGTTGTCCTGGCTTATGGCACCGAGCCCATCGCTCCGGCCTTCATGCAGGGCTTTAAGCAGGTTATGACGGCTGACGACCTGCTGGGTGGCAAGGCTTTCCCGGGCAAGAAGATCGTCATTGTGGGCGGCGGCACCGTTGGCTGCGAGACGGCAGATTACCTGGCCCCGCTGGTCAATGACCTCTCACCGGCCAATCGCGATGTCACCGTTATCGAGATGACCAAGACGCTCGCCGCCAACGAGGGCGGTGCCGGTCGCGCAGTGCTCATCACGCGCATGCTCTCCAAGGGCGTTCACGTGCTGACCGAGGCCAAGGTGACCGAGATCACCGAGGACACCATCAGTTACGAGAAGGACGGCGAGGTCCACACCATCACCGGTGCCGATACACTGGTGCTTGCCATGGGCTATCGTCCCAACACCAAGCTTGCCGACGACCTTGCCGCTGCCGGCGTTACCACCCACGTGCTGGGTGACGCCAACAAGTGCGGCAACATCCGCGACGCCATCGGCGATGGCTACAAGGTTGCCTGCGAGCTCTAGTCAACCCCTTGGTGCATGGGGGCCTGTCTCCGCGGCGTCAGTCGGTAAATAGCAAAAAGCGACGGCCGTCCCGTACGTGGGACGGCCGTCGCTTGCGTTAGTTGCAATAGGTCGTGCGATTAGAGGCCCAGGATCTCCTTGACCTTGGCGATGATGGCCTCGTCGGTTGCGTTGGCAAAGAAGTACTCCTGGAAGTGCTCGCCGGCAAGTGCGCCCTTCACCAGGTCCTGATCGATCTCGCCCAGGACGTCGACGAGCGGACGCATGGTCACAGCGCGCACGCCGTCGAGGATCTTCTTGTTGCGCTGCTCGGGCTCAACGCGCTCGGCAGGATAGCCGTTGCCCGAACCAAAGCCAAAGAGCTTCTCGAAGGTGTACTCAAGATTGAGCTCCTGGCCCCAGCCGTTCTTGAGGGCGAAGGGCATGGCGACAGCGTTACCGTCGTTGACCTGGGCAAAGGTGTAGGCATCGAGCGGGTCGGCAACATGGCCGCACAGCATGCCGGGGAAGGAGTTGCAAGCGAGCATGGCGCCCTCGCCGGTGCCACAGCCGGTCACGACGTAGTCGGCAGCGCCGGAGTTGAGCAGCACGGCGGCAAGGATGCCGTTCTGCACGTAGGTGAGGGGCTTGGAGTCGGCGTCGGCATACATGCCATAGTTAAAGACGGTGTGGCCCATGGGCTCGACAACCTTCTTAAGCGCAGCCTCGATCATGGGGTTCTTAGAGTTCTGAGAGTTCTCATTGATCAGAGCGATTTTCATTGCGAATTACCTTCCTATTTCTAACTTGCGGTGGAATAGTTCCTATTTATCCTGATAGATGGCCTATACAGGAACTATTTCACCGCAACTATTACATTGGCCTTAATGTGGGCGTGCGGTGAGCGAGCGGGCTTGAGGCGGAGCAGGTTGCCTTGAAAGAGGAGGGAAGCGTACTTGGGTACGCGACCGACGATTGAAAGGCAAGATGCCCGTCTCAAGCCCGCGCAGCGCCTAAGCAGGTTGCTTGCCGATGTAAGCCAGAATGCCGCCGTCGACGTAGAGGATGTGACCGTTGACGAAGTTCGATGCATCGGAAGCCAAGAACACGGCGGGGCCCTTCAGATCCTCGGGCGTGCCCCAACGGGCGGCCGGCGTCTTGGCAATGATGAACTGGTCAAACGGGTGACGGCTGCCGTCGGGCTGCCTCTCGCGCAGCGGCGCGGTTTGCGGCGTGGCGATGTAGCCGGGCCCAATGCCGTTGCACTGGATGTTGGCCTCGCCAAACTCGGAGCAGATGTTCTTGGTGAGCATCTTGAGTCCGCCCTTGGCGGCGGCGTAGCCGGCAATGGTCTCGCGGCCCAGCTCGCTCATCATGGAGCAGATGTTGATGATCTTGCCGTGGCCCTTGGCGATCATGCCGGGCAGGCAGGCCTTGGACACGATAAACGGGGCGTTGAGGTCGATATCGACGACACGGCGGAAGTCCTCGGCGCTCATGTCGAGCATCGGCGTGCGCTGGATGACGCCTGCATTGTTGACCAGGATGTCGGGCGTGGTGCCAAAATCGGCCTCGATCTTGGCGATGAGCTCGGCGACGACGGCCTCGTCGGTGACGTCGGCAACATAGCCGTGAGCATCAAAGCCCAGTTCGCGGTAGTGCTTCTCGGCCTCGGCGACCTTGTCGGCGTGACGGGCGTTAAAGGCAATCTTGGCGCCGGCTTCGCCGAGCGCCTCGGCAATGGCCATGCCAATACCGTAAGTGGCGCCGGTCACCAGCGCGACCTTGCCATCCAGACGGAAGCTGTCCATAAGATCAGACATAGCGATCCTTTCAAAAGAAACGTTCATCTGTATAAGTCTTGCTTTTCGTACAAGGTCAGTATAGGAGAAGAGGAGGATTTAAAAGTCAGATTCTCCTAAAATCAGGTGAACGTTCACTTTTAAAAGGCGAACGGTTGTAGATAATTGTCGCGATGACTGCTATTCGCTCTGATCCTGCGTGCCCTCTGCAATCATGTTGCGGTTATACACCAGGTGCAGATACATCGCGTCGTGCGCGGCGGTGGGATTGCGCGAGGCGATGGCGTCGGCCACATCGCGGTGCGTGCGGATAGTTTCCTCGACGAGCTTTTTGCCGGTCACGTCGATAAAGAGGGGGACGGATGCCTTGAGCACGCCCATCAGGCGAGGAACGACGAGGTTTCCGGAGCTCTCGGCAATGGCATTGTGGAACGCGGTGTCGGCGGCGGAGTAATCCTCACCGGCCTCGGCCAGGCGCTCGGATTCGTCACAGAGCTCTTTGATAAAGACGACCTGGTCGTTGGTTGCGTGCTCGGCCGCCATGCGTGCCATCTGCGGCTCGATCATAAAGCGCACCTCGAGTAGGTCGCGCGCCAGACGCTGCTTGTCGTCGATAAAGGTAAAGCCCAGCGGGTCGTCGGCAACGCCGGGGTTTGACGCCACATAGGTGCCCGAACCCTGCTTGATGCGCACGATATTGCGCGACTGCAGCAACTTCATGGCCTCGCGCACGGTGCTCCTGCCGGCGCCCAAGCGCTCGACCAGCACGGTTTCCTTAGGCAGGCGATCGCCTTGCTCAAGGTGTTCATCCAGAATCAATTGAATGATTTTCTCCGATATTTGCTCGGGGAGTCCCGATTCGGCGCGGGCCATAGCTATACCTTTCATTACATAATTCATCTGAGCTATTTTAGCGCGCCGCGGATGCGATATTGGCCGCTGGATTTGAGTCGGGCGGCTTAGATATACCGTTCGCAGCGCAAATACGACCGTTTACCAAATACATCAGATGTATTTCGAACAAATTTCAAAATGAAACATCAGACCTTTCAAAAACAAGCTATAGTCATCAGACGAATTCAAAAGGTCTGATGAATTGGAGGAAAGATGTCAGACCCAACGTTTATGGCTGATCCCACCAGGCTGGTCATCGCCGCCATCGTGGGCATCGCGCTGCTGCTTGCGCTCATCATCAAGTTCAAGCTGCACCCCGTGCTGTCGATGATGGTCTCGGCGCTCGCGATCGGCATCGGCGCCGGTATGCCGCTCGACCTGGTGGCGGACACTGTCACCAAGGGCGTGGGAACCACGCTGCAAAACATCGCCCTGCTCATTGGCCTCGGCTCGATGTTTGGCCAGATTCTTGAGGAGAGCGGCGGCGCCAAGAAGATCGCCCAGACCTTCATCGATACCTTTGGCCAGGGCCACTCCAGCTGGGCGTTGGGCATCACCGGTCTGGTTATCGGCACTACGGTGTTCTTTGAGGCCGGCGTAGTCGTTTTGATTCCGCTTGCGTTTAGCGTGGCGTCGCAGACCAAGAAGTCGACCCTCTACTACGGCATCGCCCTGCTCGCGGGACTTGCCGCTGGCTATGCGTTTGTGCCGCCTTCGGCCGGTTCGGTCCTGGTCGCCGGCACGCTCGGTGTCGACCTGGGCACTATGATCCTCGTCGGTATCCCCACCGCCTTCATCGCCATGGCGATTGCCGGCGTCATCTGGGGCCGCAATGTGGGCGGCCGCATCTTTACGGACGTTCCCGAGCATTTCACTTCCGCCGAGGGGGCGAGTGACGACAAGGAGCTTCCCTCCTTTGGCATGGTACTCGCGATCGTGCTCACGCCGCTTTGCCTGATTCTGTTGGGCACGCTGTCTTCTTACATCTCCATGCCCGAGCAGGTCGCCTCGATCCTTGCCTTCCTGGGCAAGCCGTTCGTCGCTTTGACGCTCGCCACTCTCGTCGCGATGTATCTGCTGGGTGCGCGCCGCGGTTATTCCGGCGCCGAGCTCAAGGCTCTGCTCGACCGTTCGCTTAAGCCCGTCGGCATGATCTTGCTGGTCATTGCCTGTGGCGGTGTGATCCGCTGGATGCTGCAGGACTGCGGCCTGGGCCAGGTTATCGGCCCCGTGCTCGAGGCCTCTCCGCTGCCCCTGGTGGTCGTTGCCTTTTTGATTGCCGTCATGGTGCGCGCCTCTGTTGGCAGCTCCATCGTCGCTATGACCATGGCATCGGGCATTATGGCCGCCATGCCCGCGGTTGCCGGAGCCTCAGTGCTCATGCGCGCCGCTATCTGTCTTGCTATCTGCGGCGGTGCCACGGCCCTCTCGCACGTCAACGATGCCGGTTTTTGGATGTGCTCCTCGTTCCTGGAGATTGACGAGAAGACAACCCTCAAGTCCTGGACCGTTATGGAGACGCTCATCGGCCTTTCGGGTCTTGCCTGCGCCCTGGTGATTTCGTTCTTCGCCTAGTTCGCGTAGCTAAGCATCTTCCGCCGAGTGCATCGCTCGGTACCCATTTACACCTGATTCATTAACCAACGATTGGTACAACCGTTCAAATCAAAAGAGGAGAGCATCATGGACGAGAAGACCAAGGTACAGATTCAGCAGGAGGCAGCCGACCTGGTTGCCAAGCTGCAGCCGCGTTCCGGCAAGTTTCGCACCATCAGCCCCGAGATGGACCCGCTGCGCCTGGGCTCTGGCTGGTCCATCGAGGACCTGGACAAGCCGCAGGTCATTATCGAGTCGACGTTCGGCGACTCGCACCCGGGTTCTGCCGGCCTGTTTGAGCTGGTCGAGGAGGTCCGTGCTGGCGTTGACGAGGCTGGCGGTCACGGTGCCCGTTACTTCTGCACCGATATCTGCGACGGCGAGGCCCAGGGCCACGACGGCATTAACTACTCGCTGCCCAGCCGCGACATGATCGCCAACATGATCGAGATCCATGCCAAGGCCACCCCGTTCGACGCCGGCGTCTTTGTCGCCAGCTGCGATAAGGGCCTGCCTGCGAACCTCATGGCCATGGGCCGCATCAACATCCCCTCCATCGTCGTTACCGGCGGTGTCATGGATGCCGGTCCCGATCTGTTGACCTTGGAGCAGCTCGGCGCGATTTCTGCCCGCTACGAGCGCGGCGAGATCTCCCGCGAGGAGCTTGAGTTTGCCAAGCACAACGCATGCCCCAGCTGCGGCGCCTGCTCCTTTATGGGCACCGCCTCGACCATGCAGGTTACCGCCGAGGCCCTGGGCCTTATGCTCCCCGGCACGGCTCTGCTGCCCGCAACTAGCTCTGACCTGCGCGAGTTTGCCCGCGAGGCCGGCCGTCAGTCCGTGTGGCTCTCCGAGCACAACCTGTGCCCGCGCGACATCGTGACCAAGGAGTCCTTCGAGAACCTCATCATGGTCCACGGCGCCATCTCTGGTTCCACCAACTCCCTGCTGCACATCCCCGCAATCGCCCGTGAGTTTGGCATCGAGATGTCCGCCGACGACTTCGATCGTCTGCACCGTGGCGCCCACTACCTGCTCAACGTTCGTCCCGCAGGCGAGTGGCCGGCGCAGTTCTTCTACTATGCGGGTGGCGTGCCGCGCATCATGGAGGAGATCAAGTCGATGCTCCACCTCGACGTCATGACCGTCACCGGCAAGACCCTCGGCGAAAACCTCGAGGACCTTAAAAACAACGGCTACTACGAGAAGTGCGGCCGCTACTTGGAGAAGTGGAACCTCAAGCGCGAGGACATCATTCGCCCGTTTGACCAGGCCTTTGGTACCGACGGCTCCATCGCCATCCTCCACGGCAACCTTGCTCCCGAGGGCGCCGTCGTCAAGCACACGGTTGTTCCGCGCGAGATGTTCCAGGCCACGCTTAAGGCGCGTCCGTTCGACTGCGAGGAGGACGCTATCCACGCCGTCCTGACGCACGAGGTCAAGCCCGGCGACGCCGTCATCATTCGCTATGAGGGCCCCAAGGGTTCCGGTATGCCCGAGATGTTCTACACCACCGAGGCTATCGCCAGCGATCCCGAGCTGGGTGCGAGCATTGCCCTTATCACCGATGGCCGCTTCTCCGGCGCCTCCAAGGGCCCGGCTATCGGTCACGTTTCGCCCGAGGCTGCCGTGGGCGGCCCGATTGCCCTGATCGAGGAGGGCGACCTTATCCAGATCAACATCCCCGAGCGCTCGCTGTCTATTGTGGGCATCGCCGGCAAGGAGATGGAGCCGGCCGAGATCGATGCCGTCCTGGCCGAGCGCCGAGCCGCTTGGAAGCCCAAGGCTAATCGCTATACCTCCGGCACGCTCAAGTTCTTTACCGAGCATGCAGTTTCCGCCATTCAGGGTGGCTACATGGAGTAGCGCCCATGCGCATCAAATATCTCCTCTCATAGATGTGCGGCACAAAGAGCCCCGAGCCACGTCACCGGGGCGCGTTGTTCAGCGCCGCCGGGGCGCTTCGCTTTATTCCCAGCCGCTTTATTCCCAGCCCTTCCACACGTCAGGCTCGTAGCCAACGGTTGCCTGGCGGCCGTTGCGAACGATGGGCTCACGAAGAATCTGCTGGTTATCGAGCACCTTTTCGAACTTCTGGTCGGCAGCAAGATACTGTACGAGCGCAACCGTGTCGGCATCTTTCGCCTTTGGATCGATCACAGCGTCGATCCCGCCGACGGCGCGCGCCACGCTTTCGAGCTCGCCTTTGCTCATCCCCTTTTCCTTCAAGTCGATGAACTGGAACTTCACACGACGTTCCTTGAAATAGCGCTGCGCCTTCTTAGTATCGAAGCTTTTCTTCGTGCCGAATATCTGGATGTTCATACGTACCGCCTTCGCTCAATTCTCGTCCGTCCATGATGCGACAAGGGAGCCGAGCAAAAACAGAGCAGGCGGAGATGGAGGAGGACGGCGACCGACCGTCGGCAAGAGTCGGCCGGATCGGACTGGCGCCCAGCGCGCGCCGGCGACACGCTCGCAGCTGCACACATAGCCGATGTACAAGCTCGCCGCGGCGTTCCCTCGCCCCGCGGTGTGGCGATAGAGAAGCACGCCACCCGTCAACGATGGCGCCTCGGTGAAGAAAATCAACGTCTGGGTTACATCCCTTGAAAGGGGCGAAGACGGCTGCTAAAATACCTCCCCGCTATGAAGGATTTGACCAAAGCATACGTCGCAATTCGGCGGCCCCTGGTATACGGGGCCTCTCCTGTTGTTCCCCAAGTGCGCTCTGAGCAGCCGCTTTCTTCCTGTCGTATCTGATGCACGCATAGCACGTGCATGTTATTTCGCCCGTGGGCCGGCGCGCCTTCGGCGAAGAATCGAATAGATACGAAGGAAGCTTATGTCTGATAATTGTACGGTCGCGCCCGCCAATGGGCGCATTACCGGTACCCAGATCCGCATCGTCGCGGTCGTCGTCCTGGGTGCCTTCTTGGCGCTACTGAACCAAACGGTGATGTCGCCTGCGCTGCCGGTCATCATGTCCGATTTCGCCATCGATGCCTCGACTGCCCAGTGGATCATGTCCATATACCCGCTGGTGAGCGGCATCATGGTCCCCGTTTCGGCGTTCCTTATCGACAAGTTCAGCACCCGCGCGCTATTCTTCGGGGCGACGCTGGTGTTCGCGCTGGGCACGCTGCTGTGCGCCGCAGCCCCTGATTTCCTGTTCCTCATCATCGGTCGCGTGTTGCAAGCGGCGGGCTCAGGCGTGCTCATGCCGCTTGTCTCGGTGGTTCCCATGCTGGTGTTCCCCGTCGAGAAACGAGGAACGGCTATGGGCATGGCGGGCATCGTCATGTCGGCGGGTCCCGCGGTCGGCCCCGTCGTAGGCGGTGCGGTGATCGACACGTACGGCTGGCGCACCATGATCGGCGCCATCGTCCCCCTCGCAATTCTCGTGCTGGTGCTGGGCGTGTTCATGCTGAAAAACGTGGGCGAGCTGAAGAACCCCAAGCTCGACCTGCCCTCGGTCGTCCTCTCCACCATCGCCTTCGGCGGACTTCTCTACGGGTTCTCGAGCGCCTCGTCGATGGGTTGGGGCAACCCCGTGGTGCTCGGCTCGATCGTCGCGGGTGTCGTGTGCTTGGTGCTGTTCGTCGTACGCCAGGGCAAAATCGAGGACCCGCTGCTTCAACTGGGCACGCTCAAGACGCGCGAGTTCCGCGTGGCCGCCATCATCGTCACGCTCATCAACGCCGCATGCCTGGTCACCAACACGCTGTTGCCGTTGCTGCTGCAAACCTCGCTTGGCGCTTCGGCCTTCGAAACCGGCATGGCCATGCTTCCCGCCGCGGCGGTGGGCATCATCATCAGCCCTATCTCCGGCGTGGTGTTCGACAAGTTCGGTCCGCGTGCCATCTCGATCGTCGGCCTGGCCCTCATGACCGGCGCCCTGTTCCTGCTCTCGCTTTCGACGGTAAACACGCCCATCTTGGTGGTTGCGCTGTTCTGCATGCTGCAGTCCGCCGGCCAGTCGCTCGCGAACATGCCGGTGAACACATGGGGTGTCAATGCCTTGAAAAATGACATGATCGCCCACGGCAACGCCATCGCGAACACCGGCCGCCAGGTCGCCGGCGGTTTGTGCACGGCGCTCATCATCACGGTCATGACAAGCGTCACCGCGTCGGCCGGCGTCGATGCGAGCATCCAAGTAGCCACCGCCGTGGGCGCGGGCGTCGCTTACAAGGTGTGCGCGGCAATCGGCCTCGTTTCCCTTATCTGCGCCATATTCAGCGTGCGCACCAAGAAAACCGCACCGAAAACGAAGGAGGCATAAGCGATGTCCGAGATTCTGTCCGAGCGCATCCCGCTCGAGCTCGAGGGGACGCCCGTTTCGAGCATCATGATTGAAGAGCCGTTCACCTGCACGCAGGATTGCACGATTTCCGACGTGGTGCGCATGCTCGCCGAAAACGAGGTGAGCAGCATGCCCGTAATCGATGAGCGCAACCAGGTGGTCGGGTTCATCTCCGACGGCGATGTCATGGGAGCCATCGCGCAGCATCGCGCTCACACCATCTTCACGGGCGGCGACGCGTCCATGCTGTACTTCGACGATCAGAGCCTTGAGCAGCGCATCGAAGACCTGAAGGATCGCTGCGTCATGGATTTCGCGACGCGCCAGGTAGTGTGTGCCCGTCCCGAGCAGAGCATCGCCCGCGTCGCCGCGCTGCTGGCGAAGAAGAAGTTCAAGAAGCTTCCTGTGGTTGATGACGAGGGCAAACTCGTGGGGGTCATCCGCCGCTCCGCCATCACCAAATACATCTTCGGCATCCTTTTCCAATAGGGGCAGGTCGCACTTGAGGCGAACATCTCGAGGCATCGAGCCAGCAACTGGACCAGACAACCTTGACACGCACGCGCTTTCCCTCGATGCTTCGGTAAGGGGAGCTGCGAAAATCGCAGCACGGGTGATCGGCGCCGCGCCCCCGAAGGCAAAAGCGAACACGGGAGCGATACGATGGGAAAAGTCCTGGACGAAGATTTGGTTTATGAGATTCTCTCCGTCGTGGCAGAGATTCCGGCGGGATGCGTCGCCTCGTACGGTCAGATAGCGCGCCTCATCGGCAGGGAGAAAAACTCTCGCCTGGTCGGAGCGGTGCTGAGCGAGGCGGATCGCTACGGCGATTATCCCTGCCACCGCGTCGTCAACCACGCGGGACGCCTCGCGCCAAACTTCCCCGACCAGCGAGCACTACTGACGGAGGAAGGAGTCGCCTTCCGAGACAACGGCTGCGTCGACATGAAAAAGCACCAGTGGAACGAGTGGCCAGGCAGCGTAGCGTCGAAAGGAGCGACGCCACGGGGAACGACCTGCGCCCCGCCGCCGGACAACCTATGGCAAAGTGACACGTCCCACAAAGAGCGGCGCACCAGTACGAGACACGACCGCGACGTAAAAAGACCCTATGATACTCGTAAGCATCTATCTGATTGCCCGCCTCGAGGTACCCAAAGAACGAGAGATGCCGAAACCCCTAGACAAAGAAAAAGGTCGGGAGCTTTTATGCTTCCGACCTGAAGTTTCATGGTCGCGGGGGGCGGATTTGAACAACCGACCTTCGGGTTATGAGGTCGCTACGACGTTGTTTCATTCAGACATTTCGACCCAAATTGAAGTCAATATAACTCCAGGTCATTTGATGTTTTCATAGATTTACGAAAGAAAAGTACGCGGAATAATTCGACCCAAATTCGACCCACAACGAGCTTGAAAGCGGTCAGGCGGAGCATTACCCTTGGGGTGTGACCCCACGCAGGGCCCACCACCAAGGGTAATGCCCACCCGCCCCAGCCCTTTGCGCCATTCCGCGCAACCGAGCGCGATTCTCAGGCACTTCAGGCAAGGAACACGATGAACGACCGACCTCTCGTCATAGGCAAAGGAACGAAGCAACGCCGCGACAAATACACGTGGCGTTACCGTCACAGCCTCGGCAAGGATCCGGTCACGGGCAAATACCGCTATTCGCCGTGGCAGACCATACATACCACCAAAAGCCGAGAGGTCGACGCCGCACTCGAAGCCTACAAGGCAGAACTCAACAGCGGCACCTACGTCCAAAAATCGAGGGACACCGTCGGCTCGTACGCAAAAAAGTTCCACGACAACCGCGAAGGAATCATCACGCCGCTCGCCTACTCGACATCCTACTCAATCGAGAACCGGACGCGCACATCACATGCGTGATGCTCATGCTCGACACCGACATGAGAAGGGCAGAAGCCCTCGGGATGACGTGGTCCGATGTCTCCGTCGAGAACAGAAGCATCCTCATTGAGCAGCAGTTCGCGGCCGATCGAAGCGTTCGCTCGCCCAAAAGCAAGAAAAGCGTGCGGAGGATCTCGATAAGCGAGACGCTGACGTCGTATCTCGAATTCTGGAAAAAGGAGCAGGCCCGCGAAATGGAAGCCTTCGGCCTGGAACAAGTCAAAGGCACTCCGCTCGTCCACTCATTCGAACGAACGAAAGACAGGCATCCCCAAGTCAACTTCATGGACCTGAATGGGTTTTCGCGCTGGTTCAGAAACTTCAGCGTCGAGAACGGGTTCGGCAAGTTCGAAGGCGTTCGAACATACCATTATGTGAAGGAAACTGTCGACGGGGAAACGATTTCGAAGCGTTATGAGCATAAAGAGTGGCTCGAATTGAGGGATTACCTCAGGAAGCATCCCAAGGTTCGCGAGGCGAGGCATATCAGCACATATGAGAGCGAGCACCTTCCTTACGGATATTCGGGCCTATCGAGCCACACCGCTACTGCCGCTACTGCCCGCCAGCTTCCGAACCAGCGGGCGGTAGCAGCACCCCGAACATCTCGCCGACAGCGCAGAGAGTCGTCGACCTGGCGGCCAAGGCCGACATCGAGGACGTGATGCTGTGCGACCTGCCCGGCGTCCTGTCCTTCCTAGGGCTGCCACCTGAGACGGAGATGCCGCCGGGCAACAAGGGGAAGACGAAGCTCAAGAAGCTCTACAGGAAGGTGGCGCCGAACAAGGCATACCACTCCGGCGAGCGCGCCAAGGATTTGATCTCGCACCTCGACATGGCAGAGATCAGGGCATCGGCGCCCGTCCCGCTCGGAGAGATAGACAGAGCGGTCGTAAGCGGCTGATGTAACTTCTGACACCCTAGAACTTACATCGAGCCCCGATTCGAGCTCGGGGCTCTTTTCGTCTAGATTGGGGACGCATGGCCGGACGAAAACAATTTGCGTCTGGTAATAAGCGTACGAAAGCGCAATTTACGTCTTAATTCCGTACGCAAATCAAGACGAAAATCGTTTACGTCTGCTTTAAATCCGTACGAAAACGGTTTTCGTCTTGCAGGGCAGTTACCGCTTCTACAGTTCAACTTCCAGTTCGGCTTTGTGTTCGTAGAGGTAATTGCGCATGTAGGGGATGGCAAATGAGACCTTGCCGTACGAGGGGGCCTCGATAATCGATTCTCTTAACAGGCGGCTGCGGACGGAGCTCACCTGTTGAGGCGTTTTGTTTAGGCCATCGGCAACCATGCTAGTCGAGCTCGTCTGCCCCAAAGACGCCATGCTCAGCAGATAAGCGATGCACGTGGGCGGAATGCGCCGCAGCGCGGGCTCAATCACCATGGCGCAGAAGCGTTCGCGTGCCGTTGCAATGCCACGCTCGGCTTCTTCTTCTCCAATAATCGCTGTATGTGCACGTCTTGCCAACTGCCATGCGTAGTATCCAACGAGTTGGATCATGAAAGGATAGCCTTGCGTTGCCTCGGCAAGTTGGCCGGCAATACCTGGCTGCAACTCCATGCCAGACGCTTCAATGGTTTCCTCGAGGGAGTACGACACTTCGGTTACTGCCACAGCCTTCAGATCAAAGGGGAGGGCACGGCGCAAAAACGTAAGTGTCTTTCCGTTGATGATGCTTTCAATCATCGAAGGCAGCCCAGCAAAAACAAAGGCGATATCAAGGTCTTCGCCGATAACCTGCTGAATCGCAATGGAGAGCGTTCGGACCTCATCGAGCTCTGCGTCTTGAACCTCGTCGAGAGTGATGAGCAGGCCATTTCCATTCTTGGATATTGTCTGTCTCATGGCGTCGCGTAGCGATGGACCGATTCGCTCAATATCTATGTTGCCGATGGATATGCCAGCTACGGTGGGCTCAAATCTGGCGTGTTTGGCCTGTAATTTGGGCTGCAGCTGTTCGAGAATGCGCTGGCAAAGTCCCTCGGTTGCGACCTCTTTTATGACCGTCCAGCCACGGCTTTGCGCCAAACGTGAGCACTCGTCAAGGAGGACCGTCTTGCCCGTTCCACAGACGCCGGCTATGCGCATTAGGCGCCCAGGGGCACCAGGCCCGTTGGTGAGGCCTTCACTGAATTCTTCAAGTACATCTTCGCGGCCGATAATCGTGGGAGGTGTTTTACCTGCTGTGGGCTTAAAAGGGTTTGTTTGCATGTGAGCCACCTTTGCTCAAGATATAGCAAGATATAACAAAGTATAGTGAGATATAGCAAAGTATAGTGAGATATAGTAAAGTACGCGCTACTCGCGGGTTTTGCGGTGGTGCTATTTTCCAAATGCCGCGCGGATAAAGCGCTGGGCGAACAGCTTGTTGGCAACTCACGAGGACTCGGGGTGCCAATTTGGGGCGCAGTAGTGCTTCGCCACGAAAAGGGCCTATCTACTACGTTTAAGCCGCAGGGGTCAACCATAGTTGGCTTTTTCGAAAATCAACAAGCTGTCTACCTGCGGTTTTGTTTTCGCACTTTTCAGCATGGTCTGGGCTCTCCGCGTTAACGTAGTAGATGGGCCCCTTTTGTGGCAAGGGGCCGACCTGCGGCTCAGGGTAGCCAAAAAAGCCACGTCCCAAAAAGACTGTTGGAAGTTGCGGTGGAATAGTTACTGTTTTTGCTGCTGAAGGCTTTGAGCAGGAACTATTCCACCGCAACTTATGAGGGGGGCGGGGGATGCGATAGTATTGCATAGTGGTATTCGATTAACCGAGGCTTCATCCGAGGGCTTTATGGAACAACACCAGCATTATCAGAGCCTGCAAGACCAGGCGTACAACGCATTGCGGTCCAAGATCATCTATGCCGAGCTCAAGCCCGGCACGCGCCTTTCGGCGATTGGTCTGGAAAAAGAGACGGGAATCGGGCGCACACCCATTCGCGAGTCCTTTGTGCGTCTGCGCGAGCAGGAGCTGGTGGAAACGCGTCCCAAAAGCGGTACCTATGTCTCAAAAATCAGCATGGAGCGTGCCGAGAACGCCTGTTTCTTGCGCGAGAAACTCGAGAGAAGCGTACTCATTAAATGCTGTTCTGCCGCCACGCCCGAGCAAAAGCATCGGCTCGAGCAGATTCTTGCCGAGTCCGAGTCGCTCGACCATAGCGAAACGCGTCGCTTTTTCGATCTGGACAACCTGTTCCATGAGACATGTTTTGAGATTGCCGGTCGTCACATGTTGTGGGATTGGATGAAGAGCGTCAACACGCATTTTGAGCGATACAACTGGTTGCGTATGGTGTCGCAGGATCTGGATTGGGAGCCGATTCGTCGGCAGCATCGCCGGATTCTCGAGGCCATTAAGAGGGGCGATACCGACGCGGCGAGCTATCTGGCAGAGACGCACCTGCACCTGATGCCCGAAGAGCAAGGTCCGGTTATCGCCTTGCATCCCGACTATTTTGAGCTGTCCAAAGACTCGGCCATCTAACTCGCCCCCTTCATTAGTTGCGGTGAAATAGGGATTGTTTTGCGGCTCTGATGGTGTAAACAGTCCGTATTTCACCGCAAGTGCGAGACGCTACCGGGGCACAAAAAAGCTGCGGCGCCGCTTGGAGGAAAAGACCGGAAGCAAGGGTCCATTCCTCCAGACGGCGCCGCAGCTGTTTTGATGGCTCGGCTTTCGTCGATATGGCTTAGTTGAGCGCGACTGT
Source organism: uncultured Collinsella sp. (assembly GCA_902467875.1). GTDB lineage: Bacteria > Actinomycetota > Coriobacteriia > Coriobacteriales > Coriobacteriaceae > Collinsella. The sequence continues at coordinate 9,646 of CABQWP010000005.1, read as the reverse complement.
CAGCCGAGTAGACAAAGCGGCTCGGGGGCGTGTCGCTTCCGTCACGTTCTATCAGCATACAAGACGGTTTTGGTTCTTGTCCGTGACGGAAACGGCGCGCTTCCGAGCCGCTTTAAAAGAAAGGGGGCGAGGTCTAGGGCACACCCCCTTTCACGATAGAGAGCTAAACCTAGCCGCGGACCTTCTTGACGACGTCCATGGCCTCGCGGGCGATCTGCTCGACCTTGGAGAAGTCGCCGTCGGCAAACAGGGCCGGCTTGACCATCCAGGTGCCACCGCAGGCGATGATGGCGGAGGAGCTCAGGTACTCCTCGACGTTGGCGGTGCTCACGCCGCCGGTGGGCATAAAGCGGTGACCGACAAACGGAGCGGCGAGGGCCTTGATGGTGTTCAGGCCGCCATACTGGGACGCGGGGAAGAACTTGGTGACCTTGAGGCCCAGGTTCTCGGCTGCGGTGACCTCGGAGGGGGTTACGGTGCCGGGAAGGACAGGCAGGTCGATGTCGATGCAGTGCTTCACAACGTCCTCGTTGTAACCCGGAGAGACGATGAACTTGGCACCGGCTGCGCGGGCCTGCTCAACCTGCTCGACGGTCAGGACGGTGCCGGCGCCAACGCACATCTCGGGCTCGGCCTCGGCCATAGCGGCGATGCACTCGGCGGCGCAGGCGGTGCGGAAGGTGACCTCGGCGGACTTCATGCCAGCTGCCATAAGGGCGTGGGCGAGCGGAGCGGCGTCCTCGACCTTGTCGAGCACGACGACCGGCACGATGCCCAGGGACTCAAGCGTGGTGTAGAACTGATCGAACATAATGTTCCTTTCGATGTATGGCGCGCATGGGCGCGTGATTGCCAAATATGCTGGTCAGGAGCCGATTTTGGATTGGTTATCGGAGGCACTGCTTGAGGTTCAAGCAATTCCAAAACCAGCTGCTCGACCAGTCATGTAGGGAATGCCAGGCAAAACCGGAATGGGACTGGTGGTTTTGTCCGGCCGGAGGAATCGGGGAGCGGGCCGCAGGGGTATGGGATTGGAAAGCTGCGGCCCGCGGAATGGAGACGGACTAGCGCGCGACGCGGGTGCCACCGTCGGCGGCGGATGCCACGGCTGCGATCTCGTCTGCGGTCACCAAGTTGGAATCGCCCTTGATGGTGAGCTTGAGGATCGACGCTGCAATGGCGTAGTTGACGGCGTCCTGCGGGTCAAAATCGTTGATGAGGGCATGGACGAGGCCGGCGTTGAAAGCGTCGCCGGCGGCAACGCCCTCGAGCACGTGCACGTCGTGAGCAGGGGAGAACCAGTGCTCGCCGCTCTCGGCGTCAAAGAGCATGCCCATCCAGATGGAGCGCTCGACGCAGGAGATGTTGCGGACGACCGAGGCGACCTTCTTGCAGCCGTACTCGGCGCAGATCTGGCGGGCCATCTCGACGTAGGTGTCGCGCTCCTCGATGCCGTGGGCAAGGGAACCGGAGACGCAGGTCATGCCGAGGCCGGCAGGCGCATCCTCGTCGTTGGCGATGCAGATGTCGACGAGCGGCAGGAGTTCCTTCATGGTGGCCTGCGATTTCTCGGGCGACCACATCTTGCCGCGATAGTTCACGTCGCACACGGTGGTGATGCCCTTGGCGCGGCAGGCGGCGAGCGCCTCCTTGCAGGCGGCGGCCATCTCGTCGGAGACGGCGGGGGTCACGCCGGAGAAGTAGAAGACATCGATGCCCTTGAGGGTCTCGTCCCAGTCAAAAACATCGCGCTTGGCCATGTTGATGGCAGAGAACTTGCGGTCGTAGACGCAGCCGTTGCCGCGCTGCGAGGCGCCGACCTCAAACACATAGGAGCCAAGACGGTCGCCCTGACGCACGACGCGCGTTGTGTCGACGCCGTAGGCCTTCAGCGAGCGCAGCGCGCACTCGCCTAGGCGGTTGGCCGGAACAACGGAGACGTAAGCGGCCTTGTCGCCCTGGTAGGCCAGGGAAAGCGCAGTGTTGGCCTCGGCGCCGCCGTAGCGGACGTCAAACTCGGTTGCCTGCTCAATACGCAGGTGGTCTTTGGGCGAGAGTCTCATCATGATCTCGCCGAAGGTAAGAACCGTTTTACCCATGGTCGCGCAGCTCCTTTTACTCGTGCGTACACCTTTGATATGGCGTTGGCACGCAGGTGCCAAGACGGTAGGGTGCGTCTTTGCACCTGCGTGCCAACGCTCGCCGAAATCGGTTTACGAAATCGGTTTCGTTTCGAGTTGTAGTATACTCACCTACAGCGTTTTGCAACCAAGATTTTTAAAAAAATGCCTAAAATGGCTCAGATCGCCGACAATTGGGAAACGGGGTGCGTTATGGCGCAGATGAGAATCAAGGACATTGCCGCCGAGGCGGGCGTGAGCCCGGCCACGGTCTCGCGCTATCTCAACAACCGCCCCGGGCAAATGACCGAGGAGACCCGTGCTCGCATCGCGGCAGTTATCGAGCGCACCGGCTATCGCCCACGTGCCGCCGCGCGCAATCTGCGCAGCTCGCGTACGAACCTCATCGGTGTGATTCTGGCTGACATCGCCAACCCGTTCTCGAGCGCCATGCTCGAGGGCCTTTCCGCCAGCGCCGCGGCGCGCGGCTGCTCGCTCATGACGGCCATTAGCGGCAACGATCCCGCCAAGGAGGCCGAGTCGCTCACCAGACTTATCGATGCCGGCGTGGACGGTCTGGTCGTCAACACCTGCGGAGGCAATGACGAGGCAATCGCCGCGGCAGCGGGACGCCTGCCCGTAGTGCTGCTCGACCGCAACGTTGCCGACGGCGGTGTCGATCTGGTGACATCTAACAACCGTGAGCTGGTCGCCGGCTTGGTAGACGCCTTGGCCGCCGCTGGCAGCGAGCGCCTGTGCCTGCTCACCGAGGCAAGCGACGACAGCCCCGTGCGTCGCGAGCGTGCCGAGGCCTTTGCCGACGAGCTTTCGCGACGCGACCTTGCGGGCGAGGTCGTCACCTTGGCCGATGGTGGCGCCACGGGCGTCGGTCGCTTGGACGAGACCATCCGCGGCTATGCAGGCAAAAAGCTCGGCCTCATTGCCGTCAACGGCTTGGTCTTCCTGCGTTTGACCGAGGCGCTGGCGCAGCTTGGTCCCTCGCTGCCGGCTGGTCTTAAGATCGCGACATTTGACGATTATCCCTGGAACCACGTGCTCTTTGGCGGTGTGACCACGGCCGCGCAAGACACCCTTACCATCGCCGAGCGCGTGGTCGAGCGCCTGTCCGAGCGCATCGACGTCGTCACCACCACGGTGGGCGAGGCCGCAAAGCTCGCCCCCAAGCGTATCGAGGTCCCCGGCCACATCGAACACCGCGCTTCGACCTCGCGCTAGCCGCTCGTTCGCAACGGCCTGTTCGCGCACGTTTTTTGAGCGCTTGATACGCTTTAACCCTGCGGAAACATTTTTCTGCGATAGTATCTGCGATATAGACCAGTCGAAACCCGCCCGAAAGAAAGGGGAGCGACATGAACCAGCAGAACATCGATTACGTACTCCGCTCCGTGGAGCAGCGTGACATCCGCTTTGTGCGTCTGTGGTTTGTCGACATTCTCGGCCGCCTCAAGAACTTTGCCATTAGCCCCGAGGACCTCGAGGTCGCTTTTGAGGAGGGTATTGGCTTTGACGGCTCCGCCATCGAGGGCTTTGCCACGCCCGAGGAAGCCGACATGCTGGCGTTTCCCGATGCTTCGACCTTCCAGATTTTGCCGTGGCGCCCGAGCCATAACGGCGTCGCCCGCGTGTTCTGCGATGTGTGCACCCCCGACCGCAAGCCGTTTGCCGGCGACCCGCGCGATGCCCTGCGCCGCATGTTCCGTAAGGCCGAGAAGGCTGGCTATCTGCTTAACGTGGGCGCCGAGCTGGAGTATTACTACTTCCCCGACGAGCACACGCCCGAGCCGCTCGACAACGTGGGCTACTTCGATCTTTCGGTGAGCGATGCCGCTCGCGACCTGCGCCGCAACACGGTCCTCACGCTCGAGAAGATGTCCGTGCCCGTGGAGTACACCTTCCACGCCGCCGGCCGCTCGCAGCACGGCATGAGCCTGCGCCACGCCGAGGCCCTGAGCATGTCCGACGCCATCACCACGGCCAAACTCATCATTAAGCAGCAGGCCTACGAGAGCGGTTGCCACGCCTCCTTTATGCCCAAGCCGTTGGCGGGCGAGGACGGCAGCGCCATGTTTTTGCATCAGTCGCTGTTCGACCACGACGGCAACAACGTCTTTTGGGGCGAGGACGACGAGAAGTACCATCTCTCCGATATCGCCAAGCACTATATGGCCGGCATCCTGGCGCATGCGCGCGAGATCAGCGCCATCACCAACCCCACGGTCAACTCGTACAAGCGCATCACCACGGGTGGCGACTCCGTGCCGCAGTACGCCACGTGGGGCCTGCGCAACCGCGCGAGTATGGTCCGCATTCCGGTCTACAAGCCCGGCAAGCAGCTGTCCACGCGCATCGAGCTTCGTAGCCCCGATCCCATGGCTAACCCGTATCTGGTCAACGCCGTCACGCTGGCGGCTGGTCTCGACGGCATCGAGCGCAAGCTGGAGCTCCCGCCCGAGGCAACGGCCGAGACGCTCAAGCTTACCGACCGTCAGATGGTCGAGGCCGGCTACACGCCGCTGCCGCGCTCGCTCAAAGAGGCGCTCGACGTGTTTGAGGACTCGCAGTTTATGAAGGATGCCCTCGGCGAGCACATCCACAGCTTCTTCCTCAAAAAGAAGCGCGACGAGTGGCATAAGTTTGAGTCTACGATCACCGAGTGGGAGATCAAGCACTACCTGGCGAACTCCTAATCGCGCTGGCTTGTTCCAGTACGATTGAGCTCATTTCTTTGGAGGCCGATATGTCCGAAAAGAGTGCCCTGTTCATGGCGCGCACGACGCGCTTCCACGAGTTTGCCCGCAGTTTGACGACCACCCTGGGTGTCGAGGTGAGCCTGGCAACCCCCGATTCGCCGACTGCGGCGCACGACTTTGACCTGCTGATCCTCGATTCCGATGGCATCCGCAGCGACCGCATCGATCAGATTGCCAAGTGGCTTGACGATCGCGGCGGCGTCCCCATGCTGGTGATCGTTGACGACGAGGCGCTCGGCATCCTGCGTCTGCCGAACCACGCGCATGCCGACTTTGTATGCCCCACGGCGACGCCCAACGAGCTCAAGGCTCGCGCGCAGCGCCTGATGGGCGAGGAGGAGACCGTCGCCGCCGACGATGTGCTCAACATCGATAACCTCGAGATCAACCTTGCTACCTACCAGGTGACGCTCGATAACGAGCCCATCGACCTGACGCTGATGGAGTACTCGCTGCTGAGCTTTTTGGCGACGCATCCCAACCGCGCCTACAGCCGCGAGGTGCTGCTGCACCGCGTATGGGGCTTTGAGTACTGCGGCGGCACGCGCACCGTCGACGTGCACATTCGACGCATCCGCTCCAAGGTGGGCCCGCAGATCGCGGCGCACATTACCACCGTCCGCGGCGTGGGCTATCTGTTTAAGGACTAGATTTCCATCACAAAGGGGACAGGCACCTTTGTGATGGTTTTGCCGCATGCGTGGATTTCTTTCGAGTTTGTAGCAGAACTTAAGCCTTCCTAAAAGATTGCGTTCTCATACACGTTCGCCCGCATATTGGGGTACAACTCAACGTGAACAATGATGGCCCGCCATATGTTTGGCGGGCCTTTGGTTATTCGACGAAAGGATCGCAGCCATGAGCGAGTACGATTCCCAGCGTCCCCAGGATGCGGGCAACGCCGGCGAGACCCAGCAGCAGCCGCGCGTGCAGGTGGAGTCGACGCCTGCCGGTAGCAACATTCCCTACGTGCAGGCCTACGACACGCAGACCGGAAAGCCGCTGGGCGGTGCGCAGGTCGTGAACAAGCACACGGTGGTCAAGACCAAGACCAAAAAGCTGCCGATCTTTATTACGGCGCTCGCCGGCTGTGCCTGCGGTGCCCTGCTGGTCATCGCGCTCATTATGAGCGGCACGCTCGATATCGGTGGCGGCAAGAATGCCGTGACGGCGGGTGCTTCGGGTTCATCGACGCAAAAGATTACGATTGACTCCGAGGACACCACGCTGGCCGAGGCCGTTTCTGCCAAGGCCCTGCCCTCCGTCGTTTCCATTACTGCCACTTCGAGCGGCGGCCAGAATGGCTCGCTTTCGCAGTCTGCCGACGAGTCGGATAACTCGGGCAGCGTCGGTTCGGGCGTGGTGCTCGATACCGAGGGCCATATCCTCACCAACAACCATGTGGTCGACGGCTATGACCAGTACGTGGTGACCATGGACGACGGCACCACCTACGAGGCCGAGTTCGTGGGCAACGACGCCTCGAGCGACCTGGCCGTCATCAAGCTCAAGGATGCCGATGCCTCCAAGCTTACCCCGATCGAGATCGGCGACTCTTCCAAGCTCAACGTGGGCGAGTGGGTTATGGCGATCGGCTCGCCGTTCGGCAACGAGCAGTCTGTCTCCACCGGTATCGTCTCGGCGCTGTATCGCTCCACGGCCATGAGTTCTACCAGCGGTAACACCATCTATGCCAACATGATTCAGACCGATGCCGCCATCAACCCGGGCAACTCCGGCGGCGCGCTCGTCAACGACAATGGCGAGCTTGTGGGTATCAACTCGCTCATCGAGAGCTATTCGGGCTCCAGCTCGGGCGTGGGCTTCGCCATTCCGGTTAACTACGCCAAGAACATTGCCGACCAGATCATCGACGGCAAGACGCCGGTGCATCCGTACATGGGTGCTACGCTTTCGAGCGTCAACGCGCTCAACGCTCGCACCAACAAGCTGAGCACCGATAGCGGCGCGTATGTGGCGAGCGTCGTTGAGGATGGTCCTGCTGCCAAGGCCGGCATTCAGGAGGGCGACGTCATCACCAAGCTGGGCGACGACGATATCACGAGCGCCGATGGCCTGATCATCGCGCTGCGCAGCCACGAGGTGGGTGAGAAGGTCGAGATCACGCTCATGCGCGGCAAGGAAGAGAAAAAGGTCACGGTTGAACTGGGCTCCGACGAGGAGCTGCAGAACCAACAGCAGGACGACAGCTCGACCGACACCGGTAACGGCGGTATTACCGACGAGCAGCTGCGCCAGTACCTGGAGGAGCTGCTAGGCCAGCAGGGTCAGGGCCAGGGCTACGGCCAGGGTTACTAACGAGCCGTATCGCATATATCGAAGCCAGAGGGGCTGTCCCATCAACGCGGGACAGCCCCTCTTTTCTTATTGATCCGTTGGGGACGGAGGAAAACGGATCGCTTGGGGCTGACAAGAGGCCTGGTCCGGAATGGTCTGGACAGTTAGTTCAGATACGTATAAAACTGGGGCAGCTTGGGATGCGTTTTGAGCAATTTTTGATTGGGATGGGGCTCGAATGGGTGTTTGGAAGGGAGAGCGGGACGTTTACATGGTCTCGAGGAGCCCAAATTAGTTGAAACAGGGGTGTTCGTGCCTGATTCAGCTCTAGGATTTATACGTATCTGAACTAACTGTCCACTCCAGTCTGGCGGCTGCCGATTCGGTGCGGTTCGAGACCGCTATTCGGCCTCATTGCGACCGGTGGTACTCTAGTATCCGTTTGAAATCGAGCGAAGGAGTGCCGCTATGGAGCAATCGAGCCTGTTTGGTGACGGCGTGGACATCGATACCGAAACGCCCGCGAGCGCGGATGCCACCGCACCGGTCGACGCCCGTGCCCAGGCGGCAGCGCGTGCGGCCGAGTTGCGCCACGAGCTCGATTACCACGCCTATCGCTACTACATGCTCGATGCGCCCGAGATCACGGACGCCGCCTTTGACAAAATGCTCGTTGAACTGCAGGAAATCGAGGCTGCCTACCCCGATTTGGTGACGCCCGACAGCTATACTCAGCGTGTGGGCGGATACGTGAGCGAGCAGTTTACGCCGGTCACGCACATGGCACGCATGTATTCCATGGACGATGCCATGGATCTGGACGAGCTCGACGCGTGGCTCCAGCGCACCGAGGATGCGCTCGGCGCTGGTAACGTCACCTATACCTGCGAGCTTAAGATCGACGGTCTGGGCGTGGCGCTTACCTACCAAAACGGCACCTTCGTGCGAGCAGCAACGCGCGGCGACGGCACCACGGGCGAGGACGTGTCGCTCAACGTCCGTACTATCAAGGATGTGCCCATGCACCTGTCCGAGCCGGCGCTCGCCCACATGGGCGCCGACCGCGAGCGCACCATTGAGGTACGCGGCGAGGTCTACATGCCCAAGGGCAGCTTTGTTCGTCTGAACGACGAGGCCGATGCCGAGGGCCGCGATCCCTTCGCCAACCCGCGCAACGCCGCCGCCGGCAGCCTGCGTCAGAAGGATCCCAAGGTCACGGCGCGCCGCGACCTGGCCACCTTTATCTATGCCATCGCCGATACCGACCCGCTGCACGTCCACAGCCAGCGTGAGTTCCTCGATTGGCTGCGCAGCGCCGGCTTTAGCGTCAACCCCAACGTGGCCCGTTGTGCCACGCCCACCGAGGTCCACGAGTTCTGTGCCCAGGCGCTCGAGCACCGCGGCGACCTGGACTACGACATCGATGGCGTGGTCGTAAAGGTCGATAGCTTCCAGCAGCAGCTCGACCTGGGCTTTACCGCCCGCGCGCCGCGCTGGGCCATTGCCTTTAAGTTCCCGCCCGAGGAAAAGCAGACCGTCCTGCGTGAAATTCGCATCCAGGTGGGCCGCACCGGCGTGCTCACGCCGGTCGCCGAGTTCGACCCGGTGATGGTTGCCGGCTCCACCATCGCGCGCGCCACGCTGCACAACATCGACGAGATTCGCCGCAAAAACGTGCGCGAGGGCGACACCATCATCGTGCACAAGGCGGGTGACGTGATCCCCGAGGTCGTGGGGCCGGTGCTCGACAAGCGCCCGGCCGATTCGGTCGACTGGCACATGCCCGAGGTCTGCCCCGTGTGCGGCAGCCCCGTGGTCCATGAGGATGGCGAGGTTGCCTACCGCTGCGTGTCCATCGACTGCCCCGCGCAGCTCAAGGAGCGCCTGCTCCATTGGGTGAGTCGCGGCTGCATGGACGTCGACGGCCTGGGCGACGAGATCGTCGACAAGATGATCGCCGCCGGGCTGATCCACGATGTCGCGGACTTCTACCAGCTCACGGTCGACGACATCGCAGGCCTGGACACGGGGCGCACCTATGCCAGCTCCAACAGCAAAAAGGGCGTCAAGAAGGGCGACCCCATTCCGGTAGGCCTCAAGACGGCCGAGAAAATTATCGTCGAGCTCAACAAGTCCAAGAGCCAGCCGCTCGGTCGCGTACTGTTTGCCCTGGGCATCCGCCACGTGGGCAAGAGCGTGGGCGAGGTCATCGCCGAGCGATTCCTGTCGATCGACAAGCTTATCTTGGCGAGCGAAGAGGACATCGCCGAGTGCGAGGGCATCGGTCCCAAGATTGCGGCGAGCGTCAAGCAGTTCCTGGCCGTGCCCGAGAACCTTGCCGTGCTGGAGCGTCTGCGCCAAGCGGGCCTTTCGCTCGAGGTCGACCTGGGCGCCGCGCATGCGCAAGCCGCAGCCGATGCCGGCGTGGGAGGGGCGACCGACCGCCCCCTGGGGCAC
>CABQWP010000004.1 GCA_902467875.1 uncultured Collinsella sp. | reverse complement strand
AACAAATCCAAGTTAGACCATTTCAAATGGTTCGATGTCTGCCCGGATGCGACACTCAATGTGTCCATCCTCGCAGTATCCGGTTCTCAAGGTGCACGCCTGCGCGGCTGATCCGGTTCCACCGGGCCGCGCGGCAAGGAGATATATTGCCAGACCGCGAAGCCCTGTGGGACATCAATTCCACTCTTCACAAGTCCTACACAATATATTGCTTCCTATATAAGTCATAGAAAGGCTGGTGCAGAAATACTGCACGTATCAGATGATGACCCTTTGGTTCAGGAATATATAGAGATCGGTCACCTGTAAGTGTTTATCTACCCGCGCTTTTAGCAATGTAAACCGCGCTTCAGATAAAAAGAGGGAGCGCCGCGCACAACGCGACACTCCCCTAGCGATTCAAGAGAATCTATTAGGCCTCGAGAGCCTTCTTGGCGATGGTAGCCAGCTCGTTGAAGGACTCGATGTCCTCGTAAGCCATCTGAGCCAGGACCTTGCGGTCGAGCTCGATGCCGGCAACCTTCAGGCCGTGCATGAACTGAGAGTAAGAGATGTCGTTCAGGCGAGCAGCAGCGTTGATACGGGTGATCCAGAGAGAACGAATCTCGCGCTTCTTGTTGCGGCGATCACGATACTGATACTGCAGGGAGTGCTGGACCTGCTCTTTTGCATGCTTGTAAGTACGCGAAGCGGCACCGTAGTAACCCTTCGCACGGTGCATAACGGTACGGCGCTTCTTCTTGGCGGCAACAGCGCGCTTAATACGTGCCATGTTCTATCAACTCCTAGACGGTAAAACGAAAAACGGGAACTCGAACTTAGGCGAGACGCGACTTGATGACCTTGCGGTCGGCAGCGGCGATCTCGGTCTCCTGACGGAAGCCACGCTTACGCTTGGTGGACTTCTTGCTCAGGATGTGGCTCTTGAAAGCCTTGGCGCGCATAAGCTTGCCGGTACCAGTCTTGCGGAAACGCTTCTTGGTGCCGCTGTGGGACTTCATCTTAGGCATGAAATACTCCTTAATCGGTTACAGAACACTAGTTACTTGGTATCGCTTGCCGCTTTATCCTCATCGAAGGCGCCCTTAATCGGGGCGAGCAGCATAAGCATGTTACGGCCTTCCATCTTAGGCTTGGACTCGACCGTAGCGTAAGGCTTGAGATCCTCGGCGAGACGCTCGAGAACGTTAAGGCCCTGCTCCGGGTGAGCCATCTCACGGCCGCGGAACATGATGGTGATCTTAACGCGTGCGCCCTTCTTGAGGAAACGCAGAACGTGGCCCTTCTTGGTCTCGTAGTCGCCAACGTCGATCTTGGGTCGGAACTTCATTTCCTTGACCTCGACCTTGGACTGGTTCTTACGAGCAGCCTTGGCCTTCATGGCCTGCTGGTACTTGAACTTACCGTAGTCCATGACCTTGCAGACCGGCGGCTCCGCGTTGGGAGCGATCTCGACCAGGTCGAGACCCTGATCGTCGGCGACGCGCTGGGCATCGCGGATGGCGAACAGGCCGAGCTGAGAGCCATCGACGCCAATCAAACGGCACGAAGATGCAGTGATCTCGTCGTTGATGCGGGTGTCATCAGACTTAGCTATTTTCCCTACCTCCATTCATAAAAAAATAACCCGGCGCTTCTCAGCAACTAGGTCGTACACATAGGCTTCCTCGATTTGAGGAAGGGAATCTAAGTTGTATGACCAGTCAGCTGCTCATTGGCGCCAAAAGGTGGGAACCCTCGGGTTCCTCTTTAGGGCATTGCGGGAACAACGCCTTGCGAATAATAACACGTACAGCGCGTTATCACATTACGTACACGAAAAAGGGGCCTTGACCCCCTTGAACGCTCGCTTGCATGTATGGTGCCCGAGGCGAGACTCGAAGGGCCTTCGCTTCGCGAAGCCCCGGGCTTCGGACGCGCGGCGCCCTCGCCACGCTCCGCTACAAACAGGCCGCAGGCCTGTTTGCATAACGCTTCGCGCGCTCACGCGAGTTCGGCACGAAAAAGGGGGCCGCAACCCCCTTGAACGCTCACTTGCATGTATGGTGCCCGAGGCGAGACTCGAACTCGCACGTTGTTGCCAACGGTGGATTTTGAGTCCACTGCGTCTGCCAATTCCGCCACTCGGGCACGTAATGCGTGAGTTAGTTTATCACAGCTTTCTACCGATTAGTCCGAAAATGGAACTTCGAACATTTCGATGAGTTCGACCGAACGGAGCATCTCGCGCTGGCGGCACCCGCGTCCGTTAACCAAGACTTCGCCCATCTGATTGTCATAGGGATCCTCACGCATGCCATCGAAAGCGGGCACAAACTCGGCCTGGAATCGATCGTTGGCCACCATACGCCACGGGTCGAGATTGCCAAAGTAGTGACGACGACGCCACTCCTCCCCCATCCTGCGCGCCGAGGAGCCAAACGATACGTCGGCGTTAAGCCAACCGGTCTGTGGCGTATAGAACTCAGCCCAATCGTGCGGCCCCACCGAATCGGGCGCAACATACAGGCCGCTCTGCCAACGGGCGGGCACACCCGCGATGCGGCACATGGTGATAAACGTAAGTGCCATAACGCCACAATCACCGCGGAGCAAGTGTGCACAGTCATCGGCAATAGATCCCAAAAGCAGGTACGGTGGCTGATAGCGATAGTCGATATGCTGTGTCAGATAATCATAGATAGCACGAGCGCGATCGAGCGGATCCTCGAGCCCGTCAATAACACGCTCCGTCAGCTGTCGCAGGTACGGCGTAAACGCAATGTGCGGACGGTCCTCGGAAGTCTCCTCGGGCAGAGGCGCGTCCATACAGGGATGCGATGGGAGCGCGCCACCATAGATATCGCAATAGGCGGCATCGATGTGATAGCGATAGGTCACCGAGAATGAGCGATCGGTCGAGGAGACCCACGAGGCAGTGCGCGCCGAGGCGTTTGCGGGAGCAACGACCCCCTCCGGCGTCATATCAAGCATCTCGACCTGAGACTGCTGGCGGCAGGCGGCGGCAATGGGAAGCCACGCGCGAACGGTCTCCCCCTCCAAAGCACCGGGGACAGACACGCATGCCTTAAGCGTAATGGTGCGAGACAGCCCGCCCTGCGACTCCATCTCCTCGAGCATCTGGTTGCGCAGCGCAATTCCATCCGCAGAATCGGGACGCAGACCCGGAACCTCCTTGGGATACACGCGCAAAGAATCAAGGAAGTTATCGAGAACGAACAGCTGACCATCGATAAAGCGCCAGTCAATACGTTTGCGATCGATCAGGTCGTCAAACTGCTCTTCGGTAAACTCAGGCCACTCCTCGCGGATCATCTCGATAGCCCGATCACGCGACACCGAAAAATAAAGCGGCGTCTCGATCATGCGATACCGCTCGGCGCGAACGCAGGCAGCCAGCGAAGGCTCAGGGTTCTGCTCCAAAAGGCGATCGCAGGCGGCAACAGCCTGCGTCAAATACCCGGCATCCTTAAGACGAAGAATCTCGGGCGGCAGTCCAATATCGAGATGGCGAAAGTCATCGCAGCAAACATCAACAGAGCAACCAACAGGACCCTCGTCAATAACCTTCCCATCCGAAGGCAGCACATCAATAACAGCCATACCAAACTCCAAGTCATTAGAACTCTCGAAGCCCATTGTAGCGAGATAAAAAAGAAAGCCCCAACAAAGGGGCTTTCAATACCGATAAACGGTACCTATAAAAATGAATTCAGCCCAGTAACCCTGTAGCGAGTTAACGAAGGAGGCCCCGTTCACCCGGAGCTTTTCCCATTGCGTGACTTCTGGCAAAGCCAGTAGCCCTCTTAATTCAGACTCGTAACCCTGCGGCGGTAAACGAAGGAAGCCCCGTCCCCCGGAACTGTTTCCTTGGCGCGACTTCTAGCGAAGCCAGGTGAGCGCAAAGGAAACAGTGTAGGGAGACGGGGCTTCCGGCGGGAAGTTTAGCGACGCTTACGCCTTGTTGACGGAGCCAAACTCCTCCATGAGCTCCTTGGTGCGAGCAACGATGTTGTCGCGACCAGGCTTGAGGAGCTTGCGGGGGTCAAAGCCCTTGCCCTGCTGATCCTTGCCAGCCTCGATGTACTCGCGGACGCCCTTGGCGAAGACGAGCTGCAGGTCGGTGTTGACGTTGATCTTGGAGATGCCCAGGGAAATGGCCTTCTTGATCTGATCCTCGGGGATGCCGGTGCCACCGTGCAGGACGAGGGGCAGGTCACCGGTCTGGGCCTTGATCTCGCCCAGGCGCTCGAAGGAAAGGCCAGCCCAGTCGGCAGGGTACACGCCGTGGATGTTGCCGATGCCGCAGGCGAGGAAGTCGACGCCCAGGTCAGCGATCTGCTTGCACTCAGCAGGATCAGCGAGCTCGCCGCTGGAGGTCACGCCGTCCTCGGTGCCGCCGATGCCGCCGACCTCGGCCTCGATGGACATGCCCTTGGAGTGGGCAAGCTCAACGAGCTCCTTGGTGCGGTCAAGGTTAAGCTGGAAGGTCTCCTCGTGAGAGCCGTCATACATGATGGACGTGAAGCCGGCCTCGATGCACTTGAAGCAGTCCTCGTAAGAACCGTGATCGAGGTGAAGGGCGACGGGAACGGTAACGCCCGTGGCCTCGACGGCAGCCTTGACCATGTCGGCGCAGACCTTGAAACCGCCCATCCACTTAGCGGCACCAGCGGTGCACTGAAGGATCAGCGGAGACTTGGCCTCCTCGGCGGCCTGGAGAATAGCCAGGGTCCACTCGAGGTTGTTGGTGTTGAAGGCACCGAGACCGTACTTGCCGGCCTCGGCCTTCTTGAGCATGTCTGCTGCGTTGACGAGCATAAAAGAAACCTCCTGTAAGGTTGCTCCGATAACGCCTGTGATTTTACCACGGCGTATCCGAGCATAAACGTTCGTTTGTTCACGAATATCGTCCAAACAGACTTTTTTTGACCGTTTGCCCTACGGAATCGACCCGTTGGGGAAAATATCTTGACGTTTGGACGCTTCTCATGCTTCAGAAGCTGACTGCAAAGCTACATCTGCATGAAAGGGTTCTGCATAAGCTCGCGTGCCACAGTGGTCGAATCGCCATGGCCGGTTAGGCAAACGGTATCGGGCGGGAGAAGCCGGGCGAGCTTGGAGAGCGAGCGCAGAATCGCCGCCTCGTCTCCGCCGGAAAGGTCGGTACGGCCGTGGCTGCCCGGGAATAGTGTATCGCCCACAAAGGCAATGTTCCCCTGCTCGGTGGCAGCAAACAAGACAATGCCACCCGGCGTATGCCCGGGCGCCTCGATAACCTGCAGGCAAATGTCGCCTAGCTCAATGGTATCGCCCTCGGCAAGCAGCCGCGTCGGCTCGCCCGGATCGGGCGTCTCGATGCCCCACATCACTCGCTGCTCCTCTATATTCGCATGCGGCACAGTCGCATCCTTAACACACAGCTCGTACAAGGCGTCAGCGCCAACGGCGGCCCGAACTCCGGCTACACCGCCAACATGGTCGGCATGACCGTGCGTGCAGACGGAACCGAGCACATGCACGCCAGGGTGTTCGGCTCGGATGTGCGCAACGAGGTTTTCGCCTTCCCAAGCGGGATCGATAATCAAGCATTCGCCACTCGAAATAACGACGTAACTGTTGGTCTGGATGGGCCCGTTTACAAGCACCTCAATCGAAGCCGTACCCCGAGGGGTTAAGTCCAAAGCCGCAGCGTCCATGCGTGCGCCCTCCTTCTATAAACGTCGAGGCATCAAACGATGCCCCGAACGTAACCAATATCATTACTGTCGCGCGCTCGTCACGCCTATACGCGACGCTTGAGCTGAGCCCCACCCTCGCCAGGCATCAAACGGCGTGCATCGTAGACCGAGTCGACGCTGCTAATCGATGCCAGCAGCGGATCCAGACCACTCGCGTCCGAGATCTCGACCATAAAACGCAGGGTCGCAATGCCCTCGCGGTTGGTCGAGGTGGCGGCGGAAAGGATATTGCCGCCTGCATCGCCAATGGCGATGGTGACGTCCTTGAGCAGGCCCATACGATCCAGGCACTCGACCACAATCTCGACCTGGAAAAGCGTATCGGCAGCACCATCCCACTCTACGTCAATCATGCGCTCGGGGTGCTCCATGAGGCCCTTGACGTTGGGGCAGTTGGCACGATGCACCGAGACACCTCGGCCGCGCGTGATGAAGCCGACGATATCGTCGCCCGTCACCGGATTGCAGCAATGCGCCAGACGGACCAGCAGACCGCTGTTGCTCTCGCCCTTGACGATAATGCCGTTGCTCGCGCTCTTGCCGCGCTTTTGCGGCTTGCGGTTGGAGCCGCGGGCAGGCTGCTTGACGACCTCGGCGATAGCCTCGGCCTTGGTGAGCTGTTCCTCGGGCTTGGGGTCCAAGATTTGCTCGACCTTATTGCCCACAGCGCGCGGGGCGACCTTGCCCGCGCCAACGGCTGCAAAAAGGTCCTCGAGCTGCTTGAAGTTAAACTGCTCCGCCACGGCGTTGAGCGCACGCGTGGATCGCGGCGTAGAGATGCCATACCCGCGCTTGCGCAGGTCCTTAGCCAGTATATCGCGGCCGGCAGCAGCGTCATCGTCTTTGGTCGCGGCGGCGAAGTAACGGCGAATCTTTGACTTGGCCGAAGGCGTCTTGACGATCTTGAGCCAATCGCGCGACGGCTTAGAGCTCTTGTTGGTCAGGATCTCGACACGGTCACCCGTCTTGATCTCGTGCGTGAGCGGCGCCACCGCACCGTTGATCTTGGCGCCGACACAGTGGTTACCGACCTCGGTATGAACGGCGTAGGCAAAGTCGAGCGGTGTAGAGCCGGCACGAAGCGCCATGACCTCGCCCTTGGGCGTAAAGACAAAAATCTCCTGGTCAAACAAGTCGACCTTCAGCGAGTGCAAGTATTCCTTGGCATCGGTGATCTCGTCAGACGCCGCCCAATCGAGTGAATGCTTAAGCCAGTTAATCTGGTCGTCTAGACGCTGGGCATCATTGGTCTTAGACGCAGACGATCCGCCCGACTTCTTATAGAGCCAGTGGGCGGCAATGCCGTACTCGGCCTGCTCGTGCATCTCATAGGTTCGAATCTGAATCTCGAGCGGGCGGGCCGTGGGGCCGATAACCGTCGTATGGAGCGACTGGTAGTTATTGACCTTGGGCATGGCGATATAGTCTTTAAAGCGACCGGGCATGGGATGCCACAAGGTATGCACGGCACCAAGCGTGGAATAGCAATCGCGCACCGAATGAGTGATGACGCGCAGCGCCACCAGGTCGTAAATCTCGGAGAACTCCTTGCCCTTGCGCTTCATCTTTTGATAGATGGACCAATAGTGCTTGGAACGACCGTTGATCTGAAAGCCCTCAAGACCAATGCGATTGAGCTCATCGGTGAGCGTCTTGATGGTCTCGGCCAGATAACGCTCGCGAACCTCGCGCGACTCGGCTACCATGCGCGCGATGCGCTGGTAGGCATCGGGCTCCAAGTAGAAGAAGGACAGGTCCTCGAGCTCCCACTTGATAGAGCTCATGCCCAGGCGGTCGGCCAGAGGCGCGTATACGTCCATGGTCTCGCGCGCCTTAAACAGACGGCGGTCCTCGCGCAGGGCGGCAAGCGTGCGCATGTTATGCAGGCGGTCGGCGAGTTTGACGATGATGACGCGGATGTCCTTGGACATGGCAAGGAACATCTTGCGCAGCGTGAGGGCCTGCTTCTCGTCCATGCTGTCGACTTCGATGTTGGTGAGCTTGGTCACGCCATCGACGAGCTCGGCCACCGTATCGCCAAACAGGCCGGAAACATCGGTAAGCGAGGTCTCGGTATCCTCGACGGTATCGTGCAACAGCGCGGCGCACACCACATCGCAGTCCATCTTGAGGTCGGCCAGAATGATAGCTACCTCGACGGGATGGTTAATGTACATCTCGCCCGAGCGCCGCTTTTGGTTGCAGTGCTTCTCGGCAGCAAAGCAGTAGGCCTGCTCCACCTTGGAGAAGTCGTCCGCGTTCATATATTTGAGGCACATACGCTCCAGCTTGTCGTAGCTATCCGCCATAATCTCGGGCGGCAGCTCATCGGCATGCTTATAGTGCTCCATCTCCGAAAACGGCTGGAGGGTGGAATCATGGGCGGTACGGGCTGCGGCGTCCATCGAGGTCCCCTTCCCCTAGGCCCGCGGTACGATCGGGCGGTTAACTTTGGCTAGCATATCAGAAGCGCACGAATCGAGTGCCCAACTCCGAAAAGCCGTGAACTCCATGCGCGAGCGCAAGCCCTCCAAATAGCGAATTGACCTGCTTAATTGCACGCGACCGGGGTTTTCCGCCATCGCGATGCGACGCGTATCGTCAAACCCCGAAACGCGGCAGAAACCGAGTTCTTCGAAGATTCCCAGGCCGCTTTCCACCGAGCGCTCGTCGACCGGCGTGCGGGCATCGATGGCAAGACACATCTGCGCAATGTCGATATCGCTTGCGCAGAATGAATCGTCCCCCGTCTTGCCACGGTTGGAGCGCCACATGGTCTGCAGCGCTCGATAGAGCGTGACAAGCTCATCGCGCTCGGGCGCGTAACAATCGAGCAGGCGCTCATTAATACGAGCGTCACGCGACGAATAGAGCAGGTGAATCACGGCGGGCTGTCCATCGCGGCCGGCACGGCCGCTCATCTGGTTAAACTCAATCGCGCCAAACGGCATGTGGTAGAGCACGACATGACGGATATCGGGCAGGTTGACGCCCTCACCGAAGGCCGAGGTTGAAACGATGCAGCTGAGACTTCCGTCTCTAAAGGCTTCCTCAACACGGCGGCGATCGGAGCGCGCAAGCCCGGCGTTATAGAACGCGATCTGGGTCGCACAGTCGGGCACGCGTTTGCGCAACGTCTTGGCAAGCGCCACGGACTGGTCGCGTGAGTTCACATAGATAACGGTCTTCTCCCCCGTCGCCACGATCGACACCAGGCGATTTTCGCGGCTCGCAAGGTCTCGGTCATCCTCGAGCTGCAAGTTCTCGCGCACCGTCTCGTCAACCACCGTGCGGGTAATCGGTAGCACGCGGGCGAGCTCGGCCACAACCGGAGCCGTTGCGGTGGCAGTCGCGGCCATGACAACGGGGTTGCCCAGGGCCTTGAGAATATCGGGCATGTCGAGGTATGCGCTCCGGTCACCGCCCTTGGCAAGGCCGGCATGGTGTGCCTCATCGATAACGACAAAGCCGATACGTCCAGAACGCGCAAAGCGATCGCGATGGATGGAAAGGAACTCAGGCGTCGTGAGAACGATGCCGGTGCGACCCGAAGCCAGGCCGGCAAACACGTCATCGCGCGCGGCTTCCACGGTCTCGCCGGTCAGCACGCCTACGCCAATGCCGAGCGCGGCCATCGTCGACGAGAGGTGATAGGCCTGGTCGGCAACGAGCGCGCGCAGCGGATAGACAAAGATACTCGCACGCCCGCGAAGAACCGCCTCGCGCGCGGCATGCACATGGAAGATAAGAGACTTGCCGCGCCCCGTTCCCATAACGGCCAGAACACTTTGGTGATCGGCCAGGGCATCGAGCGCCTCGACCTGCGCGCGGTGCGGCTGGTTCGATCCGATAAAGCTGTGAATGAGTGAGCGCGTGAGCTCGGTATAGGAAAGCTGGGCAAGCGTCTCGCGTTTACGCGACTCCAGGCGCAGTCCAGAATCCGCCGGTTGTACGCCGCGGCGAAGCTCACATGCCGGGTCGTCAACGCTGGGCGCCGTGGTATCGCGGACCAAGACATCCTTAATCATGAGCTTTGGCTTTACGCGACCTTGCCAATGCTCGGCAACGGCCTCGAACACCAAGTCGACAGCGCTGTCGCAATTGATAAGCCTATCGATCTGCGGCACACGAAACATGATGGCCGGCACGCTCGCGGCGCCATCCGTCGCCACGAAGCGCATATGCTCGCCGGTCTTGCCCACCACGGCGCGATCGCACATCGTCACGCCCTCGGCAGCCAGCAGCGGCACCTTATTACCCTGGCCAAACGGCTCAAGGCGGGAAATCTGCTCGATGGTCTCGATATTCAATTCGGAAAGGTCAACCGTGGCGGCAACCTCGTCGGTGTCCTCAAAGTCCTCGGCGGGAAGCTCGGACAACACGGCGGAAAGGCGACGACGAAACTCATCGAGCTTAGACGCCTCGATGGTCACGCCCACCGCACCGGCATGTCCGCCGCGGCGAATCAGCAGGTCGGAGCAGCGCTCGACGGCTTCGAACAGGTTGACCTTGCCCACCGAGCGACCCGAGCCACGTGCTATACCGTCCTCGATAGAGAAGAGCAACGCCGGCACGTGATATCGGTTGGTAAGGCGGCTCGCCACGATGCCTTTAACGCCCTCGTGCCAGCCCTCGCCACCCACGACGATTGCGCGACCGCCATCATAGGTCTCCTCGACCTTTGCCATGGCATCACGCGTGAGCTCCGCCTCAATCTCGCGACGCTGACGGTTGATCTCCTCGAGCTCGGCCGCCAGTGCACTTGCCTCGATAGGATCGCGGGCAAGCAGCAGGTCGAGCGCCAGCTTGGGATCGGCCATGCGGCCGGCGGCGTTTAAGCGGGGAATGAGCGAGAACGATAGACCGTCCGCCGTAATGGTAGAAAGGTCGGCCTTGGCGAGCGCTGCAAGCGCAATGTAGCCGGGACGAGCCGTCACGCGCATCTGTTGGATGCCCTCGGCGACCAACGCGCGGTTCTCGGCCGTCAATGGCATCATGTCAGACACGGTGCCCAGCGCCGCAACCTCAATCAGCGAACGCCAATACGACGGCTTACCCAGACGCTCGCCCAAAACCTGCACCAGCTTGAGCGCCACACCGGCACCGGCAAGTTCGCGTGAGGGGCCCTCATCCTCGAGTTTGGGATCGGTCAAGGGCACGCCCTGCGGCACCTGATCGGACGGCTCGTGATGGTCCGTGACCACCAAATCGATTCCCAAGCTCTCCAGATAGGAAACCTCTTCCTTGGCAGCGATACCGTTATCGACGGTCACGATCAGGTTGGGTTGAGCGAGCTCGTTGACGCGGTCGAGCGCCGCACGCGACAGGCCGTAGCCCTCGTCAAAGCGGTGCGGAATAAACGGCGTGACGTTGGCGCCAAACGAACGCAACGCCTCGGTCAACAGACAAGTCGACGTAATGCCGTCGACGTCAAAATCGCCAAAGACGGCGATGCGCTCGTGGCTGCGAATAGCACGCTCAACGCGGTCGGCGACGACCGCCATGCCCGGAATAACGAGTGGGTCCGCCCAGTCGCGATCGAGCGAAGGCGTCAAAAAAAGCTGGCCTTCCTCGATGGATGTAATGCCGTGCGCAACCATAATGCGCGCCACCAGCCCGGGTATGCCCAGACCAGCCGAAAGCTCCTTTTCGAGCTCGGGCTTTTGCTGAGCGACCGCCCAGCGATGCGTCGTCTTAAGCGATGACATAGGCGCCCACCCCCGATAGGGGCAGGTCGCCGCGATACCTCTCACGGTTCATAGCGATGAGTCCTCTGTGTATACCCGCTTCGGCAGGCAGATCTGTTGAACAGATTTATTATACCGTGCAGCGCGGACGCAAATCGCCGCAGCACACCGCGGTTTCGGTAAACGATGTCGGTAATAGCCTCGAAATAATCGGGCGTTTCAGCCGCACGGACGCATGCGAGCGTCTAGCATATCCATTCAAACGGATTCACGGGCATAGGGAGTCACAAGAGCATATGAAGCAATGGGTTGGACTGGGCAAGTTTCTCGCGGGGTACATGCAGATCATCGTTCCGATTTGCGTGGCGCTCGGCGTGCTCTTTCCTCAGCAGATCGGCGTTCTCAAGCCCATCGTTCCCACCTTGTTTGCCTTTATGACGTTTCAGGGTGCACTCAGTAACACCTTTCACCAGGTGGCCGAGGTGTTCCGCCGTCCCCTTCATCTGATTTTGGCGTTATTTGTCTCGGCCGTGCTCATCCCCATCGCGGCATATGTCATGGGCTCACTGTTCTTTGGCTCCAACCCCAACCTTGTCTGCGGCATCGTGATCGAGTACAGCGTACCCGTGGCAGTCACTGCCTTTATGTGGATCAGCATGTTCGGCGGCAACGGCCCGCTCGCACTCACCATCATCCTGACGTCCTCGGTTATATCGCCCGTGACGATTCCGCTCACGCTCAAGCTCCTGCTGGGTGCCACCGTCGCAATCGATGTTCCGAGCATGATGCAGAACATGGCCTTTATGATTGCCATCCCCGCCATCCTTGGCATCGTAATCAACGAACTTACGCGCGGCTGGGGCCACGAGAAGCTCTCCCCCGCGCTCTCGCCCGCCTGCAAATTTATGATGATGGGCGTCATCGCGTCCAACTCCACCGCCATGAGCGAGTACGTGCTGCACATGAACGCGGTGCGCCTGGAAGTCGCCCTCTTTATTTTGGTCTTCGCCATCAGCGGTTTTGTCGTGGGCATTCTGGTCGCCCGCGCGTTGCACCTGCCGTATAGCGAGACGACCACCATGTGCTTTACCTGCGGCATGCGCAATATCTCTTCGGGCGCCGTCATCGCCACGCAATACTTTCCGGGCGAAGTTGTGTTTCCCGTCATGTGTGGAACGTTGTTTCAGCAGGTGCTCGCCTCGCTTATCGGACACTTCTTTGAGCGTCTGACCGGCGAGGAGCGCGCCGCCCAGCGCAAGCGGGTCGAGGCCGGCCGCGATGCAATGGCGCGCTAAACCGTCCGCAGTGTGCGGGCGCTCACTTTACGATGTGAGCGCCTCCAGATGTGCGCGGAATCGCTCCGCATCGACATCGAGCGTGGTCTCAGCATTGACCTGAGCCAGCCGATACCCGACAAAGTAGGGTGAAACCACCCAGCGCGGAAGCGCCTTGGCAATGGTCCGGCCGTCCATGTGGTAGAAGAACAAGTTGTACGACTCTGCGCGACCACCATGGTGCTCGTTCAGGATATAGCGCAGAGCTACCTGAATCGCATCGGCGAAGAGGTCCGTCTCGGCTTGGTCTCGCGCGCCATCGCTGGCGGCGATTCCCTGCGGGGCTGAAACATTGACCTCAAAGAACCCCATAATCGGTTCGGTTGAGATGTTGACCGCAACCCTTCCCCTCTGCCAAACATCGATGCCTTCAAAGTTGGCTGAGGTCAGCGCCGCATAGCCGTCCTCCTGTTCCAGGCCCACAATCTGCATGTGTGGATGGACGAGGCTGCCGCCCGAAAGTGGGCCTTTGTTCTTGTACATGAGCACACTGCGGTACTGTTGGGAATCGATCATCTGCTGCCAACAGCCCAGGGCAAACCGCATCACATGATGCAGCTCATCCGGTTCATAGGTCACCAGGTCGGCGTCGTGATTGGCAGACTCGATCAATACGGTCTGACGTGTGGCCCGCAAGGTCTTGAACTTATTCTCGAGCCAGATACAGTCACCATCGCGCTGGATGATGTTGGCAAGTCCCTCCGTGTCGCAAAAGGGGCACGCGGTGCCAGGGCGACGATTATCGTCGGGCTTACCGCTCGCCTGCTGAACGTCAAATACCAGCGCCACGGGTTATACCTCCAGCGGCACGATCTTGGTGCCATGGAGCTCGGAGACGCCTAGCGCCGCCGCGACCGCGTCGCGATTTGCCGTAGTGATGCCGCCGCCGGGAAGGATGGTCAAACGATCGCCCGCATACTCGATTAAACGAGCCAGGTAATCGAAATTATCCTCGATCGACGTACCGGCAGCGCCGCCATGCGTGAGGATGCGCGTAACGCCGCAGTCGGCAAGTGTATCAATCGCATCGAGCTGAGCCTCGGGCGAGAGCTGGTCAAATGACATGTGGAAGGTGATGTCGATGGGATCACGCTTACATTCCTCGGTCGCGCAGCCCGCAGCCATCACGAGGGCGCCAAGCGTAAGTTCGTCGAGCGCCCATCCGCCAGCGCAGGGTTTGCAGCAGCCAAAGACCAAGCCGTCAACGCCCGCACTCACGGCAAGGCCCAAGTCCATCTCCATCATGCGCAGCTCATCCTGGTTGTAGTGAAAGTCGCCGCCACGCGGACGGATCATGCACATCACCCGTGCATCGTGTTCGTGGGCATAGTTGGTCGTAGCGCTGATAACGCCGGCCGAGGGCGTGGTACCACCGACGGCAAGGTTATCGCACAGCTCGATGCGCCTTGCACCGGCCTCGATAGCCGCCGGCACCCGCTCAAAGTTCTCGGCACAAAACTCGTACAGCATAGATAGACCCCCAAAGACAGCAGATGTTTTCCGACGGGCATTGTCACACATCCCCATGAAGTTGCGGTGGAATAGGGACTGTTTTGGCGTCTAGCGCCCCCATTTAGTCCCTATTTCACCGCAACTTAAAAGGGGGCGCTGACCGGGTTGGTCAGCGCCCCCTTTGTTGAATGGATTAACCGCCCAGATAGGCCTTGCGGACGTTATCGTCGTGCAGCAGCTCTTGACCGGTGCCGGTCATGGTGATCTTGCCGGTCTCGAGTACATAGCCGCGTGTAGCGATGGAAAGTGCCATCTGCGCGTTCTGCTCGACCAGAAGCACCGTGGTGCCGGCCTTGTGCAGGTCCTCGACGATCTGGAAGATCTGCTCAATCAGAATCGGCGCCAGACCCATGGAGGGCTCATCGAGCATGAGCAGCTTAGGGTTGCTCATAAGGGCGCGGCCCATAACGAGCATCTGCTGCTCGCCGCCCGAAAGGGTGCCGGCGACCTGGCGACGGCGCTCCTTTAGGCGCGGGAACTGCTCGTAGACGCGCTCGAGGCCCGGAGCCACCGTGGACTTGGGCTGCGTATAGGCACCCATTTCCAGGTTCTCCTCGACCGTCATCTGCAAAAAGGCGCGACGGCCCTCGGGAACCTGAGCCAGGCCCTTGCCCACCAGCTTGTCGGCAGGCGTATGGGTAATGTCCTCGCCCATAAACTTGATGGAGCCGGTCTTGGAACGCAGCAGGCCCGAGACGGTCTTAAGCGTCGTGGACTTGCCGGCGCCGTTGGCACCAATCAAGGCCACGATCTCGCCCTCGTTGACGTTAAAGGAGATGTCCTTGATGGCGTGGATGGCGCCGTACCAGACGTTGATGTTGTAGACGGAAAGCATCGGCTCTGCCATTTAGTTCTCCCCCTTATCCTGCTTGCCCAGATATGCCTCGATAACGGCGTCGTTGTTCTGGATCTCCTCGGCCGTACCCTTGGCAATGACCTTGCCAAAGTTGAGCACGCAGATGCCCTCGCAGATGTTCATAACGAGCGACATATCATGCTCGATAAGCATGATGGCGATGCCGAAGGTGTCACGAATCTTGACGATGTTCTCCATAAGCTCCGCGGTCTCGGACGGGTTCATGCCGGCGGCAGGCTCATCGAGCAGCAGCAGCTTGGGGTTGGTGGCAAGCGCGCGGACGATCTCCAGACGACGCTGTGCGCCGTAAGGCAGCGATCCGGCCTGCTCGTTTGCCAGATGCTCCATATCAAAGATGGACAGCAGCTCCATGGCGCGCTCGTGAGCAGCCTTCTCGTGCTTCCAATACGTCGGCAGGCGCAGCACGCCCTCAAAGCCGGAGTAACGCTCCTGGTTATGCAGGCCGACCTTGACGTTATCCTCCACCGTCATGGTGTTGAATAGGCGAATGTTCTGGAAGGTACGGGCAATACCCATGCGGTTGACCTGGTAGACCGACTTGCCCGAGGTGTCCTCGCCGTCGAGCAGGATGGTGCCATGCGTGGGCTGGTACACCTTGGTGAGCAGGTTGAAGACCGTGGTCTTGCCGGCGCCGTTGGGACCGATCAGACCGGCGATCTCGGTCTTGCCGATAGTCAGGCTAAAGTCGTCGACTGCCTTAAGGCCACCGAACTCAATGCCCAGGTGGATGCACTCGAGTGCAGGGCGCTCGCCCAGGTCACGATCGGGAACGATGGCGCCAGAAGGATACGGGACCATCTTGCCCTTCTTGAACTCAAATTTACTGGGCATCGGCTGCCACCTCCTTCTTGGAAGCAAAGCGGTCCTTGACGCGACCGAAGAACGCCTTGAGCTGCGGGTTGTTGGTAAAAATCATGACCAGGATCAGCACGATGGCATAGATGAGCATGCGGTAGTCCGAGAACTGACGAAGCAGCTCGGGAAGCACCGTGAGCAACGCCGCCGCGATGACGGAACCGCGCATGTTGCCCAGGCCGCCCAGGACCACGAACACCAGGATGAGGATCGACGTGTTGAAGTCGAACTTGGTGGCGGAGAGCTGCGAGAAGTTACCGCCGAAGAGAGCTCCGGCAGCACCGGCGAGGGCAGCGGAAACCACGAAGGCAATCATGCGGTACTCCGTGACGGAGATGCCTACGGACTCGGCTGCAATCTTGTTATCGCGCACGGCCATAATGGCACGGCCGGTACGGCTGCGGACCAGGTTGAGCACGATCACGAGTGCGACCATGACCAGGATGGCACCGGCGAGGAAGGTCGAGTACGTCGACACGCCCGAGGCGCCCTGGGCGCCCTTGATGATGGCGGTGCCGTCCTCGAGCAGGTGCAGGTCGTCGATCGTAGAGTTGCCCGTGATGTTAAAAATCACGTGCAGGCCGCGGGAGTCGACGCCCACAATGAGGCAGGTGACGATCTCTTTGATGATCTCGCCAAAAGCCAGGGTCACGATGGCCAGATAGTCGCCGCTCAGGCGCAGGACCGGGATACCAATCAAGAAGCCCAAGATGGCAGCGGCGATAGCGCCGACCACAATGCTGATGATCAGACGCATCGGATCGGACGGAACGGCGCTCTCCAGCGCGACGGCGGTGACGATGCCCGTGTAGGCACCGACGCTCATAAAGCCCGCGTGGCCCAGCGACAAGTCGCCCGCGATGCCGACGACGAGGTTGAGGGAAATGGCCATGACGATATAGGCCGTGATGGGAACCAGCTGACCGGCGATCATGCGCGGAATCATGTGGTTAGACTGCATAAAGAACACGATGGCGAAGGCCACGATGCACATGGCGTACGTGACAAAGTCGTGACGCGTCTGCTTGTCTTTAAGAAACTTCATAACGCTCACCTACACCTTCTCGGGGACGTACTTGCCCAAGAGGCCGGCAGGCTTGACGAGCAGGACGATGATCAAAACACCAAAGACGATGGAGTTGGCAAGGCTCGTGGAAATGTAAGCCTGCGCCATCGCCTCGATGATGCCGATGAGAATGCCACCGACAAAGGCACCGGGGATGGAGCCGATGCCGCCGAAGACGGCGGCGTCGAAGGCCTTGATGCCAGGCATGGCACCCGTCGTGGGCTGCAGCACCGGCGAGTAGGAGCACAGGAGCACGCCGGCGATGGCGGCAAGCGCCGAGCCGATGGCAAACGTCATCGAGATGGTGCGGTTGACGTTGATGCCCATGAGCTGAGCGGCGGCCTTGTCCTCGGACACGGCGCGCATGGCCTTGCCCATCTTGGTCTTACCTGTAAAGAACATCAGGCCGGCCATGATAACCAGGCAGGCGACGATGGTGACGAGCGAGACGGCGCTTACGTTGAACTTGGCCAAGAACTCCGGCACCTGGAAGGTGACGAGCGAAGTGAAGTTCTTGGGCGTGGCGCCCCACAGAAGCTGCGCGGCGTTCTGCAGGAAGTAAGACACGCCGATAGCCGTGATCAGAACGGCCAGCGGGCCTGCTTGGCGCAGCGGCTTATAGGCCAGACCCTCGATGAGAACGCCGAGAACCGTGCAGACCACACAAGAAAGAATTACAGATACCCAGCCCGGGAGGCCGAGATACGACGTGGCGCAGAACGAGACATAGGCACCGACCATGATGACGTCGCCGTGAGCGAAGTTCAGCATCTTGGCGATACCGTAGACCATGGTGTAGCCCAACGCGATGATGGCGTAGACGCTGCCCATGGACAGGCCGTTGACCAGGTATTGGATAAAGACCGTCATGTTCCACATCCCCCTTTCGAATAGGTTTCCAGTTGATGTATGAAACAGGGACGTTACATCGTCCCTAGATACCAAGCAAGCAGGGAAGGCCAAAACCTCCCCTGCTTGGGATCAAAACCGCTCTATGTAAGGCGGCCAATTAGGCCTGTACGTACTTGCCGTCGGTGATGACGTACGCCGTGGGCTCCTTCTGAACCTGGCCCTTATCGTTCCAGGTGAGCTTGCCGGTCAGACCGTCAACGGTAATCTTGAGCATAGCCTTGGACAGCTTCTCGGCGACCTCGGTCGGGTCGGCGTCGACACCAAGACCGGCCTCCTTGACGGCCTCGGCCACCGCGTGCACGCCGTCGTAGGCGTCGGCGGCAAACTGGTCGGGGGTATCGCCGTACTTATCCTTGTAAGCGTTAACGAAGTCGGCGTTCTTCTCGTCGTCGGCGGAGAACGGGGTCATGAGCAGCAGACCCTCAGCAAGAGAGGTATCGAAGCCCTCAACGCCCAGGATACCGTCCATGCCGTCGCAGCCCATCATCTTGACATCGTAGCCCATGTCCTTGGCGTTCTTGAGCAGGACGGACGCCGGCGTATAGTAGATCGGCGCAAAAATCATGGTGGCGCCAGCCTGCTTGGCCTTGGTCAGCTGGTTGGTAAAGCTCGTGGCGGAGTCGTCCTTAAAGGTCTCCTCGTCAACAATCTCGAGCTTGGACTCAGCGGCCTGGGCCTTAAAGGAATCTGCGATGCCCGAAGAATAGGCGTCGCCGGAGTTATAGAACAGCACGAACTTCTCGTCCGCATACTTCTGCGCCAGGAACTTGGCAGCGTTGACACCCTGGTTGGGGTCGGTGAAGCAAACCTGGAAGACGCAATCCTTGCCGTCGGTGACGTCCTCGGAGGACGCGGACGGGGTTATCATGAACGTCTTGGGGTCGTTACCGCACTCGGCGGCAACGGCAACCGACGCACCCGTGGTGGTCGGGCCGACGAGGGCCTGCATGCCCCAGTCGAGCAGGGTATTGAAGGCGTTGACGGCCTTCTCGCCGTCGGCCTGGTCATCCTCGGCCTTGCTGGCAAGCGGCAGCTCCTTGGTCGAGAAATCCTTGCAGCCAAGCTCGACACCCTGGGTAACGGACTTGCCGTAGGACGCGTTGGCGCCGGTCAGCGGGCCGATGGTGCCGATCTTAAACGAAGCGTCGCCCGAAGCGGAACCGCTATCGCCGCCGTTGGAGGAGCAGCCGGCTAGAATGGACATCGCCCCCAGACCTGCTGCGCTCGCGATAACGCTCCTGCGATTCATAACAGGGTTCAATGACTTACCGGTGAGGCTCGACATGCGGCTCTCCTCTCAAATCTCGTCGGGTTTCGGTTACCCGACAGGCCATCCTTCGCCGTGTTCGGCGTTCGCAAAATACTAGACGCTTTAGTTAAGGAAAGTGGCGATTATTTCAACTTTTCTTTGGATTTGTTGATTTATCCATAATTCTGCGTATTTCTATTACTTTATACAGTATTGCCGCTTTATTATGTAAAAGTAATGTTTCCGTTCTGTTACAAGCATACCTGCCTTAAATAAAACAGCCTCACCGGTCGTGCTTTATGCGCACTTAGGAAGCGATGTACTTGCCGTCCTGGATCACATAGGCTGTCCATGCCGTCGACACCCATTAGTGTCATGTCGTAGCTCATGTCCTTGGCGTTCTTGAGCAAAACGGACGCTGGGGTGTAATAGATCGGGGCAAAAATAAGCGTGGCTCCGACAAGGAAACTCCTGCGGTTAAGTACGTTGTTGATGCTAAACATGGTGTCCCCCTTTTCGCTGGCCGCGGTGCGGCCGTCTTGCGGTACAGGGCAAACCTTATGGTGCAAACGTTGACAGTTTGTTGCGGAAGTTCGTTTGTAGCGAGCATGTTTCCAATGTTTCCGCAGCGTTTCGTGGGTGCCGTTTTGTGCGACTCCTGTTGCCTGGCGAGCACGCGCCCTCGGTTCACGCTAGAATGCACTCAACCTTTAAGCGGTTAATCCATCCATAAGATGCACGAAGGAGCTATCTATGAGCGAACCCCTGCGCACCGTGAACGTCGGCCTCATCGGTCTGGGAACCGTCGGCGGCGGCGTGGCCCGCCTGATCAAGAGCCACCACGATGAGTACCTGGCAGCCTACGGCATCGACCTTAAGCTGACCCGCGCCTGCGCGCTTGCTTGGGAGCAAGCCGAGGCAGCCGGTATTGAGCGCGGGGCCTTTACGAGTGACTGGCATGACGTCGTCACCGACCCCGCCGTCGATATCGTCGTCGAGCTGATCGGCGGCGAGCATCCCGCAACCGAGATCTTCACCACTGCCTTTGAGCACGGCAAGCACGTCGTCTCTGCCAACAAGGCCCTGCTGGGCCGTCATGTCGAGACGCTCGCCGAGAAGGCGCGCGCGTGCGGCGTGCAGATTAAGTGCGAGGCCAGCTGTGGCGGTGGCATCCCCATCGTGAGCACGCTCGAGCACGACCTGGTGGGCAACAAGATCCTGACCATCGCCGGCATTCTCAACGGTACCACCAACTATATCCTGTCGCGCATGGACGCCGAGGGCGCCGATTACGCCGATGTGCTTGCCGACGCGCAGGCCAAGGGCTATGCCGAGGCCGACCCGTCCGCCGACGTCGACGGCTTCGACGCCGCCAGCAAGACGGCAATCCTCGCTTCCATCGGCTTTGGCACCCGCGTGACCACCGACGATGTCTACCAGCAGGGTATCCGTACCATCGGCGCCGAGGACATCGCCCAGGCCCGCGAGCTCGGCTACACCATCAAGCTGCTGGGCATCGCACGCAACACCGACGCCGGCGTCGACGTCCGCGTGCATCCCACGCTCATCCCGGCAGACCATATGCTCGCCAAGGTCAACGGCGCCATGAACGCCGTCTACGTGGTGGGTGACGCCGTGGGCGAAACCATGTTCTACGGTGCCGGCGCAGGCTCCTTCCCCACCGCGAGCGCCGTCGTGGGCGATATCCTGTCGCTCTCCGAGCAGATCAGCCGCGGCGTGGCTCCGCTGCCCGAGATTGAGCCCTATGGTCACAACCTCGCCTTTAAGCCCATGGACGAGCTCCAGACTAAGTACTATGTGCGCCTGAAGGTCGCCGACCGCGTGGGTGCCCTGTCCGAGACGGTCGACATCTTTGCCAAGCACAACATCTCGATCTCGCTCATCAACCAGGTCGAGGACGGCAAGTCGGGCGCCAGCGATACTTGCTCGGTCATCTTCCTGACGCACCGCGCGCTCGAGAAGGACGTCCAGGCTGCCACCGCCGAGCTTGCCAGCGTCGACTGCGTAGCCGAGGTCGCCAACGTCCTGCGCATCGAGGACGTTGAGGCTTGGACCGAAGGCGTCATGGCGAACTAGCTCAACGCTCGCCTAGCAATACACGCTTTGAGGGCTCCCGTCCGATGCGGGACGGGAGCCCTTTTGTCTCCTGCCCTAAGCACAACGGCAGAGCACATTTGCGCGAGCCGCTCATCGGTAACGCGGGCTACCGTTCACCGATATGCAAACACGGCCGATTCCAGTTACGGCTACGCTGTGCTGCGAATGTCCGCCCGCGATGAGAGGAAATACCATGTTGCTCGAGGGCAAGAAAGCAATCATCACCGGAGGCACGCGCGGTATCGGCTATGCCATCGCCTGCCGTTTTATCGAGGAAGGCGCCGCCGTCACCGTCTTTGGCTCGCGTCAGGAGACCGCCGATGCGGCCGTTGAGAAGCTGACAGCCGCCTATCCCGACGCCAAGGTCTGGGGCCGCTCCTGCGACCTCACCTCACTCGAAGCCGTGACCGAGGCCTTTACCCAGGCTGCAGCCGACATGGGCGGCTTGGACACGGTCGTCAACAATGCCGGTATCTCCCAGCGTTCACCCCTCTTGGACTACACGGCCGAGGAGTTCGCAAAGGTCATGGACCTTAACGTCGTCGCCGTCTTTAATGGCCACCAAGCTGCCGCCAAGATCATGACCGAGGCCGGCCACGGCGGCACCATCACCACCACGAGCTCGATGGTTGCCAAGTACGGCCAGCCCTCTGGCGTCGGCTATCCAACGTCCAAGTTTGCCGTCAACGGCATGGTCCAGTCGCTCTCGCGCGAGCTCGCCCCCATGGGCATTCGCGTCAATGCCGTAGCACCCGGTGTAACCAAAACCGACATGGTCGCCAACCTGCCTGAAGAGGTTATTAAGCCCATCGTCGCCACCATTCCGCTGGGTCGCATGGGCGAGCCCGAGGATGTCGCCAACGCCTTTGTTTTCCTGGCGAGCGACATGTCCTCCTACGTCACGGGCGCCGTGCTCCCCGTCGACGGAGCCGCCCGCTCTTAAGGGACCACAAGCCTCAGCTCCCAGCCTCAACATAGTCCAACAAAGAAGGCGCGCCGTCTGCATCAACTGCAGGCAGCGCGCCTTCTTCTGTTTGAAAGGGAAGCTGTGTCCCGGAATTCCGACTCAGACCGGGACGCAGCTTCCCTCAGGGCCATGTTTCGGAAAGAGCGCCCCGTTTTGAACGCCGATTCTGGGATACCGTTTCCGCAACGGATCTCTCGCGGAAACTGCATCCCACTCTGAGCGCCCATTCCGGGACACAGTTTCCCAACGGCCCCCGTTTCGGAAACCACATCCCGTTCCGAGCCTTCAAAGCGGGACGCGGCTTCCCCGAGAGAGTATCGACTACTTGCCGTCGTCGTCCTCGGCTTCTTCTCTTGCATAGAGCTCCAACATGCGGCGGCGGTATTCGCGCACGGCGAGCTTGGCGCGCTCCAGGCGGCGACGCTCGCGCGGGGTCAGCTCGGACGGGTCGACCTCATCACCATAGGTCTTATCGGCAAGAAGATGCGCCGCGTCCACGATGCGGGCATCGATGTGGCCGCTCGCCGCCTCGGCGGAAAGACGCTCGGCAATCGTATCGAGCGTAGGCAAGCCCTCGAATACGCGACCATGGCCATGCGAAGTCAGCAGCTCGTGCTCACGTGCGAGCAGGCTCGCCAAATCGTGATGGGCGCGCAGGATGTCGAGCGCATCGGATGGATGCTCGGCAACTTCTGCCACGGCGGCGACCGGCGCGGCGTCGACCACGCGGTAGAAGAGCTGCGCGAGCAACGGCATCAAGAACACCGTGATGGCACCGGCAGCGACCATGACCGACGCAATATCTTGCGACAGCGCGCCCGCGTTGACGGCAACGCTTGTCACGGCAACGATGATCGGCAGGGCCGTGGTGCAGTACAGGGCCACGGTAATGCGACCATACGCCGACACATCGCGCGTCGCAGGACAAATGCTCATAGAAATAAGAATGGGCACGGCACGAATAATCAACAACGCCACGATAAAGCCCACGAGCAGACCCGGGCGCGACGCCACGGCCGTCAGATCGATCTTTGCGCCCGATACGGTAAAGAATACCGGAATCAAAAAGCCGTAGGCCAGGCCATCGAGCTTGGTCTCGAGCGTATGGTTGCCCTCGGGGATGATATAGCGCAAGACAAAGCCGGCGGCAAAAGAACCCAACACGATGTCGAGATCAAAGACGGCCGAGAACGCCACGAGTGTGACCAGGATGAGCACCGTCAGGCGCACGAAGGTCTGCGACGTGGTATCGGCGCGTTCCTCGACAAACGCAAAGAAGCGGCTGCCGACACGCTTGGAGCGGCTTGGGACCACAGCCAGCAACACGCAAACCACCGCAAACAAGCCAAGGATTACGAGCGTTTGGATGCCAGTGCGGGCAGACAGCAGCACCGACATGGCGAGCACAGGGCCGAGCTCACCCCAGGTGCCATACGCGAGAATCGAGTCGCCCACACGCGTGCCAGTGAGCGAGCGCTCACGCATGATGGGCACGAGCGTGCCGAGCGCCGTCGAAGTGAGGGCAAGCGTCACGGCGATACCGTCGAAATGACTGACTGAGAACCACGGGGTAAAGCGCACGGCAAGCCAGGCGATACCAAACGTGACGACCCACGTCGCCAAGCCGTAGCGCCCCTCGACGCCCGTGATGCTCTTGGGGTCGATCTCAAAGCCGGCAAGCAGGAACAAGAAGGCCAGGCCCAGCTCGGACACAAGCGAGACCTCAGCATCTACATGGATGACGCCGAGCATATGGGGTCCCAGCACCGCGCCGAACACGAGCAAAAAGACCGTCTCGGGAACGGGTTTCCCGGGAATCGCCGAGGCGATGAAGGGGCTTGCAAAGGCCACGAGCGCGATGATGGCGAGTGAAACGAATGCCATGTGATGCCTTTCTCTTGTTTGCGCTTCACTGTAGCACCCTCGCCGTCCTCAACGCGCCGCGAGCTGTCGTATCATAGTGAGGTTTACAAACATGTGGCTCAAGGCGACCGCAGGGCAGACCCCGCAAACCGACCGCTGCCGCATACCGTACCGTACGCCCAACCGATCAGGAAGGCAGGAACCAATGGTCTCTCGTATCTACGTGGAGAAGAAACCCGGGTTCGACGTCGAGGCTCAGCAGCTCAAGGGCGAGCTGACCGAAATTCTCGGCATCAAGGGCATCGAGGCCCTGAGGATCATCAATCGCTACGACGTCGAGGGCATCGACGAGGAGCTTTTCCGCTCCTGCGTGCCGACCGTCTTTAGCGAGCCCCAGGTCGATGTGACCTACGACGAGCTCCCCGCAAGCGATGGCGCCGTCTTTGCCGTCGAATTCCTGCCTGGCCAGTTTGACCAGCGCGCCGACTCCGCCAGCGAGTGCGTGCAGCTCATCAGCCAGGGCGAGCGCCCCGCCGTGCGCTCCGCCAAGGTCTATATGATCTCGGGCACTCTAGACGAAGCCGCCATCGAGGCCATCAAGCACTACGTGGTGAACCCCGTCGAGGCGCGCATCGCCTCGCTCGACCTGCCCGAGACGCTGTACATGGAGACCCCCGAGCCCCAGCCCGTCGAGGTGCTCGACGGCTTCCGCGAGCTCGACGAGGCCGGTCTTGCCGCCTTTATCGCCGATCGCGGCCTTGCCATGGACGAGGCGGACATCGCCTTCTGTCAGCAGTACTTCCGCGATGAGGATCGCGACCCCACCATCACCGAGATCCGCGTGATCGACACCTACTGGTCCGACCACTGCCGCCACACCACCTTCGGCACCGTCCTGGATGACGTGACGATCGATGACGCCGTGGTGCAGCAGGCCTTCGACCGCTACATGGAGATGCGCCACGAGCTCGGTCGCGACGCCAAGCCCGTCTGCCTCATGGACATGGGCACCATCGGCGCCAAGTACCTCAAGAAGACCGGAGTCATGACCGATGTCGACGAATCCGAGGAGATCAACGCCTGCACCGTCAAGGTGAAGGTCGATGTCGATGGCGAGGACCAGGACTGGCTGTTCCTGTTTAAGAACGAGACCCACAACCACCCGACCGAGATCGAGCCCTTCGGCGGTGCCGCCACTTGCGTGGGCGGTGCCATCCGCGACCCGCTTTCGGGCCGCAGCTACGTGTACCAGGCCATGCGTGTCACCGGCGCCGGCGACCCCACCGTCCCCGTGTCCGAGACGCTCGAGGGCAAGCTGCCGCAGCGCAAGCTCGTAACCACCGCTGCCGCCGGCTACTCCAGCTACGGCAACCAGATCGGCCTTGCCACCGGCCAGGTCAACGAGCTCTATCACCCCGGCTACGTGGCCAAGCGCATGGAGGTTGGCGCCGTCGTGGGCGCTACCCCGGCAAGCCACGTGCGCCGCGAGTGCCCCGCCCCCACTGACAAGATCATCCTGCTGGGCGGCCGCACCGGCCGTGACGGCATCGGCGGTGCCACCGGCTCCTCCAAGACCCAGAACACCGAGTCCATCGAGACCTCGGGCGCCGAGGTCCAGAAGGGCAACGCCCCGGTCGAGCGTAAGCTGCAGCGCCTCTTCCGCCGCGGCGACGCCTGCCGCCTGATCAAGCGCTGCAACGACTTTGGCGCCGGCGGCGTCTCGGTCGCCGTGG
Source organism: uncultured Collinsella sp. (assembly GCA_902467875.1). Taxonomy (GTDB): domain Bacteria; phylum Actinomycetota; class Coriobacteriia; order Coriobacteriales; family Coriobacteriaceae; genus Collinsella. Next base: position 43,272 of record CABQWP010000004.1, on the reverse strand, counting down.
GCGAGCTTGCCGACGGCCTGTACGTGGACCTGGACACCGTGACCAAAAAGTACGACGGCCTGGACGGCACCGAGCTCGCCATCTCCGAGTCCCAGGAGCGTATGGCCTGTGCCGTCGCCGACGGTGACGTCGAGGAGTTCATGGGCTACGCCGCCGAGGAGAACCTTGAGGCGACCGTTATCGCCGAGGTTACCGCCGAGCCGCGCATGCGCATGGCCTGGAACGGTGTCGCCATCGTCGACCTATCCCGCGAGTTCCTCAACTCCAACGGCGCGCCCAAGCACCAGGTCGCCCATGTGTGCGCCCGCAGCGTGTGGCAGCCCAGCTGGGCCGGCACCACGCTTGCCGAACGCATGACCTCGCTTGTCACCGACCTCAACGTCGCTTCCAACAAGGGCCTTTCCGAGCGCTTCGACTCCACCATCGGCGCCGCGACCGTGCTCATGCCCTTTGGCGGCAAGACGCAGCTCACCCCGAGCTCGGCCATGGTCGCCAAATTACCCGTGGACGGCGAGACCACCACGGCGAGCGCTATGGCATGGGGCTTCAACCCCTACCTGATGGAAGCCGACCAGTTTGCGGGCGCCTACCTGTCCGTAGTCGAGTCCATCGCCAAGCTCGTGGCTGCCGGCTTTGAGCACAAGCGCGCCTATCTCTCCTTCCAGGAGTACTTCGAGCGTCTGCGCACCGAGGCCGAGCGCTGGGGCAAGCCCACGGCAGCCGTCCTGGGCGCCCTCATGGCCCAAGTCGACCTGGGTGCCGGCGCCATCGGTGGCAAGGATTCCATGAGCGGCTCGTTTGAGGACGAGGCCGGCGAGCTCAACGTTCCGCCGACTCTAATCAGCTTCGCTGTGGCCGTGGGCCGCGCGGCGCGCGCCGTCTCCCCTGAGTTCAAGGGCCTGACGCACCGCGTCGTCCGCATCGCCCCCGCCACCTACGGCGAGGACTACCGCCCCGATGCTCAGCAGCTGCTCGCCGCGTTTGACGCCGTCGAGGCGCTCACTGCTACCGGCGACGCCCTGGCCGTCTCCACGCCCGGCTACGGCTGCGGCGCCGAGAGCCTCTTTAAGATGTGTGTCGGCAACCAGATCGGTATCGAGCTTGCCGAGGACGTGGACGTGGAGAGCCTCTTCACCCCGCTCTACGGCAGCTTTATCGTCGAGCTCGCCGAGGACGCCGAGCTACCCGAGGTCGCCGACGGCGTTGTCGTCGAGCCCCTGGGTACCACCGTCGAGGGCTATGTCATCGACACCGGCTCCGAGGTCATCGAGCTCGCCGAGCTCCAGGAGGCCTGGGAGAGCGGCATCGAGGGCGTCTTCGCCTACCGCAGCGCCGGCGAGACCCCCGAGGTCGAGCCCATCGACTTCCGCGCCAAGGATATCCACGTGTACGGCGGGGCCAAGATCGCCCGCCCGCGCGTGATCATCCCCGTGTTCCCCGGCAACAACTGCGAGTACGACAGCGCCCGCGCCTTCCGTGCCGCCGGTGCCGAGGCCGACACCTTCGTGATCAACAATCTCACGCCCGAGGCCGTCGCCGAGAGCACCCACGAGCTTGCCCGCCGCATCCGTGCAAGCCAGATCGTCATGATCCCCGGCGGCTTCTCGGGCGGTGACGAGCCCGACGGCTCCGCCAAGTTCATCACGGCGTTCTTCCGCGCTCCCGAGGTCACCGAGGCAGTCCGCGACCTGCTCAAGGCCCGCGACGGCCTGATGCTGGGCATCTGCAACGGCTTCCAGGCTCTGGTCAAGCTCGGCCTGGTGCCCTACGGTGACATCGTCGACGCCACGCCCGATGCGCCCACGCTGACGTTCAACACCATCGGTCGCCATCAGAGCCGCCTGGTGCGCACCCGCATCTCGTCCAACCTGTCCCCGTGGCTGTCGCAATGCAGCCTCGACGACCCCTACACCGTCGCCATCAGCCACGGCGAGGGCCGCTTTGTCGCCAACGACGAGGTGCTCGCCCAGCTTATCGCCAACGGCCAGGTCGCCACGCAGTACGTGGGCGAGGACGGCAAGCCCAGCATGGATCTTTCCGTCAACCCCAACGGCTCCGCACTCGCCATCGAGGGCATCACGAGCCCCGACGGCCGCGTCCTGGGCAAGATGGGCCATGCCGAGCGTCGCGGCGACAACCTGTACCGCAACGTGCCCGAGCATGTCCCCGGCGACAAGTTCATGCCGATCTTTGAGAGCGGCGTAGCCTACTTCGCTTAATACGTTCCCATCGGGTACAATCCCCTCGGGTAACAACACCCGCCACCGGCACGCCCGGTGGCGGGTTCTTTTTTGCTTCGCGCATGTAGAAAGGACATCATGGAAAGCCGCAAGCCGTATCTCGCCACCCTGCCCGGACTCATCCTGGGCTGTCTCGTTTGCTGCGCGCTCTGGGGCTCCGCCTTCCCCTGCATCAAGATCGGCTACGGCCTCTTTGGCATTCCCGCGCACGACAGCGCCTCGCAGCTGCTCTTCGCGGGTCTGCGCTTCACGCTTGCCGGCATGCTGGTCATTGTTGGCATGAGCGTGGCCCAGCGCCGACCGCTCGTTCCGCAAGCGCGTGATATCAAGCCCATCTGCATCTTGTCGCTCTTCCAGACCATCGGCCAGTACTTCTTTTTCTACCTTGGTCTCTCCCGTGCCAGTGCCATGTCGAGCTCCATCATCGAGGCCAGCGCCAACTTCCTAGCCATCCTCTTTGCCGCCCTGGCGTTTCGCACCGAAAAGCTCAACGCGGCCAAGGTACTCGGTTGCGCACTGGGCTTTGCCGGTGTCGCGCTCGTCAACCTTTCGGGCGCGGACGGCACCTTTGGCTTTGCGCTCGACGGCGAGGGCTTTATCCTGGCCTCCACCGTCGCGGGTGCCCTTTCGACCTGCCTGATCGGTATCTTCTCGCGCGAGCACGACGGCGTCTTGCTTGCCGGGTGGCAGTTCTTGGTCGGCGGCCTGGTCCTCACCGCCATCGGTTTGTTGATGGGTGGCGCGCTCTCCCCCACGGCGATTGCCCCCGCCATCGCGCTCATCATCTACATGGCGCTTATCTCCGCGGTCGCCTACTCGCTGTGGTCGCGCCTGCTTGCCGTCAACCCCGTCAGCCGCGTCTCGGTCTTTGGGTTTATGAACCCCGTCTTTGGTGTGCTGCTGAGCGCACTGCTGCTCGGCGAGGGTGCTGGCACGAGCCCCGTTACCGTCATCGTTGCCCTGCTGTTGGTCTGCGGCGGCATCATCATCGTCAACAAACCCAAAAAAGCCTAGCGAGCTCACCTTTTTAGAGAGGGCGTTCGCACGCTTCAGCTTAATGGAGTGCACTGGTTCTCGTTGATTTCGTACCGAGCCGCGGCGGCAGACGCTCGTCTTGCCGCACCGCGCCTGGGCGTTATGGCCGGTGGCCCCCGTCAACGCAAAAAGGGGGCGCACGACCATCGCAACGGTCGTGCGCCCCTTTTTTCTAGCGTATCTGGACGCCGGCTTTCTTTTTCTCGGCCTTGACGCGGTAGAGCTCCGCATCGGCAGCGCGAAGTAAGTCTTGCCAGGTATCGACACCATCGCCAACCCGTGCGTAGCCGATGGACATCCGCAACAGATACGGCACCTCGGCACGAGCGAGCTCGTCGTTAATCGCCGAACACAGGTCTATGATGTCCTGTTCCGCCGCTGCCTTCTGGAGCACCACGAACTCATCGCCGCCATAACGTGCGATAAAGCCGCCAGACGCCGAGCAGACCTCTTTGAGCGTAGCAGATATGACCTGGAGAGCATGGTCGCCCTCCACATGTCCATACCGGTCGTTAATCTGCTTAAAGCCGTCGGCATCCATCATAAGCAGATACACATCTTCGGCCTGATCCACATTTGAGAAGAGCGACAGCATATAGGTCTCAAAACGGTTGCGATTGTTGAGGCCAGTCAACGGGTCGGTCGAGATCAGCTGCTCCTGGTAGATGATGTAGAGCAGCAGGATGCTCAGCGTTATACCGACGCAAAGGCCCGGTACCGAAAACAAAACCTGGAAGGTACCGCCCACCAGAGCGGGAACCGCAAAAAAGGCGAGGGTGCGATAAATGGCCTTCTTTTGCAGACTTTCGACTTTTCGAGTCTGAATAAAGGCATGCAAAGACGTATATATGATGTAGCAGTAGCTAACGATAGGTTGAATCATATAAAGCGCTCCGCGACGATATACGCCCCGCGCATCGATATAGAACATAGCGTGCGTCCAGTAGCTGGTAAATGCCAGCACGACCACCAATACGGTTGGCAACGTCACGAGCGCCACCCTATAGCGCGCGGTCAAAAGGCGAGAGCCCTGCACTGTCTCGGAATAGAAAAACCAAATGAGGCACGCGATGGCGAACAGCGAAAACGAGACCGCGTTGGAAATCCAGTTGGCCGTGATGCCTACAGGAGTGCTCACGCCGTCCGAGAGCGTCCAGATCATATCGAAGAAAGTAGGCAGCAGACGTGTAGCCCAGCATGCTAAACAGAAGCTGCTGGGTACTCGAGAACAAGGAGCGACGGCTTCGCGCGGCAAGCCCGATAAGAACAATCATGCATAGCAGGAATATCTCGATCTTGAGTGCCTTAACCACTAGACGCCATCCCTTCAATATCCGAATGGTCAGAATCGCCCAATTCGAATCAGGGCAATAAACACCCCTTTACTCCGCAGGGGTAAAGGGAATCACAGCAAAGCGCCCGAACATCACTGCAAAACAGTTTCTGTTCGGGCGCTCGGACGGCGCGAATTGCACGCCGGAATCAATTATCGGTAACGGCCGTTACTCGCCGTCGATGTCGGTCGCGACGGCCTCCTCGATGGCCTCGACACCGGCAGGCGACAGGTCCTCCTTGCCCTGGCAGAACTTCTTGTCGACCCAGCCGGTCAGAATCGGAGCCATGATTGCCGTGATGATAACGGCAGTGGCGATCTGGGCGTACGCGGTGGGCGCAAGCTCGGCGTAGCGCGGCGCGACCTCGGCGAGAGCAACCGGCGTGGTCATAGCCGTGCCGGCGATGGTGGAACAAGCCACGGCAGCCTTGCCGTTACCACCGCACAGGTGCTCGAACGCAAAGGTGATGGGACCGACGACAAACAGCGTGACAAGACCCAGCAAGATGCCGGAAATACCACCGGTGATAAAGCTCGACAGGCTCATGGACGCGCCAAGCTGAAATCCGATGACGGCAATCGCAGGGTTGGCACCGGGAACTAGCAGGTTCTTGATAAACGGGAACAGGTTGCCCAGAACCATGCCGATAACGAGCGGCAAAATGGAGCCGATGATAGTACCGACAGGGATGTTGGCAAGGCCCGAAACACCGAGGATGATCATCGTGACAGCGGGGCCGGCCGTAAAGAACAGGATACCGACGGCGCCCTGCTCGGACTCATCGCCGAACTCGCCCATGATGCCCGTATAGAGCGCCATGTTGCAAAACGTAATGCCGCCGATGATAGACACGGAGCTCAGACCCAGGAAGTTATCGTTAAAGAAATATGCCACGCCCAGGCCGAGAGCCGCTGCGACGACCAGCTTGGGAATCAGCACGACGATGCCGGTCTTGATGGCGCCCGGCGTGGACTTGAAGCTGATGCCGGCGCCCACAAACAGCAGGATCGCGGCGACGATGGTATTGGAGCCACCGCGGCAGGCAGCCGTAAAGAAGCCGCCGACCTCAAAAACCTGCGGGCAGAAGGTGTTGAGCAAAAGACCGACGATCATCGGATAGATCATGATGTCGCCCGGAATGCGCGGGACCTTGAATTTCTTTTGCTCGTTGGTGGTTGCTTCCTGTGCCATGAAACCCCATTTCCGCTGACGGGGTACAAAAGCCCACGTCACGCTTTGCTACAGTAAAGTTTGACCATGGTACCAGAAGAAATAGACCAGCTCGGTGAAAAATTCGACAAGTTGGGATGGAACGAGATTCGGCGCCCGCGACGTCACCCCTATATAAGGCTCAAGACGATATAGAGTACGATGCCCGAGACGCAGCACCACAGCATCGATTTTGTCTTGACCGCCACGACCACGACGCCGGCGGCCGCAATCCAGGGAACCAAGGCAGGCCAGAGTCCCGCGTCGAACGCGCCGGGGCTCACCAAGTCGTTGGCGACCAGCGCGGCAAAGGCAGCGGGCGGGATATAGCCCAGGGCCTCGGTAATGCGGGGCGACAGGGTCCGCCCGCGCAAGGCGAACGCCGGCGCGATGCGAAAGAACGCGATAGCAGCCCACGACGACAGCCACAGAACCAAGAACTCGTTAACGGGCATCGCGGGCACCTCTTCCGTCAAATACAGCATCGCACGCCAACGCAATGGCAATGCCGGCCACGACGCTTGCCGGCACGGCAATATTCGCGAGGCCCAAGAACTTGCATACGGCGACGGACACCGCGCCCGAAACCGCCGCGACAACGTTGCCGCGCGACAGCCGCTGCGAAAAGAGCAGGCAGATAAAGAGCGAGGTGCAGACAAAGGCTGCAATGGCGGTGGGAACATCGACAACGGCGCCGACGATGGCGCCCATCGTACACGAAACGCCCCATGTTGCGATGAGGATCACGTTGAGCACAAAGGACTCGCGCGGGCCCCAATCCTCCCCTTCAACCAACTTGGCAAGCGAGATGCCATATGCCTCCTCGGTAAGTGTCGCGGCAACAGCCAGCGTCTGACGCTTCGAGGCACCCGTCAGATGCGGCGCGATCGATGCCGAGTAAAGCGCAAAACGCGAGGAGATGGCGGCAACGCTCGCGATAATCGAAGGTGCCGGTACGCCCGCCAGCCAAAGATTGCAGATCATAAACTGGCCGCTGCCCGTCACAAACGTGCTGCTCAGGGCAAAGACCATCCAGGGCTCCATTCCCGTCTGCCCCATGATCATTCCGCACGGCGCGCCTATTGCAACATAGGTAAGCATCACCGGCCAGACGGTTCTAACGATTTTGAACACCATACGCTTCTCATCCTGACAAGGTCTCCGAGCCGCATGTAGCGATACGGCAGAATCATCATCCGACAGCAACCGAGTTCACCTACAATTGCCACCGGATCGAAAGACACAACTTTTTAGGAAGTCATTATGACAGCTATCGATCGAGACCGGGCGCGCGCGGCCTTCAAAAGCTACACCGATGCCTACGACGCCACCAACCCACGCATCGCGCTCAAAATCGAGCATACGTACCACGTGGCCGAGGCATGCGATGCCGTAGCGCGCGAGCAGGGCTGGTCGTCAGAAGATATTGACCTGGCATGGCTTTGCGGCCTGCTACACGATATGGGCCGCTTTGAGCAGCTGCGACGCTGGGACACCTTTAAGGACGCCGAGAGCATGAGCCATGCGGCGCTGGGCATCGAGGTCCTCTTTGGCGAGAATCCCGCCGATGCACCCGCCACGACAAACATCCGTGACTTTATCGAAACCGGTGCGCATGACGAGCTCATCCGAGCGAGCATCGCCTATCACAGCGACTTTCGCCTGCCGGCACAACTCGACGAGCGTACACGGTGCTTCTGCGATATCGTGCGCGATGGCGACAAGATCGACATTATGCGCACCATCGCCGACAGCACCGTCGATACCATCCTCAAGGTGGATGAGGACGCGTTTCTAGCCAGTCGCTTCTCGGTACCGACGCTTGCCGCCTTTGACGAGCATCGGTGCGTCGCGCGCGACGAGCGCAACGAGCCGGCGGACTACCTGGTGGGACTCATCTGCTTTATGTTTGAGCTCGTCTATCCAGCGAGCCGCACGCTGGCGCGCGAGCAGGGCGATATCTACCGCCTGCTCGACGCGCCCTTTGGCATTACGCGGCCCTTTACCGACCCCGCCACGCAGGCGACTTGGAGCCGCCTTAAGGACGAGATGCGCGACTGGCTGGCGCGCGCCTAGCGCTCAAGCTGGGCCAGCAGTTCCTCGACGACCTCGACGGCATCGCCGACAACCTTGTACTGGGCAGCACCAAAGATGGGGGCATCCGGGTCCTCGTTGATGGCGATAATGCACTCTGCCCCACCGATGCCGGCAAGATGCTGGATGGCGCCCGAAACACCGATACTCACGAGAAGCTTGGGCGAAACCGATACGCCGGTCTGGCCAATCTGATGGCGACACTCCAACCAGCCGGCCTCCACGACAGGTCGCGTGCAACCAAGCTCGGCTCCCAGAGCCTCGGCGAGCCTTCGCATCAGGGGCAGATTCTTCTTGGAGCCAATGCCGCGGCCCACCACGACCAAGCGCTCGGCATCGGCGATCGAGGCCTGCTGCCTCCACTCCTCGGCGGGAATCGAGATCTCGACACGAGCCTTAGCATCATCCGCAAGCGATATCTGGGTGATCGTGCCGGAGCGGTCGTAGTCAAAGTCGGGCGCCTTAAAGATGCCGGGACGAACCGTTGCCATCTGGGGACGATGATTGGGGCAGACGATGGTGGCCATCAGGTTGCCGCCAAACGCCGGACGCGTCTGTTGCAGCAGCCCCGTCTCCGTATCCATCGAAAGTACGGTGCAGTCAGCCGTAAGGCCCGTCTGCAAGCGCACGGCAACGCCGGGTGCCAGTTCGCGGCCAAAAGCGGTCGCACCGTATAGGATGGCCTCGGGTTTGCGTTCGGCTACCAAATCGCAGATCAAGCGGGCGTAGACCTCCGCATCGTTTTGGCGCAGGCGCTCGTCGCGACAGGCCAGGACTTCGTCGGCGCCCGCGCAAACCAGATGCTCCAGGTCGCCGAGAGAACCCTCGGGACCCATACCGATCAGTGCCACCAGACGGCAGTCGCGAGCATCGGCAAGCTCGCGGCCCTTGCCCATAAGCTCATAGGCAACGGGAGTCACCGTATCGTGCTCGTCGGTCTGCGCGAATACCCAAATGTCTCGATATGCATCAAGGTCCACCGCACCAGCGGCCTCGTCACGCTCGATCGAGATAGCGTTGACAGGGCAGGCGTCGACGCACCCACCGCATAGGATGCAGCCGTCGGTTACGCGGGCGCATCGGCTGGGTCGCTCGCCTTCCACTACGATGCCGCCCGAGGCACAGGCGCGAACGCAGCGACCGCAGCCGATACAGGCTTCGCTATCGATAATCAGTCCGCTCATCTATGCCATCCCCTCGATAATCTTGGCAAGCTTTGCCGCCTGCTCGGACGCCGTCCCCTCAACGGCCTCGCACGTTTGGTCACGGTCGGGCACAAACGAGCGCACGACCTGTGTCGGCGACCCGGCAAGACCGCAACGCGCGGGGTCGGCGTTCACGTCGGCGGCACTGACCACGCGCACGTCCGCCTCCTCCGCCGCGCGAATACCGGCAATACTCGGCATACGCAACTGGCCAATCTCCTTGGCAGTCGTCATCGCGCACGGCATCTCAAGGTACACCGTCTCCTCGCCGGCATCGCATCCGTGAACGAGCGCCAGCGAGCCACAGGTCGTAAAGCCCGCGCTCTGCACGCAGCTCACGTCGGTCACGCAGGGAATATCAAAGGCACCGGCAAGCTCGGGACCAATCTGGGCCGTATCGCCATCCACCGCCATCTTGCCGCAGATGAGCAGGTCGAAGTCCTCGTCGAGCGCCTCGATGCCGCACTTGAGGGCATAGGTGGTTGCCAGGGTATCGGCACCTGCAAAGGCGCGATCGGTCAGCAGCAGCGCATCGTCGGCGCCTCGAGCGATGCAGTCGCGCAGCAGCGACTCGGTCGCGGGGATGCCCATCGACACCACCGTCACGCGCACATCCATGCCAAAGCCGATAAAGTCGTCCTTCAGCGCCAGCGCGCATTCCAAAGCGCTCGCATCAAAGGGATTAATGACCGCCTGCTTGCCATCGCGCACGATGGTATTGGTCTTGGGGTCCATCTTGACCTCGGTGCTGCCCGGCACGGCCTTGACGCACACCACCATATGGAAATCGCTCATCTTCACGCGCCCCCTTTCTGGACGAGCTCATCCAAGAGCTTCTCCGAAAACAGGTTACCGCGACCCAGCTGCCCGGCAGGATCGAGCTGGAGCTTGAGCCGCGCCGACTCGACCATGGCCTCGTGACCGTACATCGTCTCCAAGAAGCCCGCCTTGATCTTGCCGACGCCGTGTTCTGCGGAGACGGCACCGCCCATGGCCGTGACCTCGGAAGCCCACTGGGCAAAGAGTTCTGCGCCGCGGCGATAATCCTGTGCATCGCGCGGCAGAATGTTCACATGCAGATGGTTGTTACCGATATGCCCCCAGGCGGCAGATTCAAGCCCACTTTCCGCCAGCGTGCGGCGATAGAGGGCGATAACATCGGCCAAGTGCGCGTTGGGCACCGACATGTCCGAACCCAGTTTGGTGATGGTGGGATCCATGCGGCGGCGCTCGTCGATGAGCATGTTGACGCTCTCGGGCACCGCATGGCGGAAGAATCGCTGACACTCGCGATCGACCTCGGTGCGCGCGACCCATGTCGCATCGTCACTGCCGCCCGCAAGCTCCAGTACCCACCCCAAGTGATACAGCTCCTCAGTCGCCTGGGCTTCGTCGTCGCAGTCGAGCTCCACGTAGACACAGACCTTGGCGTCTTTGTCGAGCGCAGGCAGCGAGGCAAACGCCGTCGACTGCTCGCGCTGGCGACGTAGAATATCCAGGGCGCCAGCATCGAAGTACTCGATGGCAGCCGCATGGGACAGGACGGGACGCACAGAATCGGTGAAGGACACGGCCTTGTCTTCGCTGTCGAAGAAGCAGCTCACGCCCCAAACGACCGCGGGCGCCACCTGCAGGGCAATCTCGAGTTCGGTGATGACACCGATTGTGCCACACGCACCGATAAACAGATCGATGGCATCCATATCGTCAGCAACGAAATAGCCCGAAGCATTTTTTGTCTTGGGCATGGTATAGCCGGGAAGATCGAGCTCGAGTGTACGGCCCGCTGCCGTCACGAGCGACAGGTGGCGGCCCTGGGCAAAAGCCTCGCCGCGCCGAAGCTCAAGCAAATCGCCATCAGCCAGCACGACGTGGAGTCCCGTGATATGTGGGCGCATGGGGCCGTAGGCGTAGCTGCGGGCACCGGAGGCGTTACATGCCGCCATGCCGCCCAGACAGGCAGACGCCTCGGTGGGATCGGTGGGAAAAAACTGCTCGGGAGCCTCTTGGAACTCCTCGTAGGCCTCAAGCGATGCCTGGTCCCAACCAGCGGTCGGCAGCACCTTCTTGCTCAGCTGCTTGCGCAGCTCCGAGAGCACAACGCCCGGCTCCACGCGCAGCAGAAATTGGCCTTGTTCATCGCGGCGAAGGCCCAAATAGCGATTCATACGGGAAGTATTGAGGATATGCCCGCCGTGGGGCACGGCGCCGGCGGCAAGGCCGGTTCGGGCGCCCTGAACCGTTACCGGAACACGCTCGGCATGGAGCTTTTCCAAAATGGCACGGACCTCGTTTTCCGTTGTCGGAAACGAGATGCTCGAGGCCTCGCCCGATGCGCGAGATTCATCGCGGCCATACTCTTCGAACTCGTCGGTGAAGGGTTTGATGGTTGCAGACACGCGAACTCCCCCTTTAGCTAACTACAGTGTTTGCAGGGAGATGTTACCGCATCGTTTCGTCGACGTGTTCGAGACCGTCTCCATAATTGGCGTTTTTTACGTTCGTGCAATTCGGCGAGCGGCTTGATTTCCTCGGCAGACGATGCTTTTGACACATATGGCCCCGCCGTCGCCGACCGCGCGATTGTCGCTCGAAAAAAGTTGGAGTATTTTTTGCCGCCTTTTACCTGCGGAGACGCCAATCCGTCAAGCATTTGGTCAGAAATTGGTCAAGTAGCGGCTGATAAGGTCGGCGTCGACAGCCAAAACCGATAGAAGTTTTGGCCCAGAAGCAGGGAGGTTCCCATGGCATATTACTGGCCCCAGTACGGCATCGCCATCGAAGTCGACGACGATCCCCATCTCCTGCCTTTCGACGAAGAGGCATTCCCCGATACGACGGTCTACCACGTTACCACCGATGTGATCTGCGACCCCGAGTCGTTCTCGGCGCTCGCCCACCACATCGCGCATATCCACGACATCGAGCTCCCTCCCGACTTCGACGAGCTCGTCTACTCGCGCCGTCTGATGCTTCACATGCTCTTTGGAGCGGACCCGTCCACCTTTGCGCGCGTCTATACCGCCAAGGATGCCGCATGAGCGCGAAGAAGCCGCCCCACTTTGCAGGTCTGGGGCATCGCAGGAAGCTCATCGTTGCCTGCTTGGCCATCGTCTGTGCCCTTGTCGCCGTAGGACTATACGCTTGGCAGTCGCAGCCCGTACCCGAGACGGGCGCTTCGGTTACGACGGCCGAGGGCAAAACGCGTCAGGAAATCCAAGATGAGCTCGACGCCATCGTCCGCGACAACATGATGACGATTTCGGTCGCACCGGTCGCTCAGCTGCAGGAGGACGGCAAGCTGCGCGTCAACGTGCAAAACGTCCAAGACAATAAATTTCCCCAGCGATTCCGCGTCATCCAAAACGACGAGACCATGTACGAATCCGGTGTGGTCGAGACCGGCAAGACAATCGAAACGTGCCCCGCCGGCGACATCAAAGAAGGCGAGGCGTACATCGAGATCCAGGCACTCGATGCAAAGACCCTCGACAGCCACGGCAATCCGACACGTGTCAAGGTACGGGTTGAGCAAGCCGAGAACTAGCTTTCCGGCCGACGCGGCACCGCACGTAATTCACCAGCATTCGTCCAATCATCGCGGGGACGGTCCGCGGCGAATAGAAAGGAACAACCATGGACATCATCAGGAACATGAACGGAGCCAGAGCGCTCGTCGTGGGCGCAGGGCTCGCGCTCGCGCTCGCAATGGGCGCGGCCCCGACGCCAGCTATGGCAGCCGGGCGCGTTGGAACCACGAAAGTAATGGTCAGGACCGAGATCGACAACGTTGAGTTCAAAGTTCCGACGGTTATTCCCTTCGTCGCCAAGGCCGACGGCACGCTTCAGGGCCCCTCAGAAGACGCGACCACCATCGACAATCATTCGGCCTACGGCATCCATGTCACCAACATGAAGATCGACGCCATGAACACCTGGACCATTGCTGCCGACGCCAAGGCCGGAACCGCACAGAACTCCATCGACTTTAAGGTCGGCCCCGACGGCGCACTCCAGAACGCCAGCGCCGCAATGCAGAAGACAGGCCTCGATCTTTCCAAGAACGCAGCCTTCGACATGGGCTACCAGGGCATTGCCGGCGGCACGGACAAAATTAAGCTCAAGACAAGCGGAAACGTCGCCCGCGTCACGCGCGACATCTTCCGCGTAACCGGCGAAGGCGATCAGGTTGCAACGATCACCTGGACGGTCGAGCCCGGTGCGCACACGGCATAAGGCCGTCGCCCTGGCCGCCGCCGTCAGCATCCTAGCGTTTGGGCCAGCCATGGCCTTTGCCCAGCAAGAACAGGCGCAGGCCGCCACGCAAGTGACGGTCGACCTCTCGGAGCTCGACCGCGGCGACCGCGAAGAACCGTTGGCGCAGACAGGCGACAGACGATGGCTCTTGGCAGCAGGCGCCACAGCAGCAGGCGCGGGAACCGCCGGCCTCGGTCTGCACATCAAACGTAGCCAGAAACAAAACACGGACAGGCCGCACTAAATTAGCTAAGGAGACCCCATGGCATCGAAGAACCTTTTGCCCGTCGTCGCACTCTGTGGCGCGCTCGCAACCGGAACGCCTGTCGCCGCTTGGGCGACTCCCGTCATGGCAGACTCCTTACCAGCAGCCCTAAGTTCCGCACCAAATCCGTCGAGCGCCATTGCGTGCAAGCGTTTTTCGATCGCACAGGCCGCGATCTCAACCTCGGGATGCCTTCGTCGTAATACGGACGGCTCGATAGTCGTGGATATCAAGCGTTCGAACAAGGCAAACGGCTCCCAGGCGGGGTGCGCCGTCTGCACGTGGCGCTCGGTTGTGCTCGATGCAGATGGCGATCCATGCAATTTAGAGCTGCGCATCGACATCGCTTCGGTCGATGACTCGGCGAACGGAGCGAAGGTCGCCTTCGACGGTACGTTTTTCGAGAAAGGAGGCGGTATATGTCTGGGCTGCGCCGCCGCGAATGCAGACGATGCGCAGCCCACCCTCTCATTCACGGCATCGTTGCGGCTGACCAAAGCCGGCACCGATGCCATCGCGGCGGGAGAAGCGTCCCTGCTGTTCTACGCCGTCAGCGCCAAGGACACAAACGCTCATTTCGAGAAGCCAGCCGGATCACTCAGTCTTACACGAGGGATAGAGGCAGGCCCTATTGAAATCGATGCCCACGCGCAAAGCAGGCAACGCATTCTTGCCGACCCGGCGCTTCTCGAAATGGAGTGGAACGGATCCGGAGCCATCGGAATTCTCCCCTCCGCGCTTGACGCCAAGACGCTCCCCCCAAACGACGAACCCATCAACACAACCATACAAGAGGAGAGCGCGGTCAAAGAAGCAGGTGCGGGCGACACGCCGTCGCCGACAAACGGCGTCCCAGCTTCTTTCGAAGCACCGAATGAGCCCGCTGCCGATCCAAACAATCCCGAGCTCGCGGACAGCCTGGGGCTTGCTGATCCTCAAGAGATCGATGAAGGTAACTGCTGCGTGCTTGCCGCGCTCGACCACACAGAGGTCATCGACGCTGCGAACATCGAAGTTGCCGCCGCCAATCAGCCCGTCCGCAAGTCGGCTATCATCGCATTTCCTGAATCCATCGAAGTCGTCTTTTTGCCATCGGGCGAGGTCGTGGCCCCAACACTGCTCACCTTGTTGGGCGCCAAGAATACTCGAAACGAAATTAAAAAGGTCACAGTTGTCGACCCTGCAACCACCGCCAAGCTGCGTCTATACGCCGTTGCCGCAAACGGAAGCAAGACCCTGGAATTCGATGGCGACACACTTCTAGCCTGGCGACGTCTGGACATTATGCAAGACGTCTCGTATCAGATCGAACTCGAAGGGTTTGATCGTGCCCGCGATGCCAATATCATCGCCGCGGCTATTGAATTCCCGCAGCGGCTTATGACACTGCGCTTTGAATACTATCCCTATGTCCCGACAACCACCTGAGGCTTACATGCTGCGCATCATTCCTAACACCACTTATATAACGTATTAGATGAGTCGCGATGTGCCTCGCATTTCGTTCTGCTACGATTGCCACGTTGGCATCAATACAGGAGGGCTCATGCCGGGCTTGGGAACAATCATCAACGTTGTGCTTTTAGTTGCGGGCGGTCTTTTGGGATTAGCGGGCGGTCGCTTCATTACACCGCGCATTCAAGACACGCTCATGAAAGCATCGGGGCTGTGCGTCCTGTTTATCGGCCTGGGCGGCACCATGCAAAAGATGCTCATCATCGATGGAAAGGCGCTAGCGACCACCGGTACCACCATGCTCATCGTCTCATTTGCGCTCGGTTCGCTCATCGGCGAGGCCATCAACTTGGAGGCCGCCATTGAGAACCTTGGCGAATGGCTCAAGCGTAAAACCGGCAGCGAGGGCGATAACGAGTTCACCAACGCTTTTGTCTCGACTTCACTCACCGTGTGTATCGGCGCTATGGCCATTGTGGGATCGATCCAGGACGGCCTGCTCGGCGACTGGTCCACGCTTGCCCTCAAGGGCGCGCTGGACTGCATCATCGTCTGCACCATGACGGCGTCGCTTGGCCGCGGCTGCATTTTCTCCGCCCTGCCCGTCGCCGTGTTCCAGGGGACGATCACGCTGTTTGCCGGCGCACTCTCCCCCATCATGACTACGGCAGCCCTCGACAGCCTTTCGCTCGTAGGCTCCATGCTCATCTTCTGCGTCGGCGTCAACCTCATCCGTCCTCAGACCTTCCGCACGGCCAATATGCTCCCCTCCGTCGTCATCGCCGTCATCTACGCCCTCCTGTTCTAAATCTATCTACGCAGCAGTATCTCGAACACCTGTTTGATGCTGTGCTATGATATGAGGTCACCGAAGCTGCGTTAGGAGAGGAGAAGCGGTGGCCGACCAGGACATCAAGATGCTCATCGAGCGCATTATGGCCGAGGCCCGGACCCATCAGTCCGCCCGCTTCTCAAACGAAATCTACGCAGACGAGCCGATTCTCAAAACCGGCCGACAGATGCAGAATTTCCTCCCCGACCAATACCGCAAGATGCGCGAGATATCGCGCTGGCAGGATGACCCCAAGGGCGGCGCGGGCCGCTGGCTATCGGAGGCCGAGCTTTTCTACCGCCAAGGCTTGCTGATGGCCGACTTTGAGGACGACTGTCCCTACAACGGCACCTTTAAGTCGTACTTTCCCACCTACAACGCCATGAGCGACCGGCAGTTGCGCGGCTACTTTACCTGGCGTGCCCAAGTGCGCCGCGGAACCGTCGAGGAAACGTCTACGTCCTTTGCCTTTCTGTATCTCTATGAGCTGATTTGCAGCATTGGCGTAGATGACCCGCTCGATGGTTTTAACAAGATCAAGGCTTTTTGGGATGTCTATCGCGCCTTCGAGCCCGGCATCGACCGATTTGCACGCGTGTGGCTGCAGGATTACGCCGTATTCCACGGGCTCGACCCCAAGCTGCTTCGTGACTCTAAAACCGTCATGTTCGATAACGCCCTTATCGAGCTGCGACGCGCGGCACGAGACCTTGTCCCAGCACCGGCACCGTCCGGCCAGACCCCTAAGCGTCGCAAAACCTCCGAGCCCACGCTCCCCCTTCCGCCCGATGAGGTGCGCGAGGAGCGACTCATGGCTGCCATCGACGCACTCTCCACGTACAACCTAAGTAACTCGCGGCTCGACCGCAGCCACCACCGCGATCTGCGCCACGTGGCATGCGCCGTGTATGTCCGTATGGCGCGCTACTATGACACGCACCGAAAGACCGGCATCGTGGCGAGTTTATTTGGGGAGGAGACGGCCATGCCCTACACCATGTTTGCCTCGGCCGTATTCTTTGCGCCCGAGCGCCACGAGGACTGCGAATACCGCCTGGATCCCATTCATATCTACCGCTGCCAAAATGGCTTTTGGGAATGCATGCGGATTCACGGCAGCAGGCAAAAGAGCAGCAAGCTCGGCGAGATGATGCGCGCTTGCGATCAGCGCCTGCGCTTGGCACTGGATCCCGGCCATCCCCTTAAGGAAGAAAAGGTTCCCAAATATCTGGCTAAGATTATCGATGACGAGATCACGGCATGGCTTTCATGGGATGCCGCGCATCAGCCCGTCAAGATCGATATCGACCTGAGCCAGCTGGGGCACATTCGGAGCGCCGCCGCACAAACGCGCGAGGCGCTTTTGATCGACGAGGAGCGCGAGGACGGCACGTTTGCGGATGCCGAGGCGGCAGTTGCCGAGCGACGGGAAGCCGAGCCCGTGGCCGACACGATCCTCGAACCAGTCGCGACGACCACGCAGCAGGACGAGGTTAGCGAGCCGACCATCTCCACCGAGCAGTTTGGCGTCGTAGCCCCGCTCCTCGCACCAGCGCCCACGCCCGCCGACACCGCGTCCGCACTCGATCCCGCCGCAGAAGCCTATCTTCGAGCACTCCTCGAGCAAAACACGGCGCAGTCGGCATCGGCCGCGACACAGTCGGGCAAGAGTGAGGACATGCTCGTCGATAGCATCAACGAAGCGCTCTTTGACCTGGTGGGCGACACCGTTATTGAATTTGGCTCAGCAGGACCGCAAATTATCGAGGACTACGAAGCAGACGTGAGAGGATACTTAGACCATGAGTGATACCGCACCCGCAGCACCCCGCGTGCCCAAGCGCGTCGCCGCCGTCATTCTCAACTCGCTCAAGGGCGGTGTTGTCCCGCGCATCGGCCTTCCCTACATCACCGTGGGACGAGAGGTCGAGATCCGTGCTCTGCTCACCGACCTGAGCCTCATCGCCGATGGCGGCGCAAGCTTCCGTTTCCTAGTCGGTCGCTACGGCGCCGGCAAGAGCTTTTTGCTCCAGACCATCCGAACGCATGCCATGGGCGAGGGCTTCGTGGTCGCCGATGCCGACCTTTCCCCTGAGCGCCGCCTACAGGGCGGCCAGGGCCAGGGCCTCGCTACCTATCGCGAGCTCATCCGCAACATATCGACCAAGACGCGCCCTGAGGGCGGTGCGCTCAACCTTATTCTTGATCGCTGGGTTGCCTCGTGCGCCGACGTCGACGAGTCGGTCGTCAATGCCCAACTGGCCCCGCTCGAGGAGATGGTCCACGGCTTTGACTTCACCCGCATGCTCCGCCGCTACCGCACGGCCGTATCCGAGGGCGACGAAGAAGCTATGAGCCGGGTGACCAAATGGATTCGTGGCGAATACCGCACCAAGAGCGAAGCGCGAGCCGAGCTAGGCTCCTCGACCATCATCAGCGATGACGACTGGTACGACTACGTCAAGCTCATTGCGCGCTTTTTGGTCTGCAGCGGCTACAAGGGCATGTTGGTGCTCATCGACGAGCTCGTGAATCTATACAAGATTCCCAACGCGATTACGCGCCAATATAACTACGAGAAGATCCTGACCATGTACAACGACACGCTCCAGGGCAAAGCGCAGTACCTGGGCATGATCATGGGCGGCACGCCGACCTCCATCGAGGACCGCCGCCGCGGCGTCTTTTCCTACGAGGCCCTTCGGAGCCGTCTCGCCCAGGGCCGTTTTGCGCGCGATGATCTCAAAGACATGCTCGCGCCCATCATCCGCCTGCAGCCGCTCACCTACGAGGAGCTGCTGGTGCTCATCGAAAAGCTCATGCAGATCCACGCCGGCTACTTTGGCTGGACGCCCACGCTTACCGAGAACGACTTGGTGGACTTCCTCAAGATTGAGTTTGGCCGCGTGGGGGCCGACACGCATCTGACGCCCCGCGAGGTCATCCGCGACTTTATCGAGCTGCTCGATATCCTGTGTCAGAACCCCGATGCAAATGTGGCCGAGTTGCTACAAAGCGTCGGTGGCGACGCGCTGGCGCGGCCAGCCGCAACAGACGACACCGGCACCGCAGGCGGCGACCGTAACTTTGCCGAGTTCACCATCTAACCTACCAAAAAGGGACAGGTTTATTTTGTAGGTTTTATCTGGGCAAACACCGATGCTGCAAGATATCGAGCCGTTGCCCGTTGCGTTGATCGGTCCGTTAATGAGAGGAGGTCCCATGAACGCTTTTGACCGATATGCCCCGTTTATCCAAGACTTCATTTACTCCCACGATTGGGAGAGCCTGCGCTCCATCCAGGTTGCGGCGGCAGATGCCATCTTCAACACGCAAGATAATGTGCTCCTGACGGCATCCACGGCTTCCGGCAAAACCGAAGCGGCCTTCTTTCCCATCCTGACCGAGTTTTGGGAGAACCCGCCCGCAAGCGTTGGTGCCCTCTACATTGGCCCCCTCAAAGCGCTCATCAATGATCAGTTCGTCCGTCTCAACGACCTCTGCGAAGAGGCCGATATCCCTATCTGGCACTGGCATGGCGATGTCTCCCAGTCGCACAAGGCTAAGCTCATCAAAAAACCGAGCGGCATCTTGCAGATTACGCCCGAGTCACTCGAGGCGCTCTTAATCCATAAGCACATGGCGATTCCGCGCATGTTTTGCGACCTGCGCTATGTGGTCATCGACGAGGTCCACTCGCTCATGCGCGGTGACCGCGGCGGGCAGACGCTCTGCCTTATCGAGCGTCTTTCGCGCATGGCGGGCGTGCGACCCAGGCGCATCGGCCTTTCGGCCACCATCGGGGACCCGGAACGCACGGGTGCCTTCCTGTCGCAGGGGACGGGACGCGACTGCGTCATCCCCCGCTTTGAGGAGCCGCGCCGCGTGTGGCGTATCTCCATGGAGCACTTCTACAACTCGGGTCCCCAGGCTCAGCAGCGAGGATTCGCGAGCACAGGTCCGCAGGAAGCTGAGGTGCTCGGATGCGAGCGCATTGAGGCGGCACCACCCGCGGCGCTGCCGCCCGGTGTCCAAGACATGCGCCACAGCGGACAGCTTACACAGGAAGAACGCCGCCAACGTCGCGAGCAGGCACGGGGCAAGGCCGCACCCAAGGACCGCCGAACTTCCTCGGCCCCCGAGGGCGAAGTCGACATCCCACGAGCGACCGAGCAGGCGCTTCTCAACCCCACCGACACGGCGCCCGACAACGCCGACCCCGGTATGGGCTATATCTTTGAGCATACGCGCGGCCGCAAGTGCCTGGTCTTTGCCAACTCGCGCGAGGAGGCAGAGGCTGTGTGCTCCATGTTGCGCAGCTACTGTGAAAGCCGGCACGAGCCAGACCGCTTCCTTATCCATCATGGCAACCTCTCGGCATCACTACGCGAGACCGCCGAGGAGCTCATGCGTGACGAGGAACAGGCACAGACAACCGTCACCACCTCCACGCTGGAGCTCGGCATCGATATCGGCCGCCTGGAGCGCGCGTTCCAGATCGATGCGCCGTTTACCGTCAGCTCCTTTTTGCAGCGCATGGGGCGCACAGGCCGCCGCGATCTTCCGCCCGAGATGTGGTTTGTCATGCGCGAGGAGGAGCCCGAGCCGCGCACGATGATGCCCGAGACCATTCCGTGGAAGCTCCTGCAGGGCATCGCGCTGGTACAACTCTATCGCGAAGAAAAGTGGGTCGAGCCACCCGAGCTCGATCGACTCCCCTACAGCTTGCTCTATCACCAGACCATGTCGACCCTCGCCAGCACCGGCGATCTCACGCCGGCCGAGCTTGCTCAGCGTGTGCTCACGCTCAGCTATTTTCACCGCGTCTCGGCCGATGACTATCGCGTACTGCTGCGTCACCTCATCAAGATCGACCACATCCAGGTCACCGAGGGCGGTGGGCTCATCGTAGGTCTCGCGGGCGAGCGCATCATCAACAACTTTAAGTTCTACGCCGTATTCCAGGAAAACGAAGAGTTTACCGTTCGCAGTGAATCGGCCGAGCTGGGCACAATCGTCAACCCGCCACCGCCCGGTGAGCGCATCGCCATCGCCGGACATTGCTGGATTGTCGAAGAAGTGGACTGGAAGCGTCATACCGTCTTTGCCACGCAGGTCAAAGGCCGGGTGCCGGCCTACTTTGGCGACTGCCCCGGAGACATCAATACGCATGTACTCGAGCGCATGCGCCAAGCGCTCACTGAGCACGCGGCATATCCGTACCTTATGGGTAACGCGCGGGCACGCCTTGCACAGGCTCGTCATACCGCCGAGATTTCGGGCGCGGGAACTAAGCCGCTCATTAACCTGGGCGGAGACACCTGGGTACTCTTCCCCTGGCTGGGCAGCTACGCCTTTCTGGCGCTCGAACGTATGCTCAAGATCAAGTGTGCCGCGGAGCTTGGCCTTCGCGGGCTCGATCCGTCGCGTCCATACTTTATGCAGTTCAAGATGAAGGCCGACGAGGAGACGTTCTTTGAGGTGCTCGCCGCCGAGGCCGAGAAGGACTTTGATCCCATTGAGCTCGTCTATCCCGGCGAGGTGCCTTATTTTGATCGCTACGACGAATACGTTCCCGAGGAGCTCGTGCGCAAAGGCTTCGCCGAAGGCGTGCTCGACATAGAGGGCATGAAGCAGCGCGTCCGCAGCTGGCACGACCACGCATAAGACCAGTCTTTTTGGGACGGGGCTATTTTAGCTACCCCCTGCCGTTAATCGGCCAAACCGATCGCGTTGCCTGTCAGGGTAGCTAAAATAGCCCCGTCCCAAAAAGACTGGTCTCAGGGAGACGCACTAATCGTGAAGGGCGGTGCCGAGGAAGTCGGCGTCGAAGGACACGGCTTCGGCAAAGGCGTAGTCGCCGTCGCTGGCGATGAGCAGGTAGTTTTCCTCGCCGCCGAACTCCGCATCGCCACATGGGACCACCCAGGCATGGGCGAATACCTCGAGTGCCGTGGCAGCGCAGTCACGCAGGAACGTCACGTCGCTCCCCTCGTTTGCACTCACGATATTGGCAACGTAGATACCCCCGAGGTTCAGGCTGCCTCGCACCAAACGCAACGCCTCAACCGTCGCCAGCTTGCGCACGGGCTCGGCACCGCCAAAGCAATCGCTCACGATCACGTCGTAGCGACGATGCCCCACGCTCGTCACGCCCAGGTACGAACGCGCCTCAGCGGTAATCACCCGCAAGCGGTCGCCCACCGCGCGCTCCAGCTCGTCCAGGTAGAACCAGCGGCGCGCCAGGCGCGTAATCTCTCCGTCATACTCGATGACGTCCATGCGCAAGCCCTCGTGCGACAACAGTGCAAACTTGGGATAGGCAAACCCGCCGCCGCCCAGCATGAGCATACAGTCGATACCATGCCCGTAAGCATCACGCATTGCGTCCTCGGCCTCAAACACATCGTCAAATGCACGATAGTACGCAAAGACGGGCTCTGCCCAGCGCTCGCCAACGTAACTCGCACTTTGGTAGACCCCACCTTGCACCAAGACGCGAATCTCATCGCCGCCCTCATCGTGCACGCGTTTCACGCGCGCCAACCCATTGCGGGTTCGCGCAACCTGCAGACAGGCAGCACGAACAGCGACAGCGGCCGCACCAAGCGCCGCGGCTCCCAGAGCAACGCCGGCAACGACGCCAGCAGAAACACTCGGCTTGTTCATTTAGAGCTCCTTTTGCAGATAGAGTCCATGGTCGTAAAAACCCAAATGGCGATAGTACTCGCGCGTACCGATCGCGCTAATCACGTTGATGTGCGTATACCCCGCGTCTCGAGCAATCTGGCACGCACGCTCTACGAGCACGCGCCCCAACCCGTGATGCTGCGCCGCCTGGCCCTGGTCGCCCACGCGCGCCGCCATGCCATAGACGTGCACCTCGCGAATCATCGCCTCCTCCGGCCTCGTCGGCAATTCGCCCGCATGCGCGGTGACAAAGGCGCGATCGGGCAGCGACAACCGCAAAAAGCCCGCGATCTTGCCCTGCGGCGTCACCCACTGCAAAAAGCGCTCGTGCGTCACCGGCGTCTCGTATGCCACTTCCTCGTCAAGGGTCAGCTCATCCAAGTCGGCACCCGCCGTGCTGATCTCGCGATAGCGAATCTCGCGCACCGTCGCACCGTCACCCCGAGCAGCCAAGCGGTTCTCAACGAGCTGACGCAGGTTGGGCTTCTTGTTGCCCACCATGATGTCGTCGGAGCTAAAGTCGCGGATCATGCGACTGATGCGGCAGAACGCCGGCGTCACTACGATGTCGTCGGCCAACACATCGAGCAGCTCTTCCTCGGTATAGGGGCGCCACTCGCCGCGCTCATAGCAGCCCACCAAACGCGAGCCCTCGATGAGCGCGCACGGGTAGACCTTGACCTCGTCGGGCATAAAAGCGCCCTCGGTCATGAAGCGCTCGTAGTCGCGCTTGTCCCCCTCGGGCGTAGCGCCCAACAAGTTGAGCATAAAGTGCGCGTGGATCTTAAAGCCAAACAAGCGCGCAAGCGAAAACGCCCGCTCGATCTGCGCCACCGAAATGCGACGCTCGTTGATATCGAGCAAATGTTGGTCGAGACTCTGAATACCCATCTGAATCTTTGTGCAACCCAGGCGGCGGATGAGCGTGAGGGCCTGCGGCGTTACGGCATCGGGGCGCGTCTCGATAACGAGCCCCACCACGCGATGCTTCGCCGTCTCGTTGATGCGCTGCTGACGCTCAAGCTCCTCCATCGTTGCCGTCTGCCACTCGGCAGCCTCGCCCCATGGCGTACCGGGGCCGTACAGACGACGCACTGCGCGGTTATAGCCACCAACGACAGCATCCACACGCCCCTGCTCGTCGGCAACGCCGGCAGCAAGCTCAGCCTCGTCTGTCGCAATGCCGGCAGCCCGATAGCGCTCGCGGCGCTCTGTTACCACCGGCGGCAGGGCATCGGCGGGAGCGTCATCGAGCAGGCGCCCTGCCTCGGCACGGCTGATGCCCGGGCACGCCAACATGGGGTTGGCCGCCACGCCCGCCACCGCATCATCATTGAGCGCACGAAAGAGCTCCGACATAAACCATGTCTGGTACCCTTGCGGATAGTCGCTCCAGGTGCCACCGAGCACGATGAGCTCTATCTTGTCGGTCGCATGCCCCATCTGCGAAAGCGCGGTCAGACGAGCGCTCACCTGCAGATACGGGTCGAAGCAGTTTTGCTCCGCACGGGCGCACGCCGGCTCGGCATGCAGATAGCTTTTAGGCATGCGCAGATCGTTGGGGCAAAACAGGCAATCGCCCGAGCACGGCCAGGGCTTGGTGATGACGGTAATGGTCGCCACGCCCGAGGCCGTGCGACGAGGCTTCATACGCAGCACCTGCAGCAGTCGACGTTCCAGCTCGGCATCGACATTCCACCCAGCCCAACGAGCCGGCTCTTCACGTTTTACCCGCTGGTAGAACGGCAGCAGACGGCGCTTGGCCAAATCGCGTTTGTCGGCACCCTCACGGCGCGCCTCGGCATGTATCAGTTTGACGAGCGCTTTGTCGTCCACGGTCTCGCCGCGACGCAGAGCCACGAGTATGTTCAAGATAATCTGTTCCATGTCCCCATTGTAAAGGCAAAGGCACCGGAGCCGATCTCGGCTTCGGCGCCTTCATCAAAGAGTGCAGCTATGGTTTATAAGTCTTCGATAACCGCCCGTCACTCTGAATCAAATGACATGTCGCCCGAACCAACCTCAAAACGATACGTGGCGGACTTATCGCCATTATCGAATTCAAGATTCAAAATGGTCTCGCCGTCGTAGTCAAGCGGAAGGAAATCGCTCTCGAAGTCGCCGCTGCCCAAGGTGAGGCTCGCCTTAAAGCCCGTAGAGTTTGGAACCGTCATCTCCACATCGCCCGAGCCCACACTCACGTCCATCGACTTCGCGGGGGCCTGGTAGAGCTCGAACGTTACATCGCCCGACCCGACCTCTGCACTAAGCGCATCAGTCACGCTGCCCGCAAACTCTACATCTCCCGCACCCAGGAAAAGGTCGAAACCATCACAGGTGACACCGGCAATCTGCAGATCACCCGAGCCCACGTGCGCGTTGACTCCCTTCAGATGTTCGGCAACACGGCGCGGCAGTTCAACCGTAACCGAGCGGTCAATTGCCTTACCGTCATCACTTCCAAACTGAGAAACCTTGAGCGTCGAGTCCTCGACGGATGCGATGTTCTGCGTCGCGGCCTTGGAGGCATCCATACCATTGGCAACGCGTCCCCGCTCGATAACGCGAGCCTTGTTGCCATCAACAACCTTGACGTCCACCGTAGCCGCATCGATATCGAAATCGAGGTAGCGAAACTCATCGGCATCAAAGGTCGTACACGAAAGCTGCTGAGGCCGAGCGGAATAGTTACCGCTATCCAAGAG
Source organism: uncultured Collinsella sp. (assembly GCA_902467875.1). Classification (GTDB taxonomy): domain Bacteria; phylum Actinomycetota; class Coriobacteriia; order Coriobacteriales; family Coriobacteriaceae; genus Collinsella. The sequence goes on along the minus strand of CABQWP010000004.1, from coordinate 17,951 downwards.
ATCATCGTCGTCAAACATATCGTCAAAATCAGACAAATGGCCAGATAGAATACCGGTCGTACGCACCATATTGGAATGAGTCAATAGCCGCGAAGCACCAAATATAAGCCCAACGATGAGCACAAACGCTCCGATGCCAACGCCCAAGCGTACCTTGGATTCATGCGAAAGCTTCATCATTCATCACCCTCTTTGGCGATCCGGTCAGCGGTAGTCGCGGTAGCCACGTCAGTATCAACTGAAGCGGAAGTATTCTGAGCCCTAGCCGCCACCGGCGCCGGACCAACCTGAATATCTCCACGCGCCCAATCACCATCGAGCGCACGCGCCACCCAGTGATAGATGGGAATCGTGAAGAAGATCAGCGCGGCAAAGGGGCCGGCATCAAACAGGAACATCAGCAAAAAGAACAGCAGCCAGCACACGGCCCAATACGGGAACGACTGGAACGGGCCCTTCACCGGAGTCGAGCCAACTGCGCCGCCACTCGTCGCCTGCGCCGTAGCGGCATTGGCGGCCTGCGCACTCCAGCTTGCCGCTTGCGCCGCCTTGGCGGCGGCATCACTCGCCTGCGTTGCCGCCTCGGTAGCGCGCGCCGCCGCCTCATGGGTGCGAGCGCGCTCTGCTGCCTCGGCCTCGCGCTGACGGGCGCGGTCCTCGTTCTCAAACTCGATATCGTCCTCGATCTCATCGCTCGGATTGAGCAGCTCGTCCAGGCTCACGCCATAGAGCTTGGCGAGCGAGATCAGGTTCTCGGTATCGGGCGAGCTCTCCGCGCGCTCCCATTTACTGACCGCCTGGCGCGACAGCCCCAGCTTTCGTGCCAGCCCTTCTTGGCTAAAGCCTTTGCTGCGGCGAAGGTCGGCGAGCCGCTGCGCAGTTTCTACATTCATGGTTCCTCCTATGTGATGCCAGCCGTGCCGCCGGACCGTTTTTGTTCTTAAGGCGCCTTGCACAGTTAAAAATCTATCCGCCACTGCCAAAAGCATGCCACCTATTCTAGTGAGATTTTTGACAACCGGCGGTTGCGGGTGCATATGAGCTGCGGAAATGTGTCCAAACAAAGCAATGGCACCTAGCCCGGTTGTCCCCGTTGCGGCGTTAACGGTAGTATGGTCGTACTGTTTATTCCGCACCGCCAACGGAGGGAGTTCCGCGCCGTGAACCGCGATTTCGCCTCATCGCTCATCCAGCTCAATAACACGTTCTATCGCGAGCACTCCGCCTCCTTCTCCGATACGCGCCAGGCCCCGTGGCCCGGCTGGGTGCGCACCATGGACATCGCGCTCGAGCAGCTCGATGTGGCCACCATCGAGCATCCCGTGCGCGTCTTCGATCTTGCCTGCGGCAATATGCGATTCGAGAACTTTGCCGCCGGCGGCGCACTTGCCGCCAAGGGCGTCGACGGCGCAAACCCCTCGGCAGATGCCAGCTGCCCGTTTGAGTTCTATGGCGTCGACTCGTGTCAGGATTTGGCTATCGATGCACGTGGCCACGCCCTGCGCATTCCCAACCTGCACTTCCAGGAACTCGACGTGCTCGATGCCCTTATGAAGCTCAACCCCGCCGAGACGCCCGACGTGCTTTTCGACGCCCCGCTCGCCGACATCTCGGTCTGCTTTGGCTTTATGCACCATGTGCCGTCGTGCGAATACCGTGTACGCGTGCTCGACGCCCTGGTGCGCCAGACGCGCCCAGGCGGCATCATCGCCATCAGCTTTTGGGAGTTTATGAACGACGAGCGCATGGCGCGCAAGGCCGTTCGAGCCGAAGCCCGCGCCGAGCTCACCCCGCCGTTTGAGGGATACGATTCAGCGCAGTTTGAAGCCGGCGACCACCTCATTGGCTGGCAAAACGACCGCCACGCCTACCGCTATTGCCATCACTTTGACGATCAGCAGATCACCGACCTGGTGCGCGGCGTCCGTACGTTCTACAAGAGCGGCGAGGTCCCCGTGCGCGAGCTTGAGCGTTTCCATGCCGACGGTCGCAGCGGAGAGCTCAACCGTTATGTGATTCTCAAGCGTCTGTAGGTATCGGCGACTCGCCGCCGAACCGCACCGCATCTTTCGGGCAAGCTATGCCCACCCTTTTTCAACCCATTGACGGAACGCGCAGCTACGCGTTCCATATTTATGACCAAGGAGCCTCATGGGAGCCGTCCACGTTCGCACGCCTAAGAACTTTGTGCTCGAAGAGCGCCTGGAGCGCTACGCCGATGCGATTGAGACGAACCCCGAGGCCTATGCCGGAGATTGGCGCGAGGCTTGCGCGCCAGCTGGCAGCAAGCCCTTCGAACACCTTCACCTGGATCTTGGCTGTGGCAAGGGCACCTATCTGGTTGAGCGCGCTCGCCGTGAGCCCGACACGCTCTTTATCGGCATGGACCAGGAACCCATCTGCATCGCCTATACCGCACAGAAAATCTGCGAGCAGGAACTGACCAACGCACTCGTCCTGCCCCGAGGCGCCGCATCGCTGCCGCAACTGTTTGCCGCAGGCGAGCTCGATGCCATCACCATCAACTTTCCCACGCCGCAGCCCAAGGCCAAGTACGCCAAAAAACGACTCGTCCATGTCGACCATCTGACGCTCTACCGCCCACTCTTTTCAGCCGGCGCCACCGTCACGCTGCGAACCGACAGCAAGCCATTGCGCGACTACGCCCTGGGGCAGTTTGCCGCGGCCGGCTACGATACGCTTTGGGTAAGTGACGACGTACGCCGCGACCATCCCGAGCATCCCGAGACCGAGTACGAGTGCCGCACGCGCGAGATGGGTGCCGTCGTCTACGGCATTTGCGCCGCACCCGGCGCACAGCCCAGCGACAATCAGCTCGCGACGGGTCGCGCGCAGGAGCAAAGCCTTGCCTGCTACCTGCCCGACAACCTCGATGAGCTCACCTATGTACCTCTGGGCATGGAAGAAGCCGTCGCGAACTTTAAAAACCGCGCCCGCAAAGGCAAGAAGCGCCTGCCGCAGGAGTCCTAGGGGCTTCTGATGGTCGCGGCGTCAGCAAACAAGCGCAAACAAGCGCAAATAGGCGCCAGCAAACGACCGTCAAGCCTAAGTGAGTAGACTTTTTTGCAATAGCCAAGCACAACCCGAATAACGAAAACTAAAACCGCAGGTAGATCCCTTGCACAAAAGCCATGTGCTCGCGATATCGCAAAAAGTCTACTCACTTAGCTGGCAACTGTACCAAACAGCTGGACAGAACGCCCATTTCCTGCATTTTCTCGCGCGCTGGCACCCCGCGCCGCCGCTACGCCATAATAGTTGGCGGACAAACGCGAGAGAAAGCAACCACATGGCACAGACCACGACAGATACTTCCGCCAGCACCGTTTCCGGCGCCGGCGCCGCCAGCTCATTCTCGGGCGGCACGGGAACCGAAGCCGAGTTCGGCTCGCTCGGCGCACTCTCCCCCACCTGGTGGGAGCCCGAGGATGGCAGCGAGCCCGAACCATGGCTCACGCCCGACCAGGCCTTCGAACGTTTCTTTGAATGGACGAGCGACCGCGGCATTGAGCTGTGGGACCACCAAGAAGAGGCCCTCATGGATCTAGCCGCCGGTGACCATGTCATTTTGGGAACACCGACCGGATCGGGCAAGTCGCTTGTCGCGCTGGGCATGCTCTTTATGGGCATGGCGCAGGGCAAGCGCTGCTACTACACGGCCCCTATCAAGGCTCTGGTCAGCGAAAAGTTTTTCGACCTTGTGCAGGTGCTCGGCCGCGATAACGTCGGCATGATCACCGGTGATACGCATATCAACACCAAGGCGCCCGTCATCTGCTGCACGGCAGAGATCCTTGCCAACGACGCACTGCGCGAGGGCGAGGATGCCGATGTTGGCTGCGTCGCCATGGACGAGTTCCACTACTTTGCCGACCCCGATCGCGGTTGGGCCTGGCAGGTGCCGCTGCTCACCCTGCCTCACACGCAATTCATGCTCATGAGCGCCACGCTCGGCGATGTCACCGCGATCGCCGCCTCGCTCGAGGAACACACCGGTGCTACCTGCGACTTGGTCGTCGATGCCCCACGCCCCGTGCCGCTGAGCTACGACTACGTGACGACCTCGCTCGAGGGCACCGTCGAGCTCGCGATGCGCCGCGGCGAGGCCCCGCTCTACATCGTGCACTTTAGCCAGGACGCCGCACTTGCGACGGCACAGTCGCTCGCCAACTTTGGCATTGCCAGCAAGGAGCAGCGCGAGGCCATCAAGGAGGCGGCCAAGGGCACGAGCTTCTCGACGGCCTTCGGCAAGATCCTCAAGCGCTTGCTTGGCTGCGGCGTCGGCGTGCACCACGCCGGTATGCTGCCGCGCTATCGCCTACTGGTCGAGCGCCTGGCACAGCAGGGCCTACTGCCCGTCATTTGCGGCACCGACACACTCGGCGTCGGCATCAACGTGCCCATCCACACCGTGGTCCTCACCGCGCTCACCAAGTTCGACGGCTACAAGATGCGTCGCCTGCGCGCCCGTGAGTTCCATCAGATCGCTGGTCGCGCCGGTCGCTCGGGCTTTGACACCGAGGGTATGGTCATCGCCGAGGCCCCGGAGCACGAGATCGAGAATGCCAAGCTCATGGCCAAGGCGGGCGACGACCCCAAGAAGCTCCGCAAGATTAAAAAGAAGAAGGCCCCCGAGGGCTTTGTCACCTGGAACAAGCAGACCTTTGAGCGCCTGATCGAGACGCAGCCCGAAACGCTCAAGCCGCGCCTGCGCATCACGCACTCCATGGTGATTAGCGTGGTCGAGCAGGGCGGCGATGCCCGAGCCCGCGTACACGACCTCATCGAGACGAGTCTGCAGACTCCCGAGGAAAAGGCCAAGCTCGAGGTTCGTGCCGACGAAATCTTCGCCACGCTCATCGATTCCGGCGTCGTCGTTCGCACCGAGGTGCCGCCCGCGCCTGACGCTCCGGCTGACGCCGCACCAGACATCGACTATGCGCTGACGGTCGATCTGCCCGAGGACTTTGCGCTCGACCAGCCGCTCTCGCCGTTTTTGCTTGCCGCGCTGGAGCTGCTCGACCCCGAGAGCGAGACCTATACCATGGATCTGATCTCGATGGTCGAGGCAACGCTCGAGGATCCCAAGCAGGTGCTGCGTGCACAGGAGCGCGCCGCGCGCGACCGCGCGATGGCCGAAATGAAGGCTGACGGCGTCGAATATGAGGAACGCCTGGAGCGCATCCAGGACGTCACCTACGAAAAGCCGCTCGAGGACTTGCTCGATGCCGCCTTCGACAAGTACTGCCAGGAAGTACCTTGGGCCAACGACTACCAGCTCTCGCCCAAGAGCGTCCTGCGCGACATGTTGGAGAGCGCGAGCGACTTTAAGGGCTATATCCAAAAGCTCGGCATCGCCCGCTCCGAGGGCATTCTGCTGCGCTACCTAGCCGAGGCCTACCGTTCCCTCGATCGCACCGTTCCCATTGAGAAGCGCGATGAGCGCTTGCGTGACATCATTTCGTGGCTCGGCTTTGTGGTGCGCTCGGTCGACTCGAGCCTGGTGGACGAGTGGGAGAACGCCGGCAACCCCGCTGCACTCGACGCCACACCGCCGCAGGGCATCGACGAGGTCGTGGCCGACCGCCGCGGCTGCACGCTGCTGGTGCGCAACGCGCTCTTCCGCCGCGTGACCCTTGCGGCCCGTGGACACGTGCGCGATCTGGGCGAGCTCGACGAGGACTGGGGCATGAGCGAGGTCCGCTGGCAAAAGGCCCTCGACGCCTATCACGAGCAGCACGAGGAAATCCTCACCGACGGAGACGCCCGCAGTGCCGCGATGTTTACCATCGACGAGAGCGACGAGAAGACCGATCACGTGTGGCACGTGCACCAGATTTTTGCCGACGAGGATGGCGACCACGACTTTGGCATCATGGGCGATGTCGACCTGGATGCCACGCAAGATGGCGGCGAGGTCATCTTCAAAAACTACCGCGTCGGCTTTATTGAGGACCTGCTCGAAGACTAGCCGGGCGCAATGGAACGAAGCGGGGCCGCTGGCAACATCGCCAGCGGCCCCGCTTTTGTGCGATACGCTATCCCCTACTCGGCATCTTCGATCTCATACGAATCGGCATCGGTGGGCTCATCAACCGTGTCCGCCGCCACCTCACGCGCCTCGTCGAAGGCCGCCTTCATGGTTTTGTTCCCCCAGGTGAGTTTGCGGATCGTGAGGTCGTCGGCCTTCTTGTTTGCCAAGCGTAGGTTGTTCTCGGACGACAGGAGCGCCTCCTTGGTCTTTTGCAGATGGCTAATCGTCTTGTCGATCTCATCGATCGCCGTTTGGAACTTGCGGCTCGCGATCTCGTAGTTGCGACCGAAATCATTCTTGAACTTTTCCATCTTGGCTTCGAAGTTTGTGACGTCGATATTCTGCTGTTTGTACTCCGCCAGCTCCTGCTTATAGCGCAGCGAACCCATGGCAGCGTTGCGAAGAAGCGTAATCATGGGAATAAAGAACTGCGGGCGGATCACGTACATCTTCTCGTAGCGATAGCTCACGTCCACGATGCCGGCATTGTAAAGCTCGCTCTCGGGCTCGAGCAGCGTGCAGAGCACTGCATACTCACAGCCCTTCTGGCGACGATCGTGGTCGAGCTTCTTAAAGAAGTCCTCGTTCTTGTGCTTGGTCGCAGTCTCGTCGTTCTCGTTTTTCATCTCGAACATAATCGAAATGACCTCGTTGCCGCTCGCGTCGCACTCACGGAAGATAAAGTCGCCCTTGGTACCCTCGGACGCATCGTTATCTTTCTCGAAGTACGCGTTAGGAAACGCCGTCATGCGCAGACGGTTAAACTCGGTCTCGCAGTGCTGCTCGAGTGACTCGCCCACCATCTTGGTGGACAGGCGGACCTTCATATCCTTAAGGCGCTCAATCTCTTCGTCCTTGTAGCGAATCAGGTCATCGCTCGCGCGCTTGGCCTGCGCGAGCTCGAGCTCGTGTGCCACCTTGACCTGTTCCTCGCGAGAATCGCGCACCGCCAGCTCGCTCGCGAGCTTGGCACGTGCCTCATCGCGCTCACGCTCCGCCGCGGCGACCGCCTCCGATAGGTTCATTTTGGCCGTCAGCTCCTGTTCGCGCAGCTGGGCACGCAGGCCCTCGGCCTCTTGCTCGGACTGAGCCTTTGCGGCGGAAAACTTCTCTTGTACCTTCGCGCGATAGTCAGCAAGCGCGCGCTCGGCCTCGCTGCGAGCGGCATCGAGCTCACGCTGCGACTCTGCCGTGGCAGCGGCAAGCGCCATCTCCTGGGCCTTGTCCGCAGCGGAGAGCTTTGCCTGTAGCTCAGCAATCTGAGCGTCGCGGGCGGACAGATCGTTTTGAGCAGCATTGCGCGCCGCCGCCTCGGCAAGTTTGGCTTCGTCATCCTTGCGTCCCAGCTGCGCGCGCAGGTTGTCAATCTCACGCTGGAGCTCTGCGTTTTCCTTCTGCGCATCCGCACGGGCCTCAACCGCCGCGCGCTGGCTTGCACTCTCGCGCTCCGTGGCAGCGCCCTCAAGCTTGGCGCGCAGCTCGGCAAGCTCGGCATCGCGCTTGGCGACTTCTTGCGCCAGCTGCTGGGCCGCAGCGTTCTTCTGCTCGACAAGCTGAGCGTTGCGCTGAGACTCTGCCTCTTGCAAGGCGGCCGTCGAACGCGAGCGCTCAAGTTCCAGCGCCTGCTCGCCCTCGCGCTGGACTGCCTTCACACGCTCATCCAGGTCGCGCGAGAACTCGGCATCGCGCACCTGTTTGACGATATCCGCATAGCCGGACGCATCGACCTTAAACACTTCGCCGCAATGCGGGCACCTGATCTCGTTCATAGCAGCTCCTCGATGGACGCAAATTTCAACCGCCTACACTCTACCGCGCCGCACGGACAAAAAAGGCGCCGCCGCCATAATGGCAACGGCGCCGGAACCACCGCAAAGGTGCCTATCCCTATTGTGGTGGTTCTGGCGCCCTATAGCCCAAAGAAGCTAAGAATCTGGTCGCGGCTTACGGGCTTGTACTCGTTGGCGTCGAGGCCGACATCGTAGCGAAAGATAGGACGTTCGCGGTCGCGATTGCGCACGTTGGTGCGGTCTCCTCTGCTGTGGATATGCCCGTGTAGCATGATGGCACCACGCGCCTTACCATTCCAGCTGAGCATGGGGTAATGGCTCATCACCAGACGATGGCCCTTGGCATAGCCGGGAGCAACCTCCAGGTAATCGCGCACGTCTTCCCAAATTTGCGGGGCGTCGGGATCTTCCCAGTCGCCGTCATGGTTACCGCAGATGAGCGTCACATTCTTGCATTCGATACGCTCGCGCAGGTGCACGGCGTCCGCTAGGGGCAAACGATAGGTAAAGTCTCCCAAGATATAGAGACGGTCGTCCGCCGCCACGCACTCATTAATGGCATCGGTGACCCTGCGGTTCATCTCCTCGACCGAATCAAACGGTCGATCCATATCGTGCAAGATATTCGTATCGCCCAGGTGTAGGTCGGCGGTAAACCACATCATCGTCTATGCCCTCATTTCGCAACGCGTCAAACTGGTGCTAAGTATACAGACACAGCGATGCGGCGGTTAGCCAAAGAGCCCGCCGAACAGTCCGCGGCGGCGCTTGTCTTGCTTTTTCGAAGCGTCACCCTGAGTTTTCTTGTCCTGCCGTTTCCTACGGCCCTGCTCCAACTCATCGTCATCGAGTAGCATATCCCATTCAAACGGATCATCCGTCAAATCGAACAGGTCATCGTCGTCAAACATGGCAGCTTCCCTTACCGATTAGCGAGCATCCACCACATAGAGGCCAACGCGCACCTGATGCCACGGGCTGCGCTCGGGAGCAACCTGTTGCACGCGGGCCTCAAATACGTCCTCGTGGCCGTAATACATCATCAAGGACAGCGGGCCGACCTCGTTTCCCGGAACATAGCCAAGCTTGGTGTTGCCGTAATAGATCGCAACCGCCTCAGGGTCATGGGGATTATCGCGCTCGGCACACAGCGTCAGCTTATCGCCCGCTTTAAGATCGCCCAGGACCAAGGCGCCATCGGCATACTGAAATCCTGCAATGTGAAATGACAGAAGAACACGTGAAGGCTCGTACATAGCAGCTCCTCTAACAGCCGGATAAACCGGTGTGTAACCTTATTGAGAAGTCTACGGTCCCGTGCGGACACAAATACATCCTGTCTGCGTCCTTCAATCGTTTGCCTCAACGCTTGCGCGACAGAACGCTTGCAGATAAGATAGGAACACGGATGGCACCCGTTGCCGCGGGTCTTGCCAACTCCGATACACGTTTTCATCGTGAGAAGTGGCCGTCTTCGCTTACGCGGGGGCGGCTATTTCATTCGGCCGATAAACAGACCGAGTTCGATAGCCGCAATCAACAACGCCAATAACGAAATAACATCGCTTACGTTCATACCAAATCCCTTCTAAAGGGAGTTGGCCCATCCGTGCTCCATAACAGTAGTCTAACGCAAAATGCAGGTAATAGGAACACTTGTTCGTATTACCTGCGCCCTTTTCTAATGCACAAACATGCGCACGAATTTGTGCTTCCAGCTTGCGTAGGGCGCATACCGAAACGGCACGTCCAGCCAGGTTGCCTTGTTCACGATGCTCTTCTTGTGGCTAAACGTATCGAAGCTCTCGCGGCCATGGTACTGCCCCATACCGCTCGCGCCCATGCCGCCAAAGCCCATATGGCTCGTAGCCAAGTGCATGATGGTGTCGTTGACGCAGCCGCCGCCAAAGGGCACGTAGCGCACAAAGCGCTGTTGAACCGTACGGTCCTGGCTAAAGATATACAGGGCCAGCGGCGTTGGACGATCCGTAATAAACGCTTCGGCCTCGTCTAGGCTCTCAAACGTCAGCACCGGTAAGATGGGGCCGAAAATCTCCTCCTGCATCACGGCGTCATCGGGGGACACGCCATCCAAAATCGTCGGCTCGATCTTGAGCGAAGTCTCGCGCGCGGTACCTCCAAGCACGACCTTATCGGGATCGATCAGCCCGCGCACGCGCGCAAAATGCTTGGCGTTGACGATATGCCCGTAATCCTCGTTATCGAGCGGATGCTCGCCAAACATACGGCGGGCCTCTTCCCTGATGAGGTCCAGCAGCTCGTCGTGCACGCGCGCATCGACCAGCAGGTAGTCGGGCGCCACGCAGGTCTGCCCCACGTTGAGCCATTTGCCAAAGGCGATACGCCGCGCTGCGACCTTCAAGTTTGCCGTCGCATCCACGATGCAGGGGCTCTTTCCGCCCAGCTCAAGCGTCACGGGCGTAAGGTTTTTACTTGCGCGCTCCATGACGAGCTTGCCGACCGGAACACTACCGGTAAAGAAGATCTTGTCCCAGCACTCGTCGAGCAGCGCCTCGTTTTCGGCGCGCCCGCCCTCGACAACCGTCACCAGACGCGGATCAAATGCCTCTTCACAGATTTGCTTGAGCACCGCGCTCGATGCCGGAGCATAGGCGCTCGGCTTGATGACCACGGTGTTGCCTGCAGCGAGCGCGCCGGCGAGCGGCTCGAGCGTCAGCAAAAACGGGTAGTTCCACGGAGCCATAATGAGCGTGACGCCATAGGGCACGGCTTGCGTTTTGCACACACTAATGGCATTGGCGAGGTCGCAGGGGCGCAGGCGCGGGCGGCTCCATCGGGCCATATGCGCAATCTGATGGCGAATCTCGGAAAGCGACGTGCCGATCTCGCACATATATGCCTCGTCATGCGACTTACCCAAATCGGTCTTGAGCGCATGGGCAATATCGGCCTCGTGCGCCCGTACCGTATCGCGTAAACTCACGAGCGCGCGACGTCGAGCATCGACATCAAACGTAGCGTGCGTCTTAAAGTAGGTGCGCTGATCGCCGACGATGCGCGCAATTTCCTCGGTGTTCATGGCAACCTCCTAGTTCTCGTCCTCAAACATACCACCTGCAACAACTTCGTACATATGCTCGAGCTCCAGGCGGTCCATTAAAAGAGGAACGGGGTACAAGGGATTGGCCTCGGCATCGGCATGCGCCGCCATCTCGGGAATGTCGGAGCGGCGAATACCCGAGACATATTTGGGGATTCCCAGGGCCTCGTTCATGCGGTCGACCCAATCGATAAAGGCCTCGGCTGCAAGACTGTCCCGCGCGGTAGCCGGCGCAACGCCCGCCATGCGAGCAAGATCGGCAAGCTTGGGGGCGGCGGCGTCACCATAAGCGCGAAGCATGTGCGGCAGGATGATCGCGTTGGCCAAACCGTGCGGAATTCCGTATCGGCCGCCCAGACTGTGCGCGATGGCATGCACATATCCGACATAGGAGCGGGTAAACGCAACGCCCGCCTTATACGCCGCCGAAAGCATATTGCGGCGCGCACGCATGTCGTCGCCATGCTCATAGGCCTCGAGCAAATTGTCGCGGATGAGCTGGACCGCCTGACGCGCCATCTTGCGCGTGTAGGGCGTGGTGCTACGGCCGATAAAGGCCTCGACAGCATGCGTCAGGGCATCCATACCCGTCTGCCCCGTAATGGAGGCAGGCAACCCGCGCGTAAACTCGGGGTCGTGGACTGCAAAACGCGGGATGAGCACAAAGTCGTTAATGGGGTATTTATAGTGCGTCTCATCATCGGTGATAACCGCCGCGAGCGTGACTTCACTTCCCGTACCGGCAGTAGTGGGAACCGCAATAAGTAGCGGCAGGAGACGGTGGACGCGCAGCAGGCCGCGCATCTTGTTGATGGGCTTGTTTGGCTGCGCGATGCGTGCGCCCACGCCCTTGGCGCAGTCCATGGCCGAACCGCCGCCAAAGCCGATAATGGCCTGGCAGGCGCTCTCTCGATACAGCGCCGCCGCTTCCTCCACATTCGAGACCGTGGGGTTCGCACGCGTTTCGGCATAGACCGTAACGGCAATCCCCTGAGCCGTAAGCGCGCGCTCGAGTGATTCCGTGAGCCCCAAACGTGCAATACCAGGGTCTGTCACGATAAGGACCTTCTGGATCGAGCGCTTTTGAAGCACCGCGGGCACATCCTCGGCATGCTCCAAAATGCGTGGCTCGGTATAGGGCAGTACCGGCAATGCGATGCGAAAAACCGTTTGATACGTTCGGCACCAGGCGCGGCGGGCTAGATGCATAAAGGAAACTCCTTCATTTGTTGATAGGTCAACATTTGCTCGCCCGATTGTACTTAGCAGAGATCGCAGACGGCCTCCCAATCGTTAATCAATCAACATCTTCATATCTCAAAATTGTTTTACTAAAAATCATTCCTAATAGGCTTCACATTTGGTTACATTTATGGATAATAGAACTCGTCAAGACGCACGTCCGGAGAGGGCCCTTACGGGACCGGACGAGCGCACAATCGCCATCGATCGAAAGGATCGAATCATGAAGTTTGTTTGCCCCGTTTGCGGTTATGTGGAAGAGTTCGACGGCGACCAGCTGCCCGAGGATTTTAAGTGCCCCCAGTGCGGCGTTCCCGGTTCTCGTTTCCTGAAGCAGGAGGAGGGCCAGCTCGAGTGGGCTGCCGAGCACGTCGTGGGCGTCGCCAAGATGGAGGGCGTCTCCGAGGACATCGTTGCCGACCTGCGCGCCAACTTTGAGGGCGAGTGCTCCGAGGTCGGTATGTACCTGGCCATGGCTCGCGTCGCTCATCGCGAGGGTTACCCCGAGATCGGCCTGTACTGGGAGAAGGCTGCCCACGAGGAGGCCGAGCACGCCGCTAAGTTCGCCGAGCTCCTGGGCGAGGTCGTGACCGACTCCACCAAGAAGAACCTCGAGATGCGCGTTGAGGCCGAGAACGGCGCCACCGCCGGCAAGACTGATCTTGCCAAGCGCGCCAAGGCCGCTGGTCTCGATGCCATCCACGACACCGTGCACGAGATGGCTCGCGACGAGGCCCGCCACGGCAAGGCTTTCGCCGGCCTGCTCAAGCGCTACTTTGGCTAAGCCAGCCGCCTGAGAGACAATCTCTAGCTCGATAAGGCCCGAACCGCACGGTTCGGGCCTTTTTCGTGCCTCACGAACTTGTTAACTCCCTGAAATAGGACCGCCTTCGGCATCGGTTTCTCGTCAAAAACTAAGTGAGTAGACTTTTTGGAACTTGCCGAGCACACCATCCATATTGCTTTATAAAGCCGCAGGTAAATGACTTGTTGCAAAACGGCCTGGTCGCCAAAGTGCCAAAAGTCTACTCACTTAGAACCGTAGCCGTCCACGATCGAGCTGTTTTGTGTCTAACGGGCATCTTTCCGTCGATTACTCCCAATTTTGTCCAGTCAATGAATAGTTCAGACCGGAGCAATGCCTCAGCCCTTTGCTCATCCGAATTTTTATCACGATATTCAGCATCGAGCATCCTACATACGGCCTTAACGATCGCGCGGAATCTATCCTCATCGGATATCTGTCTGTGTGTCAGGAGAAGCACGTCGTAGCCCATGGCCTGAAGGGCCGTCATACGGTCTGCGTCACGCAAGCCATCCCCCGCGCGGCCGTGCGAGGCCTTTCCCTGACATTCAATGGCCACCTGTCGCCTCCCGTCCGACGAAGACAGAAGCAGGTCGATATATACGCGGGACTTTCCTACAATTGCTCGGGCACTTGTGCTTAGCATCACTTCAACATTAAGCTCTATGCCGCAAAAACCTTCGCCTCCCAGGGATCGCGGCAGTGCAAGTAGCAAATACGCCTCGACCTCAAAAGGCGACGCGGCACCCAATGGAACGAGTTGCGACACCGTCCTAAATCTATTGCCGTAACGTATCCCGCAAACATCTGAACAAAAACGGTCAAGGTCTCCGCCCAAAACCAAAGCGTCTCGACGCCATAAATTTGAGGCGGTACCGTCCTCGGACGGGCAGCGCGCCCAACCGTACGTTGTCGAAATCGCGCCCGAATCAATTGCACGCGTAAGCTCCGCCTCAAGTGCCGCCGGCAGAGCGCACACCGCAAACAAGCCACACATCTCCGCCAATACAAAAAGAAGCTGGAGATCCGTCAGATGTCGAGACATGATAAATGCCGTCAGTAGAGGAGACGTGACCAAAAACCTATGCTCCGTCTCCAGCACGGATTCCCTGGGAAGCTCGCCAAGAAACAGCCGCTGCCTAATGCTGGCAGGGCAAGTCCGCTTGTTTCTCGTCCGAACCAATGTATACAACGGAAAGCCGAGCGCAACCGCAGCCGTCGGGTTACGGGTGAGATCATCTCGCTGCCGGTCTTCTTCCGGTCGTGGAAGCGGCAGACACAAAGCGCGGACTTGAGGAGGCAAACGCCAGTACCTAAAAGCCGATATGTCACAAAGTAGATCCTTCATAGGCACAGGAAAACACGAATTTCAACCCAGTCAGTCACGCATTGGCGCGAACGCACCAAAAATGGCGCCGAACGGACTGCCAAGTTTTCAACAGCCCTCCCCAACTGGCCAAAAGTTTGCCAAGAGCTGGACGAAACCCTGTTGAAAACCTCATTTTTTCTCATGTAGAAGCTTTGCGCGGCAAGTGAGTAGACTTTTTTGAACATCCCGAGCAGGCCGGTCATCCTGCTTTTCAAAACCGCAGGTAGATAGCTTGTTACAAAACTGCCTGGTCGCCAAAGTGCTAAAAGTCTACTCACTTAGGTTGCAGAGTGCCCCCCATTAGCTGCAATTCCAAGGTTGTTAGTACTTTTGGACTCAGATCGTCATACTGAACAAGAATTTGAGTTGAGTTTTCAGGGACAGATGCGCCATCGGCACACCAAAAACAGTCACCAATATCGATAAAAGGGATGCTCGAGCGCGTGAGGACCCGTGCAAAAGTGCTTCTGCCCGTTCCACGCTCCGCAACCACGATACAGTAAAGGCCCGCGTCTGCATGCTCGATCGAGACCTCTCCTGCCGGAAATACCTTCCGCACAAGCGCCATCAGGCCATCACGCGCCTCACGAGCACGAACGCGCACGCGGTTCACATGCCGCTCGTAATCACCCGATTCCAGCAAACGAGCCAAAGCGACCTGGTCGACAGAACTCACCGACGAGGCATAGAAACCAAGGTTGCACCTAAACCGCTCCATCAGCTCATCGGGCAGCACCATGTACGCTAGACGCAACGCCGATGAAAGGCTCTTCGAAAACGTGTTGGTGTAGATAACCGACTGGGCGGCATCAATCGACGCGAGCGCGGGAATCGGCTTCCCGGCAAGGCGAAACTCACAATCAAAGTCATCTTCGATGAGATACCGACCTGGTCGCTCGGCGACCCAGCTCAGAAGCGCATAGCGACGCGCAATGCTCGTCACAAGGCCGGTCGGATACTGATGGGACGGCATCAGGTGAAGGACATCGGTCCCGCTTTTCTGCAGAGTGCTCAAGTCTACGCCCTCATCATCCAACGGGATATGTCGAACTTTGCAGCCCATAGCCTGATAGATACGCGTCAGACGCAAATAGCCCGGATCCTCAACCGCATACACCTTGTCCGCGCCAAGCAACTGAACCAACATGGTATCGAGCAGCTGGGCGCCCGCACCGATAACGATGTTGTTGGGGTCGACATTCATACCCCTTGTCCCGTGCAGATGGTGAGCAATTGCGCGTCGCAGCCGAGCAGTGCCCTGCGCCGGTGCGGGCGAAAAGATTTCGCGCTCGTCTTCGGATGCCAGCGTCGCCCGTAGCGCACTTTGCCAAAGCCGCGCCGCCTCCAAAGCAGAAGGAGAAAGCGCATCGAATCGCTCGACCTGTCCGTTGACATCATGCACGCTGGGGCCCACAGAGACGGCATCTCGGTCGATGCCCTCCGCAGCCGAAGCCAAAACCGGTGCATCCGGAAGCTCGCAAGCGTAGTAGCCACGACGTGGTATTGAGCAAATATAGCCCTCAGCGAGTAACTGGCTATATGCATTCTCGATGGTAATAACACTGATTCCCAGATGACTGGCAAAGGCGCGCTTAGACGGCAAATGCTCCCCCGCCACAATGCGTCCAGCTACGATATCATCTCGAATTTGCTGGTAAACATACTCATAGAGCGATGCTTCGCCGCGTTTTTCCAAATTGTAGTCAAGCATGAGCCTATCACCTGACCTTATTAAGTCATTCAATCTGGTATTAGTCTGACCTTGTAATTATCTCGAAAACTGAGTATTTTGTCATACCCAGCTCCCCGATAGGATGTTCCGTCAAGCAATGCACATGCCAACCAAGGGAGCAACCATGGCAGAACAGAACAGCAAGGCCGACCGCGTCAAACTCAATCGCGAGCTCGCGCAGATGCTCAAGGGCGGCGTCATCATGGACGTTACCACGCCCGAGCAGGCACGCATCGCCGAGGAGGCAGGCGCCTGCGCCGTCATGGCCCTCGAGCGCATCCCGGCCGACATCCGTGCCGCAGGCGGCGTCTCGCGCATGAGCGACCCCAAGATGATCAAGGGCATCCAAGAGGCCGTCTCCATCCCCGTCATGGCCAAGTGCCGCATCGGTCACATCGTCGAGGCGCAGGTCCTGCAGGCCATCGAGATCGACTACATCGATGAGTCCGAGGTTCTCTCCCCTGCCGATGACGTCTATCACATCGACAAGACCCAGTTTGACGTGCCGTTTGTCTGCGGCGCCCGTGATCTGGGCGAGGCGCTGCGCCGTGTTGCCGAAGGCGCCACGATGATTCGCACCAAGGGTGAGCCGGGTACGGGCGACGTCGTTCAGGCCGTGCGTCACATGCGCAAGATCCAAAAGCAGATCCGTGACGTTGTTGCCCTGCGCAACGACGAGCTCTTTGAGGCAGCCAAGCAACTGCAGGTTCCGGTCGAGCTGGTGCACGAGGTCCATGCCACGGGTAAGCTTCCCGTCGTGAACTTTGCCGCCGGCGGCGTAGCGACCCCCGCCGACGCCGCGCTGATGATGCAACTGGGCGCCGAGGGCGTCTTTGTCGGCTCGGGCATCTTTAAGAGCGGCGACCCCGCCAAGCGCGCCGCCGCCATCGTCAAGGCCGTGGCAAACTTCACCGATGCCAAGCTCATCGCCGAGCTTTCGGAGGACCTGGGCGAGGCCATGGTGGGCATCAACGCCGACGAGATCGAAATCATCATGGAGGAGCGCGGACGCTAGTCCGGCAGAAAGGATCGCACATGAGCGATTATGCAGACCAAACGGTCGCCGTGCTGGCGGTCCAAGGCGCATTTGCCGAGCACGAGGCAAGACTATCCGAGCTGGGCGCGCGCTGTATTGAGCTGAGGCAGGCGGCTGATTTGAAGCAGGACTTTGACCGTCTGGTACTTCCCGGCGGCGAGTCTACCGTTCAAGGGAAGCTGCTTGATGAGTTGGGCATGCTCGAGGAGCTTCGCACCCGCATTGTTGAAGGCATGCCCGTCCTGGGCACCTGCGCCGGCCTGATTCTGCTGGCTCACGACCTTGCCGCCCATGACGATAAGGGCACGCCGCGCCTGGCAACCATGGATGTGCTCGTTGAGCGCAATGCCTACGGCAGGCAGCTCGGCAGTTTTCGAACCAAGGGGCAGGTAGCTGGCATCGACGGTGAAGTGCCGCTGACGTTTATCCGCGCGCCCCGCATCGTCGAGGTCCACGGCGACGCAAAGGCCTTAGCGAAAGTCGACGGCCGTATCGTCGCCGCGCGCCAGGGCAACCAGCTCGGCGTAACCTTCCACCCCGAACTCGACGAAGACACCCGCCTCCACGAACTGTTCCTACAAATGTAGGCATCGAAATCAACAAACGAAACGAGAGTGGATAATCTCCCACCTTGAGCATGAATATGGGCTCATACCGGGAGATTATCCACTCTCATGCTACGTAGTCGTTGGGGACGTTCTTAAATGACCAGTCAAACAAGAACGTCCCCAACGACTATCTTTTAGCAGGTCTGGATCATGGCAATGTCGATGTTTTGGCACCGACAGACACTATGACCCAATCCAGGGGCACGGAAACGACAGGAGCCCCCGCTCGTGA